>MELA01000039.1 GCA_001767495.1 Acidobacteria bacterium RIFCSPLOWO2_12_FULL_65_11 | reverse complement strand
ATTCGCGTCTGTGCGAGAGGATCACGCCGCACACCAACCGAAATCGGCCCCTTCGCGAATAATGCGGGCTAAGTGCGCTCGGGAACGCCAGGCTGCCGTTAAAGGCGTTCACTCTGGAGCAGACCCGCGAGATCGTGTTCAAGTTGATGCTGGATGAGGAGATCCACCATACCGTCCAGCTCGACGGTTCAGGCCCGGCCGACTATCGGTCCGTCGTGGCGTTCTTCGCGCGGCAACTGCTCAAGGAGCTGCGGCTCGTCGGCGGCTACGACGTGCTCTACGGCAAGGTGAAGATCTTCATTCGGGAGCACCTGTTCGAAGGGTCGCCTGTGGACCTCGAAGACCCGGTGGTGCTCCGGAACCTCTCAGAGCCGGAGGTCGGCAAGCTGCTCTTCGATTCGTTCAAGAAGGCCATCAACTCGCTGACGATCCTGGACTCTGGCACAACACGTATCGAGGATCGGATTCGCCTACGGGACACCCGGCCGTTCCGCACCGACCATCGCCCGTATCTGGTGGCGACAAAGTCCGTATTCAACAAGACGGTCGGCGAGCCCAACTCCGGCGGCTTCGAGCTGTCCTTCGCGGCCTTCCTCGAGGGCGCGACGGACGTGGCGGCCTTTTCGAAGATCTACCTCGCCATGGGCTTTCGGCTCGATTACGTCAAGGCCGACGGTGATCTCTCCAACTACACGCCCGACTTCATCGTCCGCACCACGGACGGGACGGTCTGGATCATCGAAACGAAAGGGCGCCAGGAGATCGACGTGCCGCAGAAAATGGCACGACTGAAGCAGTGGTGCGTCGATGCCACCGCCGCCTGCGCGAGCGACGATGGTGTGACGTGGCGGTTCGTCTTCGTGGACCAGGCGAGCTTCGAGCAACACCCACCAAAGACAATTGGCGCCTTGGCGTCCGGGTTCACTGAGTATCAGTCGTGACAATGAACCGCACACAGGCCGACGCGTACGAGCTCTCGGACGGCGAGAAGCGCGACCTCATCAAGCTCATCAACGAAGGCAAGCCTCTGCCCGAGAAGTACAGGTTCCTCCTCTTTCAGGACAAGCGGGAGGTCGAGCTCGTCTGGAATGGCAAGACGCGTGAGGTTTCCACGGCCGTGCTGCCCTTCCAGTCACTGGAGCACGTCGATGAGCCGCGCCAGGAAATCGGTGACGAACAGGCCACACTCTACGACATTCGTGGTCGTCAACTTGATGGATGGACGAACAAGCTCATCTGGGGTGACAACAAGCTGATTCTGTCATCCCTTAAGTCCGGCGCACTGCGCCAACAGATCGAGGAGGCGGGTGGGCTGAAGCTGATCTACATCGATCCCCCATTCGACGTCGGCGCCGACTTCAGTGTGGACATCGAAATCGGCGGCGAGACATTCCACAAAGAGCCAAACCTCCTGGAGCAGATCGCCTACCGCGACACGTGGGGCCATGGGGCCGATTCGTTCATCGCGATGCTTTATGAGCGCCTCATCTTGATGCGTGATTTGATGCACAGTGAGGGCAGTATGTATGTCCACATGGGAACGAATGTGGCTTACGCAGTTGAAGCTGTCATTCGGGAGGTATTTGGGACAGCGGGGCCAGGAGCCACGATTAGCTGGAAGAGGGTTACGGCTCACGGGGACAGTCATCGGTGGGGCGTCATACACGACGCGATTGTCTGGCGGACGAAGAGCGACCGTTACATCTGAAATCCGCAATTTGAACCCTACGAAGACTCTTACCTCGAATCAAAGTACACGAACACAACAACGAATGGACGACGGTACCGTCTTGACAACCTCACGAGTCCGAATCCTCGACCGAACATGATGTACGAGTGGCGCGGTCACACCGCCCCGGCGTTCGGCTGGCGATATGAGCTTGAGACCATGGAAAGGCTCTTCGCTCAGGGCCGAATTGAACTGCCGCGTCAGGAAGGTGGGCGACCACAGCTCCGGCGGTTTCTGGACGAGGGCAAGGGCGTGCCAGTCGGAACCGTGTGGTCAGATGTTTCCCCTGTCAATTCACAGGCAAGGGAGGACACGGGCTATGCAACACAGAAGCCCGAAGAACTTCTTGAGCGGATCATCCTCGCCAGCAGCAAGGAGGGCGATCTCATCGCAGACTTCTTCTGTGGCAGCGGCACGACGGCCGCGGTGGCTGAGAAGCTGGGCCGGAAGTGGATCGCCACGGATCTGGGCAAGTTCGCCATCCACACAACCCGCAAGCGGCTCATACAGGTCCAACGTGAGCGGAAGGCGGGGGACGAAACCTTCCGGGCTTTCGAGGTCCTCAATCTTGGGCGCTACGAGCGGCAGGTGTACCTGAACATCTCAGGCCGGTTGACGGGCAAGAAGAAGGAGCAGGCGCTTGCACGCCGGGAGCAGGAATTCCGCGATCTGATCCTGAAGGCGTATCGCGCGGAGCCGTTGCCAGATGCCGGTTTCTTCCACGGCAAGACCGGCGCGCGCCTCGTCGTCGTCGGCCCCATCAACCTGCCGGTCGGCCGCCTGTTCGTCGAGGAGGTCATCACCGAGTGCCGGAAGCGCGGGGCCACGCGCGTGGACGTGCTCGCGTTCGAGTTCGAGATGGGCCTCTTCCCTGCCGTGCTTGACGAGGCGAGGCAAAAGGGCATCGATCTCACGCCCAAGACGATTCCGCCAGAGGTCTTCGACAAGCGCGCCGTGGAGCGCGGTCAGGTCCGGTTCCAGGATGTCGCGTACATCGAAGTTACGCCGCGCTTCGACGCCAAGAATCCGCTCGTCCTCGCCGTCGAGCTGACCGACTTCTCCGTCTTCTACTCACAAGGTCTCGCCGATGCCATCGCCGCCGAGCTCAAGGAAGGCAAGAGCGAGGTCGTGTGTGACGCCGGCGCGCTTGTCAAGGTGACCAAGGACAAGCAGGGTGTCATCAGGCGCGAAGTCCTGACGAAGCACTGGACCGACTGGGTGGACTACTGGGCCGTGGACTTCAACTACGAGAGCCGGAAGGAGATCATCAGGGTGCCGAAGGGCGCCGGGATCGCCGCCGTGCAGGGGCATCTGCCAGGCCAGGAGGCCGCGCAGCGAGAACTGGAGCTGCCTGCGTCCGAGTTCGAGGATCGCTGGACCGGCGCGTACATCTTCGAAAACGAGTGGCAGAGCTTCCGCACGCGGCAAAGGCGCGACCTGGAGCTGACGACGGCGCCGCACACCTATCCGGCGCCGGGGCGTTACACCATCGCCGTGAAGGTCATCGACATTTTCGGCAACGACACCATGACGCTCATTCCGGTGACAGCAGGCTAGATTGAGCCAAAACAATATCTACGGACCACGCATGTATTCATGGCCACCTACAGCCGTGACCTACCCTGTCATGGCCCATCGGTAAACTGGATTATGACGACCGTCCGAACCGCCGAACCGCTCTCGGGCTTCGGCGCGTCCAGATAACCTTCCTGAATCGATTGGGGCTCAATATGCCAGACATACCGGCAGGACCCACGCCACCAAACGCGACACCGCAAGTTCCGCAATCCACTACTGGTGGCGGCGCGCCACCGCAAGCCCGTACGCCGGTGCCTGTCCAGATACCTGGCATGCTCGCGCCCACGGTAACGGACACCGTTTACGTTTCTTTTTCGGCGGAAATCATCCCGAAGACCGCCGAGAGCTTGATCGCCCTATTAGCGACGCTCGCGAATCAGAAGGTGCCGCACGTGTACCTGATGCTCTCAACGCCAGGCGGAGCCGTCATGAGCGGGTTGAACATCTACAACGTCTTGCGAGGACTGCCGTTCGAGCTGACGGTTCACAACGTCGGGAACGTTGATTCAATCGGGAACGCGATTTTTCTGGCGGGCTCGAAGCGCTACGCCTGCCCTCACTCCACGTTCATGTTTCATGGAGTCGGCTTCGATATTCAGTCGCCGATCCGGTTGGAAGAGAAGTTTCTGCGCGAGCGGCTAGATTCGCTCGATGCCGACCAGCGGCGCATCGGTCAAATCATCGAAGAGCGTACGCAGCTTGGTGGTGAACAGGTCAACAGGCTGTTCTTGGAAGCCCAGACCAAGGACGCGACATTCGCCGTTGGCTGCGGGATTGTTCACGAGATCCGCGACGTTCAGATCCCCCCTGGCGGTCCCGTAGTCTCGCTTGTATTCCAACGCTAGCGCGTCGGGCACCGGGGTCGTATCGCCGGGTTTCACGTTGCCATTCTGATTCATGATGGGCTTCATCCGCAAGCGACCCGGTGCGGACCCGCTCACTGGCGCATGTGCGCGTACGCGAGGAACTGCGCCCCGAAGCGGCCGAACTGCACTTTCATCGGTGCACTCTATTTCCTGGAAAATCGCCTGCCAAGGGATTATCCCGTTAATAGTGTGCACTGGCTCGGAATCGGATCGCGTCGGGCCGGACAGACGCCATTGAACACCCCCATGAGTGTCCTGGTGATTCAGCGCCGGATACAGTCCCCGGCCGGCCTGAAACCCGCCACCTCAGCCTCCGCACGTGTGGCGAACCTCCGCGTGCAGTTCTGGCAGGTGGCGTTGCGACATGTCGGCAGGTGATAGACCCTGCTGCTCACGTTGCCGATGAGGGTCGTGGCTGTCGGCTGCGACGCCATTACGGATCGAGTCCGGGCTTCGCGACGGACGCAGGCAGGTTGCCGGGCACCGGCAGCCCAGAAACCGAGTTGGGCCGCGCGCGCGCGATCGAGAGCCGCGTCGAGCGCAGGGTTCACGACGTATCGATGGTACGTGCACGCAAGGCCCTCAGCGATGACGGCCTCGCTCGCATCCGCGCCATCGACCACAATCCGCGCGACGAGCCGGCCGTAGACGTCCACGTCCTTGCCGGTCATCGCGACGTCCTTCGAGAACATCAGCACGCGCGTGAAGTCGCGCACCCGCTGGAAGAGCGGCTCGCCAGACTCGGGCGTGTCCACGCCGTGCAGGCGCACGCGCATGCGGCGGCCCGATGAAAGACGAACGTCCACCGTATCGCCATCGATGACGCTCATGACACGCGCGGTGACCTGCGTGTTCACGAGGTCGCGCGGACGCTGCGCGTTCAGCGTGACGAGCGTCAGCGCGAGGAAGGCGGCAGACCAGGCGAGTCGCCGAAGCATGGTGGGATTATGAACCCGAAGGCCGGCCTGTTGCGAACCGGTGAGCGACGATGCTAACTTCGTCGTCCTTCGAGAGCCAAGTGCAGACGCTGCAAGAGTTACCGGCACAAGTCACGGCGCTCACCGTACGCGTCACCTCGCTCGAATCGCAATTTTTTCAATTCCGAGTCGAAGTGAACGAGCAATTTCTGCAAGTTCGCGGCGACATCAAATCCGTCGATGAAGGCCTGAGAAGAGAGCTGACGGCTGTCGATGACGGCCTGCGAGAAGAGCTGGGAGCCGTCGCCGCGGGCCTGCGTCAGGAGATACGGGCCGGGGACGAAGCGACCCGCCACCAGATGCGAGTCATGCATGAAGACTTGCGCTCGCTGATCAAGACGCTCCGCGACAAGTAGCGCGACGCTAAAGCGTCACTCGCGCGCCTTCAGCAGGAAGTTATCCAGCGATCCCTCATCGGGCCCCGTGACATATTCCCCGCGAACCTCCAGCCGCAGCGGCGCGGCCAGGACGCTTCGGATCTGCGCCTGCGTCGCGGGCGCCCCCCAGTTCCATCTCCACCCTGCGCTTTCGGACAGTCGCACGGAGAAATCTTTCCAGTTCACTCCGGGGCCGGATTGAAAGCCGAATCGATAACCGATGCGCCCGGCGGTTCCCACGATGACGACGTCATCATCAAGGAAGCCGCCATCCACGTCGGAAGACTGCTTGAGGCTGTAGCTGATGGTGCCGCTCTCGGCCGCGGACAATTGCTGCAACACGGCGCCTGGCGCAAGAAAATACCACGTCTCCCCTATGGCTTCATCAAGAGCCGCAATACAGCCGCCTGGGTTGCCGCCACGTGAATTGAAGATCGGATCGGTCGTGCCCGTATCGCTGGTGATGCGCCAGCCTTGAGCAGAAGTGGTGAAGTCGTGGCTCACAAGCGGCGGGCCGGTTGGCGACTGCCCCTGCGCGGAATGAAATCCGAGCACCATGAGAGGCACCGCCAGGGCGACACGCCACGCCACGCCCGCCATCGTGCGAACCATCGACGCCGTATCCGTGCTCAGTTCTCGGAAGGCCGTTCGACGCGGTCGACGACCATCACATCGACCGGCGCCCTGGTCGAGTCGAACTTCAGACCGAGCTGCTCGTGAATGGCCGTGAACAGTCCAGGCGGCGCCGACGCATCAGCCGTGGGCGGCGGGACCCTGATGCCCATCGTCGCAAACTGCGATTCGTCGGGCGTCCAGGTCAGTGTGAAATCGAAGCGGCCGCTCAGTCCCGTCTGATCCACGACAGGCCGATCGACGACGACCGCCTGCATCACAGAGGCGAAATCCGCCATCGTCACGTTTCTCGCGGGCAGCGCGCCTGGGCCTCGAAAGAGCATCGCGGGCAGGCCGTTGGGATCGCCGGCGCTCCTGGTCAGCATCGGCCCCTTGGCGCCGACCACGAGTGCGTAGACGGCAAGCTCCCTCTTGTCGCGATGGAACGCCAGCTTGAAGCGGTCCGCGAGGAGCTTCTGCACCATGGTCCGCAACTGCGCCGTGCTGGGCTGGCCCGCGGTGTCGGGCAGTCCCGTCACATCGTATTTCTCCGTTTCGAGCCACGCGGGTCCGGTCGTGATCTGCCGTGCGTGGAGTCCGTAGGCGAACGTGATGAGATCGTTCAGTGTCGTGTTGATGGTGATGACCTGCCGGCCACGGACCGTGATGATCTTCCCCTGCGCGTCCGGGTTGCTCGGCTTGATCGTGGCCACCTCGAAGGCCGGGTCCGCGTTCGCGGCCATCGGCACGACGGGCGCGGGAGGCGCCGGAATGGTCCACGCCGTGTCGCTCGTCGCGCGCGCCAGGTTCAAGGCGAGCGGCATGCCACCCTGGGTGAAGGTCCCGGTGAGGGCGTTGCCGTCCGCACTCAGCCGTCCCTCATAGCCGCCGCCGATCGCCGCGATGGCGATCCTGACGGTCGTGCCCTGGAGCGCAACAGTGGCCGCCGCGCCTTGTCCGCCCTGGTCGATGCTGTACATGACGGCTCTGAGGCCGCCGCCATCGGCGTTCGAGATCTGGATCACCAGGCGCAAGGGCCGACCGGCTTGCAGCGTCCCCTGCCACGTGCCGGTGACGTCCTGCGCGTGCACGACGGCCGGAGCGAGAGTGACCAGCGCCACGATCCACATCATCAGTGTCTTCATACCCGATCTCCTCTCACGCAAGCGATGGCGCCAATCATACCAGTCGTCCCTCGACCTCGCTCGGGACGACCCTGAGCTTGTCGACGGGTCGCTCGCGATCCCGCGCGCTCGTTCCGGTCACCCGCGAGAGCACACTCTCGAGCACCGGCGTCATCCGGTCGAGCTGCTTCATCCGGATCACGCCGTCCCACAGGGGCTCGAACTTCTTCCATCCCGCCGCGTAGAAGAAATGCTTGGCCTGGTGTTTCATCGTGCCGTGAGAGAGCGAGGCGCGCGTGATGGACGACCAGCGATAGAAGCGGCTGTACGCCCAGTCGTAGCCTGCCTTGAGACTCTCGGCATCAAGAAGGGCCGGCCGGTACACGACGTGACGTGTGTCGTAGAGCGCCCAGTTGCGCGACATGATGCGATGCTCGCGTTGCATGCGCGCGAAGAGCGCCGTCCCGGGGTACGGCGTCATGATGTGAAACGTCGCGGTGGTGATGCCGTTCTCGATGGCCCAGTCGACCGTCCTCTTGAACACGTCGCGATCGTCGCCGTCCATGCCGAACACGAAGCGGCCGTTGATCATGATGCCCAGGCCGTGCAGTCGATCGGCCACCGCTCGGTAATCACGACCGAGATTCCGGCGCTTGTTGCTTTGCGCCAGATTGGCGGGCGACAGGCTCTCGAATCCCACGAACAGACTCCGAAGTCCCGCTTCGGCGGCCTTTTCGATGAGATAGCCGGACAGGATCGAATCGACGGTCGCGGCGCCTTGAAACAACCGGCCCATGCCGCGCATGCCCTTGAAGAGTTCAGCGCCGAAGCGGCGGTCGCCGAGCAGGTGGTCGTCGAGGAAATAGAGGTGCCGGCCCGGCAGCCGTTCGATCTCGGCAAGAGCCGCATCCACTCTCTGTGTGTAGAACGAGCGGCCACCTTGAAAGAACGCGTCCTTGGAACAGAAGTCGCAGTGCTGGGGACACCCGCGCGTCACGACGATGGAGTGGGGAACGAGATAGCGGCGTCTGTCGATGAGGTCGCGTCGAATCGGTGGAAGTTGCTGCAGCGTCCGGGCCCCGGTCGATCGGTAGATCGAGCCGGGCCGTCCGGCACGCAGCTCGCTCAGGAACCTCGGAAATGTCTGCTCACCCGGACCGAGGAAGACCGCGTCGGCGTGTCGTGCGGCTTCGTCGGCGAGCGCCGTCACGTGGAGACCGCCGAGCACGACGAACGACCCCCTGGCCCGGTAGCGCCATCTTAACCGTCGACATTGAGTCGCGCCAAGATGGCACTCCGTACATTCTACGAAGTCATTCGGCGGACCGTGACAGAATCCGTTGTGAGGGCGACTCATGCAGCCGGATGTTCTTCAGAAGTTGGAGCAGCGCCTCGGGCGTGTGCACGCCAGGCAGCGTCTCGGCGTCGAGGATGACCATGAGACACAGGTCTTCGGCGGCGGGCTGAATGTCTTCCATCTCGAGAACTGGTATTCGGTGCATTCCGTCATTCGGAATACGCTGAAGCTGACTGGCCTGTACTGGCGAGGGCTCAGGAACGCTCAACGCATCAACGTCCGACAGGTGTCCATCCCCCGCCAGGACCTGCCCCCGTCGTTTGACGGATTCACCATCCTCCAGATAAGCGACATGCACGTCGACATGAATGCCGCGTCAATGCAGCGCCTCGTCGAATTACTGCCGCACATCACCTACGACCTTTGCGTTCTGACCGGGGACTACCGCGGACAGACATACGGTCCATACGACGCGGCGCTCGACGGATTGGAGCAGGTGCGACGCTGTCTCACACCGCCCGTGTATGGAGTGTTGGGCAACCACGACACGATCCGCATGGTTCCGCGACTGGAAGAGATGGGCATTCGCATGTTACTCAACGAATCTGAGGCGATCGTACGTGGCGATGAACGGATCTTTGTGGCCGGCATTGACGATGCCCACTACTATCGGGTCGACAATATCGAGAAGGCGGCGTCCTCGATTCCGCGCAACGAGTTTTCGATCTTGCTTTCACATACTCCGGAGATCTACCGTCAAGCGGCGCATGCCGATTTCCGTCTGCTCCTCAGCGGTCATACGCATGGCGGCCAGGTGTGCCTGCCAGGTTCGGTTCCCCTCACGCTGGATTCGGCGCTTCCCCGGCATCTGGGATCGGGGGCCTGGAAATACCACAACATGGATGGCTATACGTCCGTTGGGGTCGGATCAAGCATCGTACCCGTCCGCTTCAACTGCCCTCCAGAGATTAGCCTCCATCAGCTGAAGATACTCCCCAGCCACGGTTTCTCCTTAGTAGGGCCGATCGCGAACATGCCAGGCGTAGAGCACCCGCGATAGCAGCATCTCACCAATCACGAAGGCCCCGACAATCGCGGTGATATCGAGAACCGTCAACGACAGCAGCTGACGGGAAACGAGCAGGGGCAGTAATGATTCCGGAATCTGATCCAGGCCGGTCGCACGGCCGCTCGCAGGAAGTGACATCCGGCGCTTCACGAAACTCGAGAACACGTCGCCGGCCATCGCGGCACTTCCGACTAGCGCCCCAGCACGCCAGTCCAGATCGAGCAGAGGACTGCACACGGCCGTTGCGACAATCGCAAGCAGGAGGCCGCGCACGGTTTTCGACGAACCGAGCAGCGGCTGGCCGTCCGCACATCTGAAGCCCCGGTCGATCGGCTCTGCAAGGACATTACCGGCGAGCTTCTTCGTCAGGACCGGCGTGCCATTTGCCACTGTTAACAGACACAGCAGCTTGACGATCAGGAACGGATTCATGCCTCGCGCACGCGGGCCTCCCCGGGCTGAGTCCGCCCCTAGTCCGTAGCCCCCAGTAACGTGACCGCTCTCTGAGCGCCCATCGCGCGGGCGATATCGATGGCGCGCATCCCGCCTGCGTCATGCGCCTCGGGCGAGGCGCCCCGCGCGAGCAGCCATGCCACCATGTCGGCGCGGTCGAACGCCGCCGCCACCATGAGCGGCGTCCGCCCGTCGGCCGACGCCGCATCGGCCGCCGCGCCGGCGCCGACGAGCAGCTCGGCGATCTCGACGAGTCCTTGCGTCAACCGCCACGCCGGCCGCGAGCGCGCGCCGGATCGTCTCCACATCGCCCCCGTGCGCCGCGTCGACCGCGAGCGCGACGAGGGTCTGCGGATCGACGAGCACGCCCGGCGCGGACGGCTCGCTCATCGCCCTGCGCCGGCCATCGCTTTCGATCGCCTGGCGGCCACGCCTTCCGCGATGCGGCGCCCGAGCTCGGCGTCCGCCTTGCGGAAGTGGGTAATGGACCGCTCGATGATGTCCTCGCGCGACACCTGCGCGAGGCCTCCCGCGATGTTATCCACGAGCCGCTGCTGTGCGTCCTTCGGCTGCAGGCGATAGAGATCGCCCGCTTGCGCAAAATCGTCCACCTGACACGCCACCTGCTTGTAATGTCCTGAGGTCCCCGCCACGGCGAAGCTGTTGTACAGCTCCTTGCCTGTCTCGACCGGGCCGTTGAAGGACTTCGGCTCGTAGTTCTTCTCGCGCCCGTTCTTCGCGTCGAATCGCATGAAGCCG
>MELA01000038.1 GCA_001767495.1 Acidobacteria bacterium RIFCSPLOWO2_12_FULL_65_11 | reverse complement strand
CCGCGAGGCGCGTGTGGTTGATGCCAAGGCGGTAGCGGTGCGCGTCGCCGTACGCGAAGAGGCGCGCCTGAAGCATCCGATCGGGCGAGGGTCCGATGCCGTCCACGAAGTGCGACGGATCGAACGCCGCCTGCTCGACGTCGGCGAAGTAGTTGTCGGGCGCGCGGTTGAGGACCAGCTTGGCGATGTTGGTCGGCGGATAGTCCTTGTGGGGCCACACCTTCGTCAGATCGAACGGGTCGATCCGGTACGTCGCCGCATCGGCTTCGGGCATCACCTGCGCCTGGACGGTCCACGACGGGAACTGGCCGCGCTCGATCGCCCCGTACAGATCGTGCTGGCAGTACTGCTGATCCTTGCCGCCGACGACCGTCCCTTCCTCTGACGTGAAGGTCTTGATGCCCTGATCGGTCTTGAAGTGGAACTTCACCCAGAAGCGCTCGTTCTTGGCATTCACCCACTGGAAGGTGTGCGAGCCGTAGCCGTTCATACAGCGGAAGGACGCCGGAATGCCGCGGTCGCCGAACAGCCATACGAACTGGTGCGTCGCCTCGGGCGAGTGCGAGAAACAGTCCCACACGTTGTCCGCCTCCTGCCGGTTGGTGAAGGGGTCTTGCTTCTGCGAGTGGATGAAGTCGGGGAACTTGATACCGTCCTTGATGAAGAAGACCGGGGTGTTGTTGCCGACGAGATCCCAGTTGCCGTCCTCCGTGTAGTACTTCATCGCGAAGCCGCGCGGGTCGCGCGCCGCTCTCTGTTGTCAGTGTGGGTTTGTCGGCCATGGAACATCCGGAATCAGATACGAGCCAAGAAGGTGTTGAAATCGGTCATTGAAGTTGGTCACAGAGGAGAGAAGACCATGAATGAGAGTCATTCCCAACTACAAATACCACCCATCTGAAAGGCTGGCAGGCCGTGTCACAACCTTGCGGCGAGACCGCATGAAGCATACACTTCTGGCACATGCCCATCCCCTCACAGGCCGAACGCTACCGTGTGCTCCGCGATCGGTCGGCGTCCGCCGGCCTGCGCATGACCCCTCAGCGCGAAGTCCTGCTGCGGATTGTTTCCGAGATCGACGGCCAGCATCCGACGGCGGACGATCTGCTCCGCCGCGTCCGACGCGTGCTGCCGTCGATTTCGCAGGGGACTGTCTATCGCAACGTGCAGGATCTGGTGCGGACGGGCCTACTCGGCACACGCGCGCGCTCGGACGGCGCGGCGCAGTACGAGCTGAACCCACAGGAGCATCATCATTTCACCTGCGCCGGCTGCGGCAAGGTGTGGGACGTGTATCTGCAGGACCTGCGGTACCACGTGGATCGGCGGCGGTCGCGGCTGGCGGGATTTCAGATTGAGCGAGGCGGCGTGGAGCTCTTGGGCCGCTGCCCGAAGTGCCACTGACGCAGCGCGTCCTCCCGCGGCGTCACGCGTCGCGAGAAGGACTGGTCAGCTTATGGCGGCGCATGATCTTCGGCAGGTTGGAGTGATTGGCGAGGCCCAGCGCCTCGGCCGTCTCGACAGCTGTATTCCCCGGAATTCTTTGGCTGAAACGTCACGTGCGCGCAGGACTCGATTGTGGTGAGCGTATGTGAAATGCGAGGAATCTCATGATGGACGTGGACCTTGGACACAATTCGTTCATCGGTGCGTGGTACCTCGAGCAGATCGACGTCTGTGACGAGCTGATTGACTACTTCAAGAACAGCCCCGCCAAAGTTGCCGGGCAAATCGGCGATGGCCAGGTGGACAAAGACATCAAGGACTCCGTCGACTTGCAGATCAGCTACGAGCACTTCACCGATCCTCCGGTGTTCAAATACTTGAACAACCTCACCCGCGTCTGCCAAGAGTACGTCGAGAAATATCAAGCGAGCGCCGCCCTGGATGCCTGGGGCATCGCCGAGAAGGTCAATATCCAGCATTACGCGCCGGGCGGCGGATACAAGCTTTGGCACTGCGAACGGTGGGGAAAAAGGATGCCGTCCGCGGACCGACACCTCGTGTTCGTGACGTATCTGAACAATGTCTCCGACGCCGGCGGAACCGAGTTTCTCTACCAGGGCATCACGGTCCAGCCAAAGAAGGGCCTGACGGTGATCTTTCCGGCCGATTGGACGCATTACCATCGCGGTATCGTCTCTCCGACGGAAGACAAATACATCGTCACAGGGTGGTTCAGCTTCCTGTGAACGCAAGCGGTCCTACGGACAAGGAAATACTCGCGGCCGGTGAGGGTTAAGCAGGGTAAGGAACCACGTGCGTGTGCCTGTGTCGATCCGCCACGAGGCGGCCCGCGAACCGCATCCCCCTGTCAGCGCCCGAGGCAGGCGATGAACACGAGCCCCGCGAAGCGGCGCCTCAGCAGCGGCATCCCCTTCTACGCGCGACTGGTGGCCGTTTCGGCGTAGTAGTCCTGTAGCGCGCGGACGCCGAGGCCCTGCTCGCGCAGCGCCTTGATGGCGCTGACGGCTGCGGCGGCGCCCGTCAGCGTGGTGATGCACGGCACCTCGTGCATCATCGCCGCGCGGCGCACGGTCCGGTCGTCGAAAAACGACTCGCGGCCAAGCGGCGTATTGACGACGAGATCGACCTTGCGGTTGACGATCTCGTCCGCGATATTCGGGCGGCCTTCGTTCACCTTGTACACCACATCGACCTCGAGTCCGTACGCCCGGAGGTAGGCCGCGGTCCCGCGCGTCGCAATCAGGCGGAAACCAAGCGCGGCCAGATCGCGCGCAATCGGCAACAGGTTCGCCTTGTCGTCGTTGTTGACGCTGACAAAGGCCGTTCCGCCCTCGGGCAACCGTTGCCCGACCGACAGCTGCGCCTTCGCAAACGCCGCGCCGAAACTCGACGCCCCGCCCATCACTTCGCCGGTCGATTTCATTTCGGGACCGAGAATGGTGTCAACCCCCGGGAAGCGCACGAACGGGAACACGGGACTCTTGACAAACACGCCGGCCACTTCGAGGTCCTTGGTGAGACCCAGCTCGGCCAGCGTCCGGCCCGCCATCACTTTGGCGGCGACCTTGGCCAGCGACACCCCGACGGCCTTCGACAGATAGGGCACCGTGCGCGATGCTCGCGGGTTGACTTCCAGCACGTAGACGACGTTGTCCTTGATCGCGTACTGCACGTTCATCAGCCCGATCACCTTGAGCGCACGCGCGATGCGCCGCGTGTAGTCGCGGATGGTCGCGAGATGGCGCTCCGGGCAAATAAACGGCGGCACCACACAGGAACTGTCGCCCGAGTGGATGCCCGCCTCCTCGATGTGCTCCATGATTCCGCCGATCACGACAGCGCCCGTCGCGTCGGCCACGGCATCGACGTCGAACTCGAACGCGTCCTCGAGGAACCTGTCCACCAGGATCGGATGCTCGGGCGAGGCGTCGACCGCGTGCGTCATGTAGCGATCGAGCGTCGCGACGTCGTACACGATGGCCATCGCGCGCCCGCCAAGGACGTACGACGGCCGGACCACGACGGGAAACCCGATCGCGGCGGCTGCGTCACGCGCTTCCTGCCTCGACGTCGCCGTGCCGCTCTTCGGCTGGGTGATGTCGAGATTCGAGAGAAGGGCGGCGAACCGCTTCCGATCCTCCGCGAGGTCGATCGAATCGGGCGAGGTGCCGAGGATCCTGACGCCGGCCTGCTGCAGCGCGAGCGCGAGCTTGAGTGGCGTCTGGCCGCCAAACTGCACGAGGCACGAGACGTCGCCGCCCGCCGACGCTTCTGTCTCGATGACCGACATCACGTCCTCGAAGGTCAACGGCTGGAAGTAGAGCCGATCGGCCGTGTCGTAGTCGGTCGAGACCGTCTCGGGATTGCAGTTAATCATCACGGTCTCGAGGCCTTCTTCCTTGAGCGCGAAGGCCGCGTGACAGCAGCAGTAATCGAACTCAATCCCCTGTCCGATGCGATTGGGTCCGCTCCCAAGAATGACGACCTTCGGCCGGTTGTTGGGGTTGGACTCGCAGGTCGGCTCGTACGCGCTGTATAGATAAGGTGTGAAGGACTCGAACTCGGCCGCGCAGGTATCGACGCGCTTGTAGACCGGCCCGAGCCCAAGTGACGACCGCCTGTCGCGCACGTCGGCCTCCTTACGACCCGTCGCGAGCGCGATCTCCTGGTCGCCAAACCCGGCCCGTTTCAGACGACGCAGGGCGCCCTCGTCGAGTCCGTCGAGCCCGCCGCTGGCCGCCTGGCGCCGCATCTCGGCGATCTCGCCAAACTGCCGCAGGAACCATGGATCGATCTTCGTCGCCTCGTGAATCTGATCGAGCGACCAGCCGCGGTCGATGGCGCGAAACACGTCCCACATCCGTCGATCGGTCGGAACGGTCAGCCGCTTCCGCAGCGTCCCATCGTCTTCGACGTCGCCATTTCCCGCGTTGCCGGTGGACGCGGCGCCGCTCGCCCGGTCGGCGTCAGCCGGCGCGAACAACAGGCCGCTCCGCCCGAGCTCGAGCGACCGCACGCCCTTCATGAACGCTTCCTTGAACGTCCGGCCGATGGCCATGACCTCCCCCACCGACTTCATCTGCGTCGTCAACGTGCGGTCGGCCTGCGGGAACTTCTCGAAGTTCCAGCGCGGGATCTTGACGACGACGTAGTCGATGGTCGGCTCGAAGGAGGCGGGCGTGAGGCGCGTGATGTCGTTCGGGATCTCGTCGAGGTGGTAGCCCAGCGCGAGCTTGGCGGCAATCTTTGCGATCGGGAATCCCGTGGCTTTCGACGCGAGCGCCGAGGAGCGTGAGACGCGCGGGTTCATCTCGATGACGACCATGCGGCCATCCTTCGGATTGACCGCGAACTGGATGTTCGACCCGCCGGTTTCCACACCGACGCGGCGGATGATGCGGCGCGCCGCGTCGCGCATCCGCTGGTACTCCTTGTCGGTCAGCGTCAGGATCGGCGCAACGGTGATGCTGTCGCCCGTGTGCACGCCCATCGGATCGATGTTCTCGATCGAGCAGATGACGACGAAATTGTCGGCGACGTCGCGCATCACTTCGAGCTCGAACTCTTTCCAGCCGATGACGGACTCTTCGATGAGGACTTGGTGGACCGGACTCATCTCGATGCCGCGCTCGGAGAGCTCGCGGAATTCTTCGATGTTGTACGCGATGCCGCCGCCGACGCCGCCAAGAGTAAATGACGGGCGGATGACGAGCGGGAAGCCGAGCGTGCGCGCCAGATCGACGGCCTCGGCCGGCGTGCGCGCCAGTCCGCTTTGCGGGACGTCGAGGCCGATCTCGCGCATCGCCTCTTTGAACAGCAGGCGGTCCTCCGCGATTTTGATCGCCTGGATCGATGCGCCGATGAGCTTGACCCCGAATTTGTCGAGCGTGCCTGCGTTGGCGAGATCGACCGCGAGGTTTAGGGCCGTCTGGCCGCCAACCGTCGGCAGGATCGCGTCGGGACGCTCGCGCTCGATGATGGCCGCCAGCACCTCCGGCGTCAGCGGCTCGACATACGTGCGGTCGGCCAGGTCGGGGTCGGTCATGATCGTCGCCGGGTTGCTGTTGACGAGGACCACCTCGAGCCCCTCGGCACGCAGCGCCTTGCAGGCCTGGCTGCCCGAATAGTCGAACTCGCAGGCCTGGCCGATGACGATCGGGCCAGAGCCGATGATGAGAACGCGCTTGAGGTCGGTGCGACGGGGCATTGGTGACTGTGACGGTGGCTGGTGACGCGTCCGGCTAAAGCCGGACACTACACTTGACGTACGTAGTGTCCGGCTTTAGCCGGACCAGACGCCCTAGCCCCGGCTCTCTATCATCTCCAGAAAATCATCGAACAGATAGTCCGCATCGTGCGGGCCTGGCGATGCCTCGGGATGGTACTGCACGCAGAACACCGGCTGCCTCTTGTGCCGCAGTCCTTCAACCGTCCCGTCGTACAGATTGAGATGCGTGACCTCGACGTCTTCGGGCAGCGAGCCTGGATTGACGGCAAACCCGTGGTTCTGCGACGTGATCTCGATCTTGCCCGTCGCCAGCTTCTTCACCGGATGGTTCGCACCTCGGTGCCCGAACTTCAGCTTGAAGGTCTCGCCCCCCATGGCCAGCCCGAGGATCTGATGACCGAGACAAATCCCGAACACCGGCACGTCTGACGCCACCAGCGCCTTCGCGTTCGCGATGGCGTAGGCGAGCGGTGCTGGATCGCCGGGACCGTTGCTCAAGAACACGCCATCGGGACCGCTCGCCAGCAGGTCCGAGGCGGGCGTCGCCGCCGGATAGACGCGGACGTCGCACCCGTGCGCGCTCAGGCGCCGCAGGATGTTCCACTTCATCCCGAAGTCGTAGGCGGCAATCTTCAATCGCCGCTGCGCACGCCGCGCCGGCGCGATGCCGAACTGGCCAGGATCCTCCCGTGGCCAGTCGAACGCGCGCTCGCAGGTGACGTCGCGCACCAGATCCGAGCCTTCCATGGTCGGAATCGACCGCGCACGATCGGTGAGATGCGCCGGATCGAGCCCGTCGCCCGTGACGATGACACCGCGCATCACGCCGCCCGATCGCAGCTGACGGGTCAGCGCGCGGGTGTCGATGTCGGCGATGGCCACGATGTGGTTGTTGATCAGGTAGTCGCGGAGCGTGCCTTCCGAGCGCCAGTTGCTGGCGATGGGCGACGATTCCCGCACGATGAACCCGGCGACCTGCGGCGCCCGCGATTCGACATCCTGGGGCGACACCCCATAGTTGCCGATCTCCGGACACGTCATCGTCACGATCTGCCCGGCGTAGGAGGGATCGGTGAGAACCTCCTGATAGCCGGTCATGCTCGTGTTGAACACCACCTCGCCGCGGGCCTCGCCCTCCGCGCCGGCAGCGACGCCGCGGAACCAGGTGCCGTCTTCGAGGGCGAGAATGGCGTCCACAGTCAGTCCTTCGTCCTTCGTTCTTGGTCCTCTATCCGTCTCTGGTCCTCGGTTCCTGGTACACGGCCGCCCCACCACGGCCCAGGGACCACGGACGGACCAAGAACAAGGGACCAGCAACCCCGGACCGTCACCGAGCGCTCCTTCCGGTCCGCGGTCGTTCCAATCGGACGGTCATCGATCGTGAGAGTTGATCTGAAGTGATCGACACACGCCGCTCGGTCGTCGTGTAGCCATCGCGCGACAAGCGGACGCGGTGGCTGCCTCGCGCCAAATCGCGGATCGTGACGGGTGTCTGTCCGACATCCTTCCCATCGACGAACACCCGCGCCCCCGCCGGCGACGACCGCACGACCAACCGGCCGGTCTGAGCGGCGGAGGGCGTCGTGGCCGCAGCCGTCGCGACGGCCTTCGGAGGGTCCGGCTCCAGGCGAATATCGGTCGCGCTCTTCATAGTGTCCGGCTTCAGCCGGACCTCGCCAGGCGCAATGGCGGAGGCAACCGGCGGAGGTGCCGATACCGGTGAAGCGACCGCGGATTGCGCCAACGCCGTGGACGCAGGGGGACTCGGAAGCATCCGCGTCCCGACACCGTAGCCCACGGCAGAGCCAAGCACCGCGCCGGCGACGAGCGCCAGCACCACCGGCCAAAGAGGTGATCGGGACTCGTGACTGGCCGCCTCCGCGCCTTCGGCGCTTCGGCGAGCCTGGCCGAAGCTCGAAGAGCGAAGGCCGGTGGCTGGTTCCTGGTAGCTGGTCTCGATTGATTCGAGACTGCCCACGGCCGGCTGTTGACTGCCGACTGCTGACTGCCGACTGCTGATCGGCGACTCTGGTGTCCCATCAACGTCAGTAAAACGATCGACGACTGCCTCGATCGGCGGCTCCAGCTCGAAGGCCGGCGAGCTCACGACGACTTCGTCCTCGAGCGGTAGCCTCGGCTCCAACACCTGGTGGCTGGCGGCTGGTGCCTGGTGGCTGGCGACCATCGGCTCCGAACTGCCGACTGCCCACTGCTGACTGGCAACTGACGAGCGCCGACTAAAGCCGTTCGCCAGGGCATCGGCGAACTGCGTGGCCGTGGCGAATCGTTCGTCGGGATTCTCGGCCAGCGCACGTGCGAAGACTGTCTGCAGGTGCTGAAGGTCTCCGTCCGCAATCTCGGTGAGCGACCGGGCGGCTTCGCGACCCATCGCCGCCACGCGACGGCCCCAAAGCAGTTCATGCATGAGCGCGGCGAGGCCGAACACGTCCGCCGATCGATTCCACGCCGCGCCCGCCACCCGCTCGGGCGCCGTATACGGCCGGCGAATCGGCGCGACGGCCCCAACGGCCTCCAGCGCCGCGACCACGCCAAGGCCCGTAAGCCGCGCCTGGTCGGGCGAGAGCAGGACGTCGCGCGGATGCAGCGCGCCGTGCAGAAGGCCCGAGGCGGCCGCAACATCAAGTGCATCAGCCAGTTGCGCACCGATACGCACGGCATCTGTGTAGCGTACCGACCCCTGTTCGCGCACCACGGTGTCCAAAGATTCCGCCGACACATACTCCTGCGCCAGGTATGCCTCGACACCCTCGATGCCCGCGACGATAAGCTGTGCGATGGCTGGATGCGTCAGGCGGGCCGCGACGATCGTCTCGAGCTCGGCGACGAGCCGGTGGACGCGATCGGGCGCGAGATCGAGGCGGAAGAGCTTGATCGCGACCAGCCGATCCTGGTCCGGATCGTACGCGCGAAAAACAGGGCCGAGAGCGCCGGCGCCAACTTGATGAAGGACTCGAAATGGACCAAACACGTTGGGAGGTGCAGTACCCACAGCTTCCGTCTGCAGCGGAAACTCCTCAGTGGAAGGCAATTCATCGTAACATGGAAACGTTCATTTCCTTACATGCCGAGTTCCATGTCAGGTGACTCGTCGGTGCGCGTGCCGGTCGACATCCGCCGGCTTCCCTGGGTCCGGCGTCTCGCCGCCGATTACGCCTACGACTTCCGGCAACTCGCGCCGTTTTATGCCGGCGACCCGTCCGACCACGCGTCATGGGCGGCGGCCATCGCTCGCATGCAAGCGCGGGGAGCTGAGCGTTCGCAGATCGCCAGCGTCATCGCGGCGCAGCAGCGGCGCCGTCAGGCACCCGCCCGGGCGCTCGAAGCCGGAGAGCAACTCGCCAATCCGCGCACGGTGGCGATTGTGACCGGACAGCAGGCGGGCCTCTTTGGCGGCCCGCTGTTCACGCTGCTCAAGGCGCTCACCGCCCTCAAGCTCGCCGATCAGGTCTCACACGACCATCAGGTGCCGGTCGTCGCGGTCTTCTGGATCGACGCCGAGGATCACGACTGGAACGAAGTCCGTTCGTGCACCGTGTTCGACGACACGCTGGCGCCTCGAACCGTGTCGCTGCCACCGGACGGTGCAGCCGACGGCGCGCCGGTCGCCGCCGTGCGCCTGACCGACGCGGTCGTCGCGGCGCTCGACGACCTGGAGCGCGTGCTTCCGGCCACCGAGTTCAGACCCTCGCTCGTCGCCGCTCTTCGCCACGCGTACGCACCGGGCACCGGCATGGCCGCCGCCTTCGGGTGCTGGCTCGAAGCCGTCCTCGGCGACCGGGGACTCGTCGTGTTCGACTCCTCGGATCCGGTCGCCAAGCCGCTGGCCTCGGGGATCTTCGTCCGCGAGCTTTCGATGCCCGGCCGGACCACGTCGCTCGCGAGAGCGGCCGGGGCGGACCTCGTGGCGTGCGGCTACCACGCGCAGGTCCAGACTGCGGCCGACGGCCCGGCGCTCTTCCGTCTCGTCGGCCACGACCTCGAGCGTATTAACGGACGGCGCCGCGCCATCCAGCAACAGGACGGACATTTCCTGATTGACGGTGCGCACCACGAGCCTGCACGCCTGGTGGACGAGGCGGGCCATCGCCCCGAAGGGTTCAGCCCGAACGTGCTGCTGCGGCCCCTCGTGCAGGACACGCTCTTTCCGACCATCTGCTACGTCGCCGGCCCGAGCGAACTCGCCTACCTTGGTCAGCTCCGCGACGTGTACGCGCATTTCGGCGTGTCGATGCCGCTCATGTACCCGCGGGCCTCCGCCACGCTCCTCGACTCGGCCGGGCTGCGGTTCCTCACGAAATACGGGCTTCCGATCGAGGCGATCGGGCGGCAAGACGACGCGGCGCTCAACGAGCTCGTCGCGAAGCAGATCCCACCCGAGATCGAGGCCTCGCTCGCCGACGCAGGGCGCGCCATCGACGCTGGTATGGCCCGAGCCATCGAGATGATGCCCTCGCTCGATCCGACACTCGAAGGGGCGGCGCGGACGACGCTCGGCCGGATGCAGCACGATCTGCAGACCTTGCACGGCAAGATGATCCAGGCCGCCAAGAAACGTAATGAGACCCTCAAGCGCCAGTTTGTGCGCGTGCAGGCCCTCGCCTTTCCCGGCGGCCATGCCCAGGAGCGCGCGATTGGCTTTGTCTCCTTCCTGAATCAGTACGGCCCGGCACTTGTGGAACGGCTCGAGGATGAGCTGCCGCTCGATATAGGGCAGCACTGGATCGTCACGGTGTGACCACGACCAAACGCGGCAAGCCGGCAAAAGGTCTGCGGCTGAAGATCCCGGTCGCCAAGTGGTGGCGTAAGCGGTGGGTGCGCGCAACGGCGCTCGTGCTCGCGATCCCGGTGGTCGTCGGCTGTTTTGCAGCCGGGTACTTCTACATCAACGTGACCCAGCTGATTGACGCGCGCCTGCGCGGCGAGCGCGACACGGTCTTTCCCCGTGTGTTCGCCCGTCCGCTCGAACTGCGGGTTGGTCAGTCGCTCACCGAACGACAGCTCGTCGATCGGCTGAACGACCTTGGCTACGCCCAGCGGCCTCGGGTCGAGCAGCTTGGCGAGTTTGCCATCCTCGGCGGGAACGTGTCCATCAAGCCCAGAGGACCCGAGTTCAAGGGCCAGGTCGTCCGGGTGGTCTTTCAGCGTCCGGGCCCGCGCCGATCGCCGTCCGCGCGTCCCTCCGATCGGGTCCTGGGGCTCGAGCTCGGCACGCGCGCGCGCGACAGCGTCACGCTTGACGCGCCAGTCCTGACGTCGCTCGTCAACGGCGAGCGGGAGAAGCGCCGGCCCGTGGCCCTGTCGGTCATCCCGCCGCACATGGTGCAGGCGGTGCTCGCCATCGAGGATCGCCGGTACTACGAGCATCCCGGCATCGATCCGATTGGCATCGGCGGCGCGATTTTCTCGTACGCCATCGGCAGGCGCGACTACCTGGCGGGCGGCAGCACCATCACCCAGCAGCTGGTCCGCAACGTGTTTCTGCCGAACTATCGCGGCATGACGCTGCAGTCGGCGCGCGCACGGTCGGTCCGGCGCAAGCTCCTCGAGGTGTTTGTCTCGATCGTGCTCACCAGCCGCGCCTCGAAGGACGAGATTCTCGAGATGTATCTGAATGGCATCCCGCTCGGTCAGCGCGGATCGTTCGCCATCGTCGGCGTCGCCGAAGCCTCGCGCCTCTTTTTCGGCAAAGACATGAGCAACGTCTCGCTGGCCGAGGCCGCGATGATCGCCGGCGTCATTCAACAACCGTCGGCGCTCTCGCCCTTCAACAATCCCGCCGGCTCCAAAGGGCGCAGAAACGTCGTGCTCCAGGCGATGGCCGATGCCGGCTACATCACGTCGGAGGAAGCGGATCGCGCCGCCCGCGATCCGCTCACGCTCGTGCCGCGCGCGCTCGAGGCCGAAGCACCGCACTTTGTCGACTTCGTGGACCAGACGCTCGACGAACAGTACCCGGGGCTCACGACGACCGCCACGCTCTCTGTCGACGTCTACACCACGCTCGACCTCCACCTCCAGCGCGTCGCACAGGACGCCGTAAGAAGCGGGCTGACCAACGTCGACCAGCTGCTCTCGCGGCGACGGCGCCGGGGCCAGGCCGAGGCGGCACTGGTCGCCGTCGACCCGAAGACCGGCGAGATTCTGGCGCTCGTCGGCGGGCGCTCCTACAACCAGTCCCAGTACAACCGCGCGACCGTGTCGCGGCGCCAGCCGGGCTCGGTGTTCAAGCCCTTCGTGTATCTGACGGCGTTCGAGCAGGCGGCTGCCCTGGGCCTCACCAACGTCACACCGGCCACCATCATTAACGACGAGCCCGAGACCTTCGAGTTCGATGGCAAGACGTGGACGCCGGAGAACTACGAGAAGACGTACGACGGCCCGGTCACCTTCCGGCACGCGCTCGCCCACTCCCGCAATCTGGCGACGATCCACGTGGCCCAGATGGCAGGGTACGAGAACGTCGCCGATTTCTGGAAGGGGCTCGGCGTCGGCAGTCCGCCCCGCCCGTTTCCCTCGATCGCGCTTGGGGTCTTCGAGGCGACACCGTACGAGATCGCCACGGCGTACACGCTGTTTCCGAATCTCGGCACCATCCGGCCGCTCAAGCACATCCTCAAGATCAACCGCGGCGGTCGCGACGTGACCAAGCCGGTGTCCGCACAGCCGCGGGCCGTCGCGCGTCCAGACACGACGTTTCTCATCACCGACATGCTGCGCGCCGTGATCAACGAGGGGACGGGCGCGGGCGTGCGGGGCGCCGGATTCGCCCTCGAGGCTGCCGGCAAGACCGGCACGACCAACGATCTGCGCGACGCGTGGTTTGTCGGGTTCACGCCCGAGATTCTCACGGTCGTGTGGGTGGGGTTTGACGACAATCAGCCGCTCGGCCTGAGCGGGGCGCAGGCCGCACTTCCCATCTGGGCCGAGTTCATGCGGCGCGCGCTCGCCGGCTACGGCAGCGTGCCGTTTGCGGTGCCGGCAGGCGTGCACTTCGTCAACATCGACCCGCAGACCGGTCAGCTGGCCACGCCTGAATGTCCCCGCATCGTCAGCTCGGCATTTCTCACCAACACGGAGCCGACCGAGTTCTGCGCGCTCCATCAACCCTAAGGCCCTTCGAACCACGAAGAAAACAAAGATGGGTTAGCCACAGGGACACGGGGAGACGGAGCGGCACAGGCAACGCCCCTGCATTCGATGCGGCGCCGCGTAGCGGCGGCATCAGGCGCACAAACTGGGGATGAACGACGAACCGAATCTCACGCGTCGTTCATCCCCAGTTTGCGCGTCTGACACTCGGCCTGCCTTGCAGGCCGACCGCATCGAATGCCTCTGTGGCCCAGTGACTCTGTGTTTGACCTGTTCGTGCCTTCGTGGCTTGCCGTCGATCAAACCAGTTATATAATTTCTGAACGCATGAATCGGGCAGTGTTTGCGGCGGCGAACGAGGCACTCGAGCGTGGCGAGCCGGCCGCCCTCGTGACGATTGTCGCGACGCGCGGCTCGACACCCCAGCGCGTGGGCGCGAAGATGCTGGTCTTCGCCGACGGCCGCAGTGTCGGAACGATCGGCGGCGGCTGCTACGAGGACGACGCCTCCGGGAAAGCGCGCACGGCCATCGTCGAGAGAAAGCCGCGGCTTGTCCACTACGAGCTCGACGACGACTTCGCGCAGGAAACCGGACTCATCTGTGGCGGCCAGATGGACGTCTATATCGAGCCGATCGAGCCGTCACCCGAGCTCTACATCATCGGCGCCGGCCATATCGGCTTTTGTCTGGCGCGGCTCGCCCACGAGGTCGGCTTCTCGGTGCACGTCGTCGACGACCGCGAAAAGTTCGCCAACAGCGAGCGGTTTCCGAACGCCGACGAAGTGGTGGTCGACAACATCCCGTCTTGGCTCGAACGGGCGACTCTGCCGCCACATGCCTATGCCGTGATCGTCACGCGCGGCCACACCAACGACCTCGAGGCGCTCCGGGTGCTCGCGCCGCGAGAACTCCGCTACCTCGGCCTCATCGGGAGCCGCGCCAAAGTCGCCCGCATCTACGAGGCGCTCACCGCCGACCGCATACCGGCCAGCTGCCTCGCGCGGGTCCACGCGCCGATCGGTCTCGACATCGGCGCGGTGACCCCGCAGGAAATCGCCGTCAGCATCCTCGCCGAGCTCGTCGCCGTCAAGCATGGGAAGTTCGGTGCGCGCGACGCCGCCGATCGGTCGATGCGCTGGAACAACCTCAAGCCCACGTCCGGTTAGAGCCGGACACTACGTACGTCAAGATGTCCGTAGTGTCCGGCTTCAGCCGGACGGCAGTGGTCGCGTTGTATAATCAATCACGCGACCATTGACTCCAGGAAGATGATGGAAGACAACCAACGGTCCAAACGCGTGCTGGCCGCGCTCGTGCGCGAATATATCGCCTCGGGCGAGCCCGTCGCCTCTTCGCTGCTGGTCACCGCGGCCGGGCTCGGCGTCTCGTCAGCGACCGTGCGGAACATCCTGGCGCGGCTCGAAGGCGAAGGCTTCGTCGAGCAGCCGCACACTTCGGCCGGTCGCGTCCCGACCTCGCGGGGATACCGGTTCTACGTCGATCTGCTGCTCGGACAACGGCGCACCCTCCGGACGGCCAACGTCCTTGAGGCGCGCCTGCGGCGCGACGGATCCGGCACGGCCATTGACGCCTTGCTCCCGCAGGTCTCGCACGTGCTCTCGCAGGCGTTGCGCGGCGTCGGCTTCGCCCTGCGCCCGGCGCACGAGGCGGCCGTGTTCGAGCGCGTCGAGTTCGTCCCGCTTGGCGCGGCTCGCGTGCTGGTCGTCATCGTCGCCCGCGGCGGGCATGTGCTTCAGAAGGTCATCGATCTCGGCGAGCCGATCTCTGCCGACGATCTGCGGCAGGCGGCGAATTATCTCAACGAAGAATTCTCCGGGCTGCCCCTGCACCGCGCCCGCGAGGCGGTGCTCGAGCGGATCAACGAGGAGCGGCTCCTGTACGATGTCTTGCTCGCGCGCGCCATGCGCCTGGCGAACTCGACCTTCGCGGATCTTCCGGACGAGCGCGCCATCTATGTCGAAGGCACCGCGTCGCTTCTAGACGCCGCGCCCGAGCTGACGCTCGACACGCTGCAGGCGCTGATCCTGATGATCGAGGAGAAACAGCAGCTCGTCCGCCTGCTCAACGAATACATCGACGGTCCCGGCCTGACCATCGTGATCGGCGCCGAGCATCTGGATCCGCACCTGCGACCATTCAGCCTCATTGCCTCGACCTACGACGATGGGAGCGGCGTCGGTACGGTCGGGGTTATCGGCCCCACGCGCATGCGGTATCCGCGCGCCATTGCCGCCGTCGAGGGCGCCGCGCAGGCGATGTCGCGGGTCCTGCGCGACCAGAACTAAACGGATGGCTGACAAACACGCGTCCGAGCCGGCCGCAGAGGCGCCGGAGACGAGCGACCCTCGCGCGACCAGCGCCGAACGTGGCGACGCGACCGGCGCCGCCGATCCAGTCTCGGATCTGCAACGCGAGTGCGACGATTATTACGACCGCTGGCTGCGCAAGACCGCCGAGTTCGACAACTACCGCAAACGAATCGAACGCGAGCGCCGCGAGCAAGCGGACCAGGCGGTGACAGACCTGCTGCTCGAGTTGTTGAGTGCCGTCGACGATTTCGATCGCGCCCTGACGGTGGACGCCGGCCCCGGCGCGGCGGCGTACCGCAAGGGGATCGAGCTGATTCACACGAAGCTCCACGATGTGCTCCGCAAGTACGGCGTGCGGCCGATCGAGGCGCTCGGCGAGGCCTTCGATCCCAACCTGCACCAGGCCGTGATGCACGAGGCCAGCCCCGACCACCGCGAAGGCGAAGTGATCGGCGAGCTGCAGCGTGGATACATGATCCATGACCGGCTGCTGCGGCCCGCGATGGTCAAGGTGGCCAAGGCGTGAGCAAACGCGACTACTACGAGGTCCTCGGCGTCCCACGGTCGGCGAGCGACGGTGACATCAAGAGCGCGTACCGCAAGCTCGCGATGAAATACCACCCGGATCGCAACGCCGGCGACAAAGCGGCCGAAGAGAAGTTCAAGGAAGCGGCCGAAGCGTACGCCGTCCTCTCCGACACCGAGAAGCGCGGCGTCTACGATCGGTTCGGGCATTCCGGCGTGGGCGCGACCGCCGGCGGGCCCGCGGGATTCGATCCGGCGATTTTTGCCGAGTTCGATCTCGCCGACATCCTTGGCAACATGTTCGGCTTCGGGGACATCCTCGGCGGCCGCCGCCGCGGCGGACCCCAGCGTGGCGCCGATCTTCGGTACGACCTCGAGATCACCTTCGAGGAGGCGGCTCGCGGCGCGGAGACCGCGGTCCAGATTCCTCGTCAGGAACACTGCGAGTCCTGCCGTGGCACCGGCGCGGCGCCTGGCTCCTCACCCACTGTCTGCCCGCAGTGCCGCGGGCACGGACAGGTTCGCTTTCAGCAGGGCTTCTTCACCGTCGCGCGCACCTGCCCGCAGTGCCGCGGCGCCGGGCAGATCATCACGAAACCCTGCCCGGAGTGTCGGGGCGCCGGCCACGTGTCACGCGAGCGCAAGATCACGGTCAAGGTTCCAGCTGGCGTTGCCACTGGTCAACAGCTCAGGCTGGCGGGCGAAGGCGAAGCCGGCGCGGCCGGCGGACCGTCCGGACACCTCTACGTCGTTGTCCACGTGCAGGAGCATGAATTCTTCCGACGCGACGGATTGAATCTGTTCTGCGAGATTCCGGTGAACTTCACGACCGTCGCGCTCGGCGGCGAGATTCAGGTGCCGACACTCGATGGGCCCGAAACGGTGAAGGTGCCCGAAGGGACGCACACCGGTACGACGCTGAGGCTGCGAGGCAAGGGGATGCCCGAGATCGGCGGCCGCGGCAAAGGCGACCTCTTCGCGACCGTTCAGGTGAAGACGCCCAAGAAGCTCACGAAGGAACAGCGGCACCTGCTCGATCAGCTGGCCAAGGTGCTCCCTCCGGAAAAGTTCGAGCCGCGCCCGCGCGAAGACGAAGCCCCCGACGAGCGGAACCTCTTCGATCGCGTCAAAGACATGTTTGGCTAAGAGCGCGGCGCGACATGAACTTCCGGCGGGTCCTGTCCGCGAACAGCCCCACCGGGTGCTCGGCCGAAAAATAGCCTGTCACGGGACACGGCCTCCGCGCCCAGCGGGGCGGTCCCGTTCGCGGCCACCCGCAGGTAGGTGAATTTCGCAACGCGTCTAACCCGCATTATTCGTGAAGGGGCCGATTTCGGTTCGTGTGCGGCGTGATCTTATCGCAAAGACGCGAATCTGCGGGTGCGGACACGCGCCGCAGCGAGACGCGAGGCCGAGGCGCAGCCGGATCGGGTGAGCGAGAGGGA
>MELA01000037.1 GCA_001767495.1 Acidobacteria bacterium RIFCSPLOWO2_12_FULL_65_11 | reverse complement strand
TGGGCGCTGGAGGACTCGAACCTCCGACCTCGTGCGTGTGAAGCACGCGCTCTAACCAGCTGAGCTAAGCGCCCCGAGCCGCTAGTGTACCGCAATCTAGCGGCGATCCGGCAGTCGGCGCTGCGCCGACCCGTCGTAATCGTGATCCTTGGGATCGATCAGTCTGAGCGGCGCCTGGCGCGTACGCTCCTCGTGGGCGTGAGCGATCAGCCCGGGCAGCCGAGAAATCAGAAACACGGCGTTGCCGAGCTCGTACGCGAACCCGAGATCGGCGCAAATCGCGGCGATGGCCCCGTCGACGTTGACCGGCAGGGGACGGCCGAACGCTTCAGATCGCCCGCCGAGCAGCCGCTCGATGACTCGAATCAGCCGCACATGTTCGCCTTCGAGCTCGAGCTCGAGCACCATCTGGAACAGCCGCGCCGCTCGCGGGTCGCGCGTGTGGAACCGATGCCCGAATCCTGGTGGGACCTCGCCGTTCTTCCGGCACTCCTCGACGATGGTTTCGGCGGCCTGCTGGAGCGATTTCCCGGCTCGGACGAGCGACAGACCCGTGTCGAGAAACCGCATGCAGGACTCGATATCGCCGCCGTGGTGCGGCCCGAACGCCAGCACGCCCGCTGCGACGCAGTCCTTGAGCGGTGCACCGGACGTGGCAACGTTGCGTGCGGCAAGCGTCGAGGGCGGCGTGACACCGTGGTCGAGCGACGAGACGAGCACGGCGTTCAGCATTCGTCCAATCGCCGGCGTGGGCAGCTCGCCCATGAGCAGCAGGTAGACCGCGTCGGCAAACGACAAGCGGCCCATCATCTCGTCGAGCGGATAGCCGCGGATGAGGATCTTGTTCGGCTCGATCGAGGTCAGGGCGGTCTGCCACCGCTCGTGCTCCGAGCGAGGCGGCGCGGGGCGGTCAAGGCTCGGGGTTGGCATGGGTCACCTCTTGAGCGGTACCGTAGAGTCGATCGCCAAAATCACCGAGACCAGGAACGATGTATTTCTGCGCGTCGAGTCCTCGGTCGACGACGGGAGCATAAATCGCGACATCAGGATAGTGCCGGCCCACAAGCGCGACGCCCTCAGGCGCGGCCACAATGCAGGCAAAGCGGACCAGGCGAGCTCCGGCCTCGCGCAGCAACCCGATCGCGGCGACGATGCTTCCGCCGGTCGCCAGCATCGGATCGATCATCAACACGCAGCTGCGGTCGAGGCCCGGCGGCAGCTTTGAATAGTACTTGGACGGCACGGCCGTGCGCTCGTCCCGCTGCAGCCCGATGTGTCCGACGCGCGCCTGAGGCACGAGCTCCAGCACGGCATCAAGCATGCTCAGCCCGGCCCTTAGCACCGGGACCACAACGACGTCGGCCGCAAGCCGGCGGCCGGGCGCCAGGCCGAGCGGGCCCTCCACCGTAACCGCAGCCGTGGGCAGATCGCGCAGGGCCTCGGCCGCCATCAACACGCTGATGCGCCGAGCGGCCCGACGAAAATGCTCAGGCGGCGTACGCGCGTCGCGAAGCATGACGAGCGCGTCGTGCACGATCGGATGATCGACAAGGTGTAGGGACACTGCGCACAGACTATACCGGAAATCGCAGGATGGCAGGATTGCAGAATGGCAGAATTGAAATTGAGCAATTGCCATCCTGCATTTCTATGCCCCTGCAATCTCATGTTTCCAGAACTGCGATGTGCGGCAGGTGACGGTACTGCTCGGCGTAGTCGAGCCCGTAGCCGACGACGAAGCGGTCGGCGATCGTAAAGCCGACATAGTCGACCGTCACGTCCACTTGGCGTCGCGCCGTCTTGCTCAGCAGGCACGCTGTCTTGAGCGTGTGCGGGTTGCGCGCGCGAAGCATCTGCTGCAACCGGACGAGCGTCACGCCGGTGTCGACGATGTCTTCGACGATCACCACGTGTCGGCCGTCGAGAGGCGCGCCAAGATCCTGGACTAGGCGGATCTCACCCGAGCTCGCGGTCTTGCTCTCGTAGCTCGAAACGGACATAAAATCGAGCGACACCGGCCCGGAAAGGCAGCGAACAAGATCGGCGACAAACACGAACGCGCCTTTCAGTACGGCGACCAGGTGCAGGTTGTCCGGGGCATCGCGCCTGATCTCCACGGCCAGCTCGGCAACGCGCTGTTGTATCTGCTCTGCAGAGAGTAGGATTTCTCCTGGGCTGGGGGCGGTCATGGACGACAACTGGTCCGCCTGAGGGCGGACACTACAACAACAGGAATTGTAGTGTCCGGCTTCGGCCGGACGAAGAACGCAGGCGATCATACCTCCAGGGAACAACTCGAGGAGCGGTCAGGGTGAGTGACTCAATTACACAAGGCGACCTGAAGCGGCTGATCGACCTGATCGTGAAGGAACTGGCGTCGGTCGCGCTGCCGCCGGGAGAGCGGTGCCCCTGCCATTCGGTCGGTCGCGAGTGTTGTCCGAATCGCCTTCAACCAGTCATCGATGCGGGAGCGGCCCGCGTGGGTCTCAACGCCGCTGGTGGGGCTCCGGCCAGCATCGCGTCGATGATCGACCATACGCTGCTCAAGCCCGATGCCACACGGATGAACATCGAAGATCTGTGTCGCGAGGCCACGGAGTTTCGATTCGCGACGGTCTGCGTCAATCCGACATGGGTGGCCCTGGCGGCGGGCCTGCTCAGGGGGACGAGCGTTGGCGTCTGCTCGGTCGTCGGCTTTCCGTTTGGCGCGACCACCTGGGACGTGAAGGCGTACGAGACTCGGCGTGCCATCTTCGATGGCGCGCGCGAGATCGACATGGTGATCAACGTGGGCGCGCTCAAGTCGGGCGACCTTCGCAGCGTGGAGCGGGATATCGCAGCGGTGGCCGTGCCATGCCGGGAGTGCGGCGTCGTGAGCAAGGTCATCATCGAGGCGGCGCTCTTGACCGATGATGAAAAGGTGGCCGCGTGCGCGCTGGCCAAGGCCGCCGGCGTCGATTTCGTCAAGACCTCCACTGGCTTCGGCCCGGGCGGCGCGACCGTGGCCGATGTACGGTTGATGCGACGCGTGGTTGGTCCCGAGATGGGGGTGAAGGCCGCAGGTGGCGTTCACGATCTGGAGGGCCTCAAGGCGATGGTCGTGGCCGGCGCAACACGGATTGGCGCCAGTGCGGGTGTGAAGATCGTGCAGCAGGCCCACGCCCTATAATCACACGATGCCTTGGCGCCGGTACCTCGCGGCGGGCGCAACCGTGTCGGCCGTCGTCGCCGCGCTTCGCCTGACGTCGGTGGACGCAGCCGAGGTCGCGGCGCCACTACTGCTGCTGGACGTGGTCGTGGTCGCGCGGTTCTGGGGCACGAGTTCCGCGCTCTTTGCGGCCGCGTCCGCGTCGGCCGCTCTCTCGTATTACTTCCTGCCGCCCTCAGGTTTTGCCATCGGGGATCCCGACGACTGGATCGCGTTTGTCACGTTTCTGGTCACCGCGGTCTTCGCCGGCGAACTCGCATCGCGCGCCGAGCGGCGGCGGGCCGAGGCGCTGGCGGGCCGCCAGGAAATCGAGCGGTTGTATCAGGAGCTGCAGGCGGCCTTCGACCGCGCGAGCGAAGCGGAGGCCGCACGGCGCAACGAGCAGCTCAAGGCTGCGCTCCTCGACGCGCTGACTCACAACCTGCGCACGCCGCTGACGGCGATCAAGGCCGGTGTCACCGCGTTGATCGGCGCTGGTGCGAGGGCCGGCGCATCCCCGCTGTCGAGCGAGGAGCAGCGCGAGTTGCTGCAGGTGATCGACGAGGAATCCGATCGACTGAACCGGTTCATCGAGGGTCTCTCGAGGACCGATCGCGCCGAGCCGTCACAGCCCGTTCGCCTCCGTGCGGTGCGGCCCGAGACCATCGTGCGCGCGGGGCTGTTGCGCGCCGAGCCGCTGACGCGCGACCATCGCGTCATCACGCTCTTCGACGATCTTCTGCCGGCCGTGTCGGTCGACGCGGCAGCCATGACCGAGGTGATCTACATTCTGTTGGACAACGCGAGCAAGTACGCGCCGGCGGCGAGCGCCATCACGTTGCACGCGGCCGGAGACGGCGACGGGTACGTGCGGATCAGCGTGTCGGACGAGGGGCCCGGGATTCCGCCCGACCTTGTCGAGCGTGTGTTCGAGAAGTTCTATCGCGTGCCGGTTCGCGAACCACACGACCGGCGGCGCGGGGGCATCGGTCTTGGGCTCCCCATCGCGCGGCGGCTGGTCGAGGCCCAGGCGGGTCGCGTCTGGATCGAGCCATCGCCTTCTGGGCGGGGCACGACGGTCGCGATACGCGTGCCGGTCGCGATGCAAGCGCCGGAGGAGGAGCCGGCGGCCTTGGCCGCGACGATGGTTCAGTAGGATGGTGAGACAGGATACTCAGGAAGGACGAGAGATGACGACAGGTGCAGATAAGTCCCGAGTGCTCGTCGTCGACGATGAGCCGCAGATCACACGTGTCCTCCGCACGGTGCTGACGAGCCAGGGCTACCAGGTCCAGACCGCCCCGGAGGGCCAGTCCGCGCTCTCGAGTTTCACCGAATGGCGTCCCGAGCTCGTCATCACCGATCTCATGATGCCGCGGATGGACGGCGTGGAGCTCTGCCGGCGGATCCGCGCGATGTCGAGCGTGCCGATCATCGTGCTGTCGGTCAAGGGCGAGGAACTTACCAAGGTGGAGGCGCTCGACTCGGGCGCCGACGACTACGTCACCAAGCCGTTTGGCATCGACGAGCTGCTGGCCCGCGTGCGCGCGGCGCTGCGGCGCAGCGGTGCCGAGACGAGCATGGCCTCATTTGAAGTCGGCGGCTTCCGGATCGACTTCGACGACCGGCGCGTCCACATCGGCGACCGGGAGGTGCGTTTGACGCCAAAAGAGTTCGAGCTGTTCGTCTATATGGCGAGGCATCCAAGCCGCGTCATCACGCATCGGGCGCTGCTCGAGGCGGTCTGGGGCGAGGCCTCGCAGGAGCAGCCGGAGTACCTGCGCGTCTTCATGGGACAGCTCCGCAAGAAGCTCGAGCCGGACCCGTCCAGTCCGCGCTATCTGGTGACGGAGCCGTGGGTGGGCTACCGTTTCAATCCCGGAGGTTAACGAATGTCGTGTCCGGCTTCAGCCGGACGCTGGGGGAAGGAACAAGCGGGCTACGGGAATCGGACCCGTCTAACTGGCTTGGGAAGCCAGAGCATTACCACTATGCTAAGCCCGCCCACAAGGGTCCGCCGGAAGGCGAACACTACGACTCCCAGCCTCCATCCGCGCTCCGTTGTAGTGTCCGGCTTCAGCCGGACCGTCATGATATCACGCACGAATCAGCGCGATGATTTCGTCGCGCTTCTGCGCCATCAGCTCCGAAGAGTTCGCCTCGAGATTCAGGCGCAGCAGCGGCTCTGTATTCGACGGCCGCACGTTGAAGTGCCAGTCCGGGTACTCGACCGAGATTCCATCCAGGTCGTACTGCCGGCCGCCGGTGTAGCGGGCGGCGAGTTGGGCGAGCTTGTGGGGGACCAGGTCCATGCTCGGCAGCTTCGTGTTGATCTCACCCGAGATGAAGTAGCGGCGACGTAGGGGCTCGACGAGATCGTGCAGGCTGTGGCCTTTCTTCGACATCAACTCGAGCATCAGCAGCGCCGGAATAAATCCGTTGTCGGCATAGAAGTTGTCCCTGAAGTAGTAGTGGCCCGTGACCTCGCCGCCGAAGACGGCATTCGACTCTCGCATGCGGCGCTTGAAGAACGCGTGGCCGACGCGGTTCATCAGCGACGTGCCATTGTACCGAGCGACGGTGTCTCTGACGGCGTGACTGGCTCGGAGATCGTAGATGACCGTGGCCCCGGGATGCTTCAGGAGAAACGCCTCGGCCAGCAGCGCCGTCACGAAGTCGCCCGAGATGAACTCGCCCGTGCCGTCGACAAAAAAGCACCGATCGGCGTCGCCGTCCCACGCGATGCCGATATCGGCCTTCTCCGCGATGACGCGCTCGACGACATCCCGCCGGTTCTCCTCGATGAGGGGGTTGGCCTCGTGGTTCGGAAAGCGGCCGTCGATGTCGAAGCAGAGGCGCGTGGTCCGGCAGGCGAGGCGGCTGAACAGCTTCGGCGCGACGAGCCCTGCCATGCCGCTGCCTGCGTCGAGGACGACGTTAAACGGACGGATGATGGCCGGATCGATGAACGACATGACGTGCTCGACGTACGCATCGAGCAGATCGCCTGACGTCACCAGACCTCGGTGCCCGGCCGCCGCCGGTACCCGGCCGCTCGTAATCGCGTCGCAAATCTCCGAGATGCCGGCATCGCCGCTCAGTGGAAACGCCTCTTGCCTCACCATCTTCATGCCGTTGTATTGCTTGGGATTGTGCGACGCCGTGATCTCGACGCCGCCGTCGTGCCGATCGCGGGCGACGACGAAGTAGAGCATGTCGGTCGGAATCATGCCGTAGTCGACGACGTCGGCGCCCCGAGACGTGGCACCGTCGATGAACGCCGCCGCCAGGGCCGGTGACGACAACCGCATGTCCCGGCCGACGGCGATGCGCGTCGCGCGGAGATAGTCGACAAAGGCGGCGCCGATGGCCCGCGCGACGCCTTCGTCGATCTGGGAAGGGTAGATGCCGCGCACGTCGTACGCCTTGAAGATGCTGGTGTCGACCGATGGGCCCATCGCTCTTACAGGCGACTGTAGTCGGTGACGACGGACTTGTCACCGAGCACGATGCCGTCCTCGAGGGTGGCGTTTCGACCGATATGACAGTGGCGGCCGACAATGGACCGTCGGACGACGGCCTGCTGGGCGATGCGGCTGTCGGCCCAGACGATGGCCCCCTCGACCGTGGCCTGCTCCTCGATGTGGCAGTCGCGGCCGAGCACGCTGTACGGACCGATGCGCGCGCCGGCCTTTACCACGACGCCCGAGTCGATGAAGCAGGGCGGCTCGATCGACACCCCGTCTTCGATGCGCGCCTGCGGCGAGACGTGCGCGCTTGATGCCGCGCCCGCAAACGGGGCGGCCTGATAGCGGCCGTCCATGATGTCGCAGTGAGCCTGCATGTACTTCTCCGGTGTGCCGATGTCGATCCAATACCCCTGATTGACGTAGGCGACGAAGGTGTCGCCGCGCTCGATGAGCGACGGGAAGAAGCTGCGCTCGATCGACCACGGCGTGTCCTTCGGTATGCGATCGAGGGTGCGTGGCTCGAGCACGTAGATGCCAGCATTGATCGTATTGCAGGTAATCTCGTCGGGGCTCGGCTTCTCGAGAAATCGCTGCACGTTGCCGTTCGCATCGGATTCGACCAGGCCGTACGCCGACGGGTTGGCGACGGGCGTCAGCACGATGGTGGCCGCGGCTTTGCGCTCGCGATGCCTGGCGATCACGGCCGCGAGATCGATCTCGGTGAGCACGTCGCCGTTGAAGACGACGACCGGCTCGCGGAGCGATTCGGCCGAGTAGCGGATGGCGCCCGCCGTACCCAGAGGCGTCGGTTCCACGACGTACCGGATGGCCGGGCCGCGCTCTCCGCCGTCGCCAAAGACGGCTTCGATGCGGCGCGGCTGGTAGTTGAGGCTCAGGATCACTTCATCTATTTCTGGGACCTGCCTGACGAGATCCAGCTGGTAGTGGAGGAAGGGCCGGTCGAAAATGGGGACGATGGGCTTGGGGGTATGGATGGTCAGCGGGCGCAGCCGCGTGCCCTTGCCCCCCGCGAGCAGGATTGTCTTCATCGGCAACCGCCGATGATATCATGTGCCATCCGAGCGCCCATGCAGCTGCCGAACCTTCCCAACTCGCTGACGCTCGTGCGGATCTTCCTCGTGCCGCTGCTCGTCGTCGTGTTGCTGACCGAATTCGAGGGACGTCAGATCTTTGGCGTGCCGAAAGAGCTTGTCGGCGCGGCGATCTTCGGGCTCGCCTCGCTCACCGACTGGCTGGACGGCTATCTGGCGCGTCGCCGGAAGCAGATTACGACGCTCGGTCAGATCATGGATCCGCTGGCCGACAAGCTGCTGACCTCTGCGGCGCTGCTCTCGCTCGTCCAGATGGAGCTGGCCCCGGCGTGGATTGTGTGGATCATCATCGGGCGCGATTTCGCGGTCACCGGGCTTCGCAGCCTGGCCTACGCGCGCGGCATCGTCATCGCGGCGTCACGGCTGGGGAAGGTCAAGATGGTCGTGGAGGTTGTCGCGATTCTCGGCTTGATTCTCGGCCGGGTCGAGGCGCAGAGCCAGCTGTACGTGCTGTACTTGATCGGGCAGACGGCGCTGTGGATCGCCGTGGTGACCGCGCTGGCATCCGCGGCCGACTATTTCCGACGCTTCAACCTGATTCTCAGCCCGCGGATTGCCGACATCACCTTCGCGCGCGAGCGCCGCGGCGGCCGCAGGGCCGGCTGAGTGCCCTACGGTTTTCGCGGCACCACGTAATCGCCGGTTTCGACGGCCGACCGCGACATCGTAATCCGGACGAGCGAGGTCGTCTCGGCCGTCGAAATCACCATCGCCTCGCCAACAACGGCTAGCGGCAGGGCCGTCGCCAGATCCCGATAGACCGCCATCCGGGTGCCCACGGTGACGCCGTCACTGCTGCCGCGATCGATCAACATGAAATCGCCCGCGACGCCGGTTCGCCGGCGATCCTTTCCGAACACCACCTGGGCGGCTGAGGCGAAGTCGGGGCTGCCCGACGTATCCACGCTGTCGGCTCCGGGCGGCACCATCGGCGCCACAAAGGGCTCGAGGTAGTCGCCGACGCTCATGCTCTCGCACGCGATGTCGACGAGCGCCACGGCGGAGTCCTCGTTGATGGCCACCATCCGAACCCATCCCAGGGTTTGCGTCATCGGCACGTTTCCGTTCTGGCCGTGAGCGAAGGCCATTGGGCGGCGGACGAAGTACCGCTGCCCGATTTGGAGGCCCTGGGTCGCACCGCCGCCGATCACGAAGAGATCGCCCGCGCCAAAGAGCGTGCGAGGCACCGTATCCTGGCCGCCTTTGATCTGCGGCAGGCCGATGGGCGAGGGTCCGAATGCGGGCGGCGGCGCGCAGGCCACGGCCTTCTGAAGCTGCGACAGCGTGTCGCCTGCGGACTGCGCCTGAGCCAGACTCACCGTGAGCAGCAGAAACATCGTCGCCGTGATGATACGGGTCAGTGCCATCTCATCCTCCAGAAGACTTGGGTTGTGTCGGTGCTCTGAGCTCTCCAATGCGTTTGCGGGCGTCCTCCAGATAGGCGCTCGCCGCAAACTCCTCCGTCACTCGTTCGTAGTAGGGCAGGGCCTCGGCTTCTCGCCTGACCTTGACGAGCGATTCGGCCAGGTAGAAGTACACGGCGTCCCGACCGGAGTAGGCCGGGTCGTCCTTGAGCAGCGTCAGGAAGCGATCGATCGCACCGGGGTACCAGCGCTGCCGATAGTAGAAAAAGCCGACGCGATAGTCTGCTTCATTCTGCCGATCGCGTGCCTCACGAAGCCTGTCTTTGACCTCGGGTAGCAGCCGGCTCGTCGAATAGCGGTCGACAAAGACCGTGAACTCCTTGACCGCCTCCCGCGTCTCGGTCTGGTCGCGCTGCGGCGCCCGCATCTGGTGGAAATGCGACATAGCCAGTTTGTACTGCGCGTAGTCGGCGCGGCCGTGGGTTGGGTAGAAGGCGAGGAACTCGCGGTACTCGCTGATGGCGAGGACGAACGCTTCGGAACTCTCTTCGCCGAGGTACGTGTCGCCGATCCCTATCTTGGCGTCGGGCCGATACGGGCTCTGGGTGTAGGTCTCGACGACTTGCTTGAAGTAATCGCGGGCCAGCACCCACTTCCTGCTGTTGAGCGCCTGGGTGCCCTGCTCGAAGAGGTACTTGTCGGGCTCAGGCGTCCCGGGTGGAACCAGCCCGCGCGTGCTCGACGCGCAGGCAAGCGTCGCGCCCGTGATCACGACGAGGGCCACGAGCCGGAAGGCCTGAACGCCCTCAAGGCTGCGGAAGATCGAGTGCGACATGCTCACAAGATGGTTGTCGGTCCTATTAGACGTTATCGGACGCCAGCCCCATATTGTACTGCGGCCTCGAGCGCTGCAAACCGGTCTCGTCAGGGCTGCGGGCCGCGCCGTCGTGCACCGCTGTGCAGTACCGCGCGTTTTCGTTCAGCCTGCCGTAACGATCCGATTCACGTCCGCTTAAAGGCGGACACTACAAGCGATTGGAGTCGGCGGATCGGAGTCGTCGTGTCCGGCTTCAGCCGGACGATTCGGCTTGTAGCAACGCCCGCACTCGCTCGGGCAGCCGGCACGGCCGGCCCTCGCGATCGAGTGAGGCATGGATTGTGCGGCCGGTGGCGAGCGTGACCTGATCAGCCGAGCGCACGATCTCGTACACAAACTCTACGCGGAGGGGCGATACCAGCGAGCCATCGGTCCGTACCTCGAGGTCGTCGTCGTATCGCGCCGGCTGCCGGTACGCGCATTGAACCTCGATGACCGGCAGCGCGTACCCGTCTGCCTCCATCTCACGATAACTCCAGCCGGCAGCGCGCAGCAGGTCCGTGCGGCCAACCTCGAACCACACGAGGTAGTTCGCGTAGTAGACGACACCCATCTTATCGGTCTCGGCGTAGCGCACGCGCACGCGGCTGGTGGATCGACCGACGCTCAACGTGCGGCAGGAGAGGAGAGGGCGCCAATCGCGGCGGCTTTCAGCTCGCGGGTGGCGCGCTCGGGATCAGGGGTGTGGAACACGGCGGAACCGGCGACGATGATCCGCGCGCCGGCACCGACCACGCGCGCGACGTTCTGGTGGTCGATGCCGCCGTCGATCTCCACGGGCGCAGTGTTGCCCGCGCGATCGAGAGCCGCCCGGACGTCGCGGACCTTGGACTCGCTCCGGGGAATGAAGGCCTGCCCACCGAAGCCCGGATTGACCGACATCACCAGGACAAAGTCAACCTCGCCCGCGACCTCTTCAATGTCGACGACCGGCGTCGATGGGTTGAGCACGACGCCGGCCTTCGCGCCGAGGGCCTTGATGGCGCCAAGCGTTCGATGCAGGTGCGGGAGGACTTCGACGTGGACCGAAATCATGGCGGCGCCCGCTTCGGCGAATGCCTCGATGTAGCGATCGGGCTCCTCAATCATCAGGTGCACGTCGAGCGGGATTTTCGCGACGCGCTTGAGCGATTTGACCACCGAGGGGCCAATCGTGATATTGGGCACGAAATGGCCGTCCATCACGTCCACGTGGATCAAGTCGGCCCCTCCGCGCTCGACAGCGGCGATCGCCTGGCCGAGCGCGGCAAAGTCGGCTGAGAGAATCGACGGCGCGATCTGCACGCTCACTGGCTCACCTCGAGCGAAATCGCGGCGCTCGGCATAACCTGAAATCCCGCTTGAGGCGTCTGTCGCAGGACGGCACCTGCCGGCACGCCAGGATAGGGATTGGACGCGACCACGGCCACGCGAAAGCCTTGTCCGCGCAAGATCTCGGCAGCACGGTCGCCTGCCACGCCGACGAGGTCGGGCATGACATAACTGGTGTCGCTATCACCCCGGTTGACGAGAAGCGCTACGCGGCCGGCGGGCCCGTCGGTCGGCGACGTCTGCGCCACGATGACGTCCTGAGGGTAGCCGGGCGACCGAATCTCGGCAATGCCGGCGATCGTAATCTTGTCGAGGGCGAGCCGCTCTCGAGCCGCGCGCTCGGTGTCGCCGACGAGCGTCGGCACCGCATGCGTCCCGGCGCTCAGCCACACCCTGATGCTCCGCTGTCGGCGGCTCGTCGAGCCGGGCGGCGGATCCTGGCCAGCCACGCGACCGGCCGCGACCTTGGGATCGAGCCGGGGGTTGTCGTCGACCTTCAGGGTCAGGTCGAGGCGGGTGGCAATCGCGGTGGCTTCGCTCGCGCTGCGGCCGGTCAGGTTGGGGACCTGCACTTCCCGCGTCTTGAGCGCCACGCGCATCGAGACGATGCCAAAGACAAGGTAGGTCGCCACGAGGGCGCCAGCGAGAACGATCAGTTTGCCCGCGCCAAACACGCGGCTTTTGAGGGCCATTGCGCGGAGATCGTACTACACCTGACGGTCCGCCTGAAGGCGGACACTACTTCTGTCAATTGTAGGGTCCGTCAATTGTGCTGTCCCGCAAGTGTGGTGTCCGGTTCTAGCCGGACTCCTTCCTACGGACGTCTTTGAAGGACGGCGCCAAAGAACGCGTCGAGTCCATGGACGTGCGGCAGCGTGCGCAGGTGCCCTCGTGCGTCAACGACGGCTGAGGGCAGGTCTGGAGCAGCCGTCCGAGCATCGAGAGCCACGAAGTCGCGCGCGCCCTGCAGGAACGCGTCGACGACCCTCTCGTTCTCGTCGGGCTCGCTCGAGCACGTCGCGTAGATCAGTCGACCGCCGCGATCCGTTCGCTCGGCAGCGTGCTGCAGCATCTGACGCTGTGTGTCGGCGAACGTGATGAGCTCGGCCTCCTGCCGCCGCCAGCGGATATCGGGATCGCTGCGAAGAATCCCCAGTCCTGAGCAGGGAGCGTCCACCAGCACACAATCGAACGGCTGCGAGAAGGGCAGAGGCCTCAGCAGATCGGCCTGGACCAGCCGGATGTTGGTCGCTCCACTCGCGGCAACGGTGCGGTTGAGCAGCTCCATGCGCCGGCCGCGAATGTCGGACGCGACGAGGAGGCCCAGATTGCCCATCGCCGCTGCAAGCGCCGTCGTCTTTCCGCCAGGAGACGCGCAGGCATCCAGCACTCTCGGGCCGGGATTGGAGCCGGCGAGGAGCGCCACGAGTTGCGACGCTTCGCCCTGAGCAACAAACAAACGTCCGTCGAGGCTGGTGTCAAGCGGCCGGCCCTTGTCGACGACGAGTGCGTCGGGAGCGAACTGGCCCGGCCGCACGTGGATGCCTTGTGCCGCCAGTTGTCTGGTGACGTCGGTCGGCGTCGCCCATAAACGGTTGACACGCAGGGTCAATGATACCGGCGTGTTGTTGAAGCGCAGCCACGCCTCGGTCGCTTCGAAGCCCAGTCGATCCAGCCAGCGCGCGGCGAGCCAGCGTGGATGCGACAGCGTGATGTTCAGATAGTCGAGCGCTGCGGTCCGATCCCCAGGATCGGCTGGACGCTCTGGCAGAGGCAGCGACTGGCGCCTGCGTGAAATGGTACGCAGCAGCGCGTTGACCAATCCAGACGCGCTGCGCTTGCCCGCTCGACCGACCAGATCCACCGCGTCGTCGACAACGGCCGCGGCGGGGACGCGGGTGAGGTGGAGGAGCTGATAGGCGCCAAGGCGCAGGATGTCGACCACTTCGGGATCGAGCCGATCGATCGACCGTTTCGAGAAGACGACGATGAGATGGTCGAGCGTCGCGCGCCAGCGCTCGACACCCGCGGCGATGTTGGTGGCGAGCGCGCGGTCACGATCGCTCGCGAGCCGCGCACGAACGAGTGCGACGGCCGTGGCGAGGTCGGCGCGGCCGGCCGACACCGCCGACAGGATGTCGTAGGCCGCGACGCGCGCCGGTGAGATCATGGCGCGCCGAAGCGGTCGCCGCCGACAAGGTGATGGCCCGCGAGAAAGTCGCGCGCGCTCATCGGGCGCCTGGCCTCCGGCTGGATCTCCGTGACGCGGACGATCCCCTCCCCAGCTGCGACATCCAAGTGGTCACCCGCGGCCGCGAGAATCGTGCCCGGCGACGCACCTGAGCCGGTGGGTGACCAGGTCGAGCGAAGCAGAATCAATCGATGGTCGCGAAGGAACGTGAACGCGTGAGGCCACGGGTGCAGCCCGCGGATCTGATTGTGGATACGTTCGGCCGGCCAGCTCCAGGCGATCAGTCCGTCCTCCTTGGTGAGTCGCGGAGCCAAGGTGGCCAGGCGATCGTCCTGCGGGGACTCCTCGGCGCGCCCGATGGCCATGGTGTCGACGGTCGAGACAAGAAGCTCGGCGCCAAGGCGAGCGAGATCCCGCTCGACCTCTTCGCTCGTCTCGTTCGGGTCGATCGGCCGATCGGCAACGGCCAGGATCGGTCCGGCGTCCATTTCCTTGACGAGTCGCATGATCGTCACGCCCGTCAGGCGCTCGCCGGCCATGACGGCCCGATGGACCGGTGCGGCGCCTCGGTACCGCGGCAGGAGCGACGCGTGGACGTTGATCATGCCGAGGCGGGGCAGCGCCAGCAGCGTCTCCGGGATCAGCCGTCCGTAAGCCGCAACGACTGCGAGATCGGCGTCGAGCTCCCGAAGTCGATCGAGAAGCGCCGGATCTTTGAGCTGCTGGGGCTGGACGATCGGCAGGCCGGCCGAGAGAGCCGTCACTTTCACGGGCGCGTCGGTGGTCCGTTGGCCGCGGCCGCGCGGTCGATCGGGCTGCGACACGACGCCCACGACGCAGTGGCGCGACTTCAGAAGCAGGTCGAGTGTCGGGACGGCGAATTGGGGCGTACCGAAAAAGACGATCCGAAGGCCTCCGGCGTCTACCATTTTCGGGCGCGCGCCAGCTTGCGAATCCGGCGGACGATGAGGTCGCGCTTGATGCCGCGAAGCCGATCGACAAACAGCGTGCCATCGAGATGATCCATCTCGTGCTGCAGCGCGCGGGCCAGCAGCCCCGTGCCTTCGCGGTCGTGCTCGGTGCCCGAGCGATCGAGCCCCCTAACGACGGCGCGGACGGGCCGGACGACCGTGGCGTTGAAGCCCGGCACGCTGAGGCACCCTTCTTCTTCGAGCTGCACGCCGTCGCGCTCGACGAAGACGGGATTGACCATGATCGTCAACCCAGAGGGATCGCTGCCGACCGAGAGATCGATCACGAAGATCCGCAGCGGGATGCCAACCTGCGGCGCCGCCAGCCCGACGCCTGAGGCGGCATACATCGTCTCGATCATGTCGCCGATGAGACGGTCGATGTCCGAGGTCAGCTCGCCCACCGGCTGAGCGGGCTCGTGCAGGAGCTGGTCGCCGTACTTCAGAATCGGCCGAATCATTCCCCGGCCCCACGACGAATGAGCGAAGAACCGTGCCCCGGAACGTGTTGCGACGTTGATCGTAGCGGGTCCTGTCCGCGAACAGCCCCACCGCGTGCTCGGCGAACAGCGTTTGTCACGGCTCGCGCCTCCGCGCCCGGCGGGGCGGCCCCGTTCGCGGCCACCCGCATGAGATCAGATTCGCCACACGCTCTCGTGGCGCTACGTCGGCTTTCCTTAGCCCACCAGAGACGGCCGAAAACCACCTGCGGACGCGAACCGTTGGAGCGGCGCGACGCAAGCGATAGACGGGAAACCGCGTCGAAGGCGCCGAAATCCGCCGCAGGTCACGGACCTGCGGCATGCCGCCGACGAGCCGCCGTAGATGCGGTTTCCCGCGCCGTCGACACGGTTCGCGCCAGTAGGTGGTTTTCAGGCCCGATGCGTCAATAGAATTCGACAGGGTGATCATCGGCGAGTGAAGCGGGCCGAGGTACGGTCGCGGAACGCCCGCCAGTTGGCGACGAGCTCGTCGACCGAGTCTCCGCCGAATTTCTCGACTGCGGCGTCGGCGAGGACAAATGCCACCATTGCTTCGGCCACCACGGCAGCTGCAGGGACGGCGCACACATCGCTGCGCTCGATGGCTGCCGGACTCTCGGTCATCGTCGCCAGATCGACCGACCGCAGGGGCTTCATCAGCGTCGCAATCGGCTTCATATAGCCCGTGATGCGCAGATCCTGGCCGTTGGTCACCCCTCCCTCGAGACCGCCCGCGTTGTTGGTGGGTCGAGTCACGGCGACGGCGGTGGCCGGGCCCGTGCCGGCCGGCGGAAGGATTTCGTCGTGCACACGGGAACCTGGCAGTGCGGCGACCTCTGCGCCGCGGCCGATGCCCACGGCCTTAATCGCCGGAATCGACATCACGGCCTGGCCGAGCCGGCCGTCGAGTTTGCGGTCCCACTGCACGTAACTGCCGAGGCCGGGCGGAACATCGTGCGCGATGACCTCGAAGCTCCCGCCCATCGTGTCGCCCGCGTCCCGCGCCCGGTCGATCTCGGCAATCATCTGCAGCTCGAGTTCGCCATCCACGCAGTGCAGAGGTCCATCGACCGCAATCCGGCGGACCTGGTCGTAGGAGATCGCGAGCGAATCGGGCAGTGAGACCGATCCGATCGAGATGACATGGCTGACGATATGGGTGCCGAGCTGTCCGAGCAGCTGGCGCGCGATGGCCCCGACGGCGACACGCGCTGCCGTCTCGCGGGCGCTCGCCCGCTCGAGGACGTTGCGGATGTCGTCGTGGCCGTACTTGATCGAGCCCGAGAGGTCGGCGTGCCCGGGTCTGGGCCTGGTCACGGGTGGACGATCGGTTCCGCCAGCATCCGGGGACAGATCGGCTTCAACAGCCATCGTGCGCTGCCAGTTGTCCCAGTCCTTGTTGGGGATCAGAAGCGCAATCGGCCCGCCCGTCGAGAGGCCGCGGCGAATGCCAGCCAGGGCTTCCGCGCGATCGGACTCGATTGCCATCCGGCGACCTCGGCCGTAGCCGCCCTGGCGGCGGCGCAGCTCGGTGGTGATGGCCGCGAAATCGATGGGAAGGCCGGCCGGGATGCCCTCGAGAATCGCGACGAGCGCCTTACCGTGCGACTCGCCGGCAGTGAGAAATCTCAACATGGGCGCTTCATTCTATCCGAAATTATTGCAACGTCCTGGCGCCAGCGACGCGTTTCTCGGGCGATTCGCAAAGGCGATGTTCTTGCACGGAGTCCTTGAGGTCCTCAACCTTCAGCGCGATTGATCATCGCGAAAAGAGGTCGCGTGCAGCTCATTGCCGATCGGTTCGTGGTCAAAGGCAGCGGTAACGCCGTCGATCTCGCAACCGGCAAGCCAGTCGTGCTGAGGCTCACGAGCGGCGGCGATTCGGGCGAGCAGGCGCGCTGGGCGGTCCGGTGCGACGCGTTGGCTCGATTGCATCACCGAGCCGTTGCGCAGTTGGTTGACCATGGCGCGGTCGGCCGGCTCGAAAGATTCGAGGCGTGGCGGTGCGGGTCGGCGTGGACCGGCGCTTCGAGCGAGGCGGATCGCGTCCTGGACACCGCATCGCTCTTCCTGCAGGCGTGCGATCTAACGGTGGGCGGCGGACGTTGGGCTGACGTCCATACGTTTGACGGGCGAGCCGTCGTTGTGCCTGGCGATCGGGCGGGTTACGCATCCGCAGCGGGTGGCCCGACTCTACCCGAGGGGCGGGAGCTTGTCGGCCTGTGTGGCCTTCGGAGGATCGATCGCGGCGCGGAGCGTGCGATCGCACACGCGTTCGAATCGGTGACCGGCCCTCGACCGTGGGTCGTTCAGGTGTGGGGCCCGTCCGGATCGGGCAGAACCGAAGCTGTCCTCGAGCTGGCGCGCGTCGCACGGCGGAGTGGTTTCGTCCCCATCACCCTCAATCTTCTTCAGCTGCTCGATTCCGAAGATCTGAGAGATCGCAGCCTCTGTCTCATCGACGACGACACAGGCAATCAGCCGTGGCGGGCGCTCCTCATCGCCGCGCTGAGGGCTCCGCGTGCCCACGTACTGCTGCTCGCCACGAAGGAAGAGATACGGGGAGTCCACGGCGTCGGCATGGGCCGCGTCGCGCCCGAGGTGCTGACCGCGGCCATCCGACCGCAGACGCTCGCCGCCACCGCCACCGAACGAATCACTCGCGCTGCGGAGATCGCACAGGGGCTGCCGGGAAGATTTGCCGAGTTGTTGTGGGGTCAACTTCTTGTTGCGGACGCCAGGGCAGGTCGCCGCCGAGCCCGAATGTCTCGTGCTGCCGAGCAGCCGGCCGCGTACGGAGCCTCACTGCAAGAGGTGGAAGAGGTTAGCCAAGCCCCGCACGCACGGGCCTGGCCGGCGCCGGGCGAACTGGCGGCGCTGCGCCGGCGAATGGCCGCGGCGAAGCTGCTCGTCGCCAAGGGGCGTCATGCTCCCGGCCTCCGGCAGTTGCGGCAAGCCCTTGGAGGTCTCGCTCGTCGAGACGACTGGGCGCACGCCGCGGAGGGCGCCATCGCCCTGGCGGCGTCACTCGTCGGTCGGGGGCGACCGCGCGACGCGCTCGACGCGCTCGACGAGGCGCGCGGCTACGCCGACCGGGGTGGCAACGAAGGCGCACTCATCGACATCGCCGTGCTGAAGGGCCATGCCTGGATCGATCTGGCACGGCTCGACGAAGCGGAAAGCGTCATCGGCGCGGCGCTGGCCGCCGCCCGCGGCACAGACGATGGACCGAGGGTGGCCGCGGCCTCGGTGGCGTTTGGCCGCTGTCTCTTCTGGCGCGGCCGGTACGGCGAGGCGGACGTCACGCTGAACGCTCCCGCGTCTGAGCTGCTGCCGCCACCAGCCGCGGTGCAGATCAATGCGGTGGCCGCGCGGGTGGCCGTGGGCTTGGGCGATCTGGCGCGCGCCGTATCGCTCGTCCGCGAGGCCTCCGAACAGGCGGGCCGCACCAATGAGCCAGCGCTCGTCGCCATGACGGCTTGCGCCGCCGCGTTCGTTCACCTGGCGGTCAACGACCTCGATGTGGTCGATGGCGACGTCGGCCGATCCATTGCTGCTGCTCGCCGGGCGCGTCTACCCCTTCAAGCGATCCGCGCGCGACTGATCCTGGCAGAAGCCGAGCGGCGCCGTAATCGACGGTCGGCCGCGGCCGCTCTCGTCACGCGTCTGCGGCGTCTCGATCAGTCGTGCCTGCCGCTCATCGTGCGTGCCCGCTGCGACGTGATCGCGGAAGCCGCGTCGGGCTCGATGCCGATCGAAGAAGTCGCGTCGCGCCATCGCACCCGGACCGGACTCGAAGCGCTGGGCTTGTACTTCCCGACCGCTGGTCCCGCGGCAGGTTCGCCGCACGTGCTCGATCCGCTCGGCGAAGCCGTGGCGGGGATTGTGAGCATTTGTCAGCGCGCCGAGGAGGACACGAAGCTTCTCACGGAAGTGTGCTCGGGCATTCGGCGAGAGCTGCGCGCCGCCTCTGTGGCATTCATCGGGGTCGAGGGCGCGTCGTGGGGCGTCGTGGCGTCTGACGGCGGACGCCTGGACACAGAACTGGCCCAGAGGGTCGTCGCATCGGGTCTTACCATTGCGCCGCATCTGTGCGACGGCCGGCTCGAGGCCGGCGCGCCGGTCCGCTACGGCGGAGCGACGAAAGGCGCGCTCGTGGCGCGTTGGCCGCTCGGCACGCCATACGATCTCTCGCGAGCCACGACGCTGCTCACAACCGGGGCGACCGCGGCGGCACCAGCCCTGTCGGCGGTGCTTCTGCGCCGCGCGCAGCCGCCAGACCCGGCGCTTGGCGAGCTGCTGGGCGTGAGCTCGGCGATGATCGATCTGCGGCGAGAGGTGCGCTCGGCCGCTCAAGCTCCCTTCGCGGTGTTGGTTGAGGGGGAGAGCGGGAGTGGCAAAGAGCTCATCGCGCGGGCCGTGCACCGCGGGGGGCCGAGGCGCGATCGGCCGTTTTGCACGCTCAATTGCGCGGCGCTGCCCGACGAGCTCATTGAGGCCGAGCTCTTCGGGCACGCGCGCGGCGCGTTCACCGGCGCGGTGGGGGAGCGCGCGGGTATCTTCGAGGAAGCGCACAGTGGAACGCTGTTCCTGGACGAGGTCGGCGAGTTGTCGCCGCGAGCCCAGGCCAAGCTGCTGCGTGTCATCCAGGAGGGGGAGCTGCGTCGGATTGGCGAGAATCTGTCTCGGCGCGTCGACGTGCGCATTGTCGCCGCCACCAATCGCGACCTGCGGGCCGAGGTCGAGTCAGGACGATTCCGGCTCGATCTGCGCTATCGCCTCGACGTCGTCAGGATCGAGGTGCCGCCGCTCAGGCACCGGCGCGAGGACATCCCCGTCCTGGTCGAGCACTTCTGGCGTGAGGCGACGTCGCGTGTCGGCAGCCGGGCGACGCTTGGCGCGGCGACCATCGGCGCACTCGCGCGATATGACTGGCCCGGCAACGTGCGCGAACTACAGAACGTCTTGGCCGCCCTGGCCGTGCGGAGTGCGCGTCGAGGGGTGATTCCGATCACGGCGCTGCCGCCGCCCTTTGGCGACGATCGCGCGGCCGAGACGTGGCGGTTGGATCAAGCCAGGCGGACGTTCGAGGCACGCTTCGTCCGGGCGGCGCTCGCGAGGAGCGGTGGGCGCCGCGCCCGGGCGGCGGCCGAGCTTGGCGTCACCAGGCAGGGGCTGACCAAGCTCATGTCGCGACTGGGCATTAGGGACGCCGCAGACAGCCTTCTTTCTGGCGAGAACGGGAAAAAAGTACCCTGACCTCTTGAGGCGCGGTGAGATATCCCTATTAAAAACGGCGAAAGAGTCTGGCCTGGTTATTGCGTGCCACAAAAATCACTGCGGACAGGCTCGGGGCGGAAGGGCATAATAGGGTCAACGTGGCTTCGCATCCAAAAGATAAAGAGAAAGAGAAAGACAAGGACCGCGACTCTGAACCCACCACGGAGTTTGGCGCCAAGCGCGCCGGCTCCGGCAACAGTACGCTCGTTCCACGGCGTTGCACGCTCGACGGATTCATGGCCGAACTCGAAGGCAACGACGGCCTCGACGTCCGACAGGCCGAGCCGCTCCTGGCCATCGTCGTGCGCACGTACAACTCGCTCTACCGCATCATTCCGCTTCAGCGGGGCGACTGTCGTGTGCTGGTGCAGGGCGGACAGTTCTTCCCGCAGCCGACCGAAGCGCATTTCGCCGGGTCGACCTTCGGTGGGAGCTTCCTCAAGATGGCTTGGATTGGGACCGGCCTCCATATGGAGATCAACGCCAACGGCCAGCGCATCATCACCTCACCGGTGCGCCGGATCGGCATCGAGCGCGAAGAGCCGGCCTCGGCGTCAGGGCTCCACTAATCAGATTGCAGCATTGCAGGATCGCAGAATCGCAGGATTGTGATTGCGGAATTTCAATCCTGCCATCCTGTAATTCTGCCGTTCTGCAATTCCTTGTTACTTTCCTGGCACGAGGCGTCTGAGTTCCTCGAACCAATTCTCCAATTTCTATCGAGCGTCGCGCGCTATCATGACGCTCAAGCGGTGACTGGCGGCTAGTCGCCAGTGATTGGTCTGTCGGTCCGTGACTGTAGACGCCGACTGCCGACTGCCGACTGTAGACCGCTGGCTATCGACTGCTGACTGACTGTGGCCTCCTATCTTTTCCGTCGCCTGTTGTTGACGATTCCCGTCCTCTTGGGGGTCGCGACGCTGGTGTTCTCGCTGATTCATCTCGTGCCCGGCGATCCAGTGCAGGCTATGCTCGGCGACAGCGCGTCGCCGCAGGACGTCGCGGACCTTCGCGGGCGCCTGGGCCTCAATCGGCCGCTCCTCACCCAGTACGGCAGCTTCTTGAAGGATGTCGCGCGGGGGGACCTCGG
>MELA01000036.1 GCA_001767495.1 Acidobacteria bacterium RIFCSPLOWO2_12_FULL_65_11 | reverse complement strand
CTTCGACGTGCTCCGCGAGCTCCGCGACAGCCGCCGGGCCCGCCAGGGCCGAGCCGACGACGAAGACGCGCTCTTCATCTAGTGAATTGACGGTTTCGCGCTGGCGGAATGCTGACGTGCGTCGGCGGTCTGCAGGTGATGACGGATCTCTCGTCTGGCGGCGCGCGTCCTGCGCGACTGTAGATTCTGGGCGGCTGTACAAACGAACGCCCTGCTGATGTGGGGAGGCGGCTCGCTCCAATCTAGCCCGGAGGGAGCACTTATGCGGCTTGATGGCGACGAAGCCTGGTCAGCCGCTGTCCTCAGCCCAATCTACAGGGCGCTCGGGCGCTGTCGGGACGTACTACGCATGCCGGACAGCTTCACAGCATCGGACGTCACAGCGCTACCCCATAATTTAGGCTGGCGGAGCGCGTTGTCAAGTAGAGAAAGGGGACCATCGAAAACCGCTTTAGGACTAGGTGCGGCGCCGGATCTTGTACTCGCCCATCTTGCGGGTGAGCGTATTGCGGTGCATCCCGAGCTCGCCGGCGGTCTTCGTCAGGCTGCCGTCGCACCGGCCCAGGACACGCGTGATGAACCGCCTCTCGAACTCCTGGACCGCGTCCTCGAACTGCACGCCCTTCTCGACCATCTCTTCGACCAGCTTCTCGAGTCGCTCGGCGATCACTGCAGTTCTCGGCCGGTGAGGCGCGTGAACGCCTCGACGTATTTCTCACGGGTCTTGGCGACCACCTCGTCTGGCAGCGAGGGCACGGGCGGCTGCTTGTTCCACCGAATCTGCTCGAGGTAGTCCCGGACGAACTGTTTGTCGAAGCTCGGCTGCGGGCCGCCGGGGCTGTAGGTGTCCTTGGGCCAGAAGCGCGACGAGTCGGGGGTGAGCATCTCGTCGATCAGGATGACCCGATCCTCCGGCGGTTGCGAAGCGTCGCCGGTTGGCAGCAGACCGAACTCGAACTTCGTGTCGGCGACGATGATGCCGCAGGCGTCGGCGTGGGCCAACCCTTCGGCATAGAGCCGCAACGTGAGCGCGCGGACGCGGTCGAAGAGCCCCTGACCGAGCATCGCCGCCGCGTCGCGCTCGCTGATGTTGAGGTCGTGGCCGCTCTCGGCCTTCGTCGCAGGCGTGAAGATCGGCTGGGGCAGGCGGTCCGACTCGCGCAGGCCGGCCGGGAGGCGGTGGCCGCACACTTCACCGCTGGCGACGTAGTCCTTCCATCCGGACCCGGAGAGGTATCCGCGGGCGACGCACTCGATCGGCAGCGGCTCGGCGCGAGTGACCAGCATCGAGCGGCCGCGCAGAAGGCCCGTCGCGGCCCGCGCTTGGTCCGGATAGTCGGTTGGATTGAACGACAGGATGTGATTGGCCACAATCGGGCGCGTGCGATCGAACCAGAACGCTGAAATCTGCGTGAGGACCTTGCCTTTGTCCGGGATGCCCGAACCCAGGACGTAGTCGAACGCGGAAATGCGGTCGGTGGCGACGATGAGCAGGCAGCCGCCGAAGTCGTAGATGTCGCGCACCTTGCCCTGACGATCGGGTCGGCGGCCGGCGAGGGTGGTTTGAAGAATGGGCGGGGCGAGGGGCAAGCGCGTTCCTCTGCGGATACGAGAGACGGACCGGATCTTACAGGGGGCTGGTGGCCCTGACAACAACAACATGTGGGGGCGGTATAGTAGTGACGCTCAAGTCACGATGAAATCCACGGTTCGCACGCTCGTCGTACTGGCACTCACCGTCGCGCTGTTGGCGCTGTTTCTGCGGAACGTGGATGTGGCGCGAGTCCGGGCAGACATCGCCCGGGCGCAGCTCCTCTGGTTGGCGCTGTCGCTGACGACGATGATCGTAAATCTCGCGATTCGGTCTTTTCGTTGGCAGTATCTGCTTGAACCACTTGGGCATGTCTCGTTCGGGGAAGCGTTTCGGGCAACAGCGGTCGGTTTTGCCGCGAGCAGTGTGCTGCCGGCACGAGCCGGCGAGGTCATTCGCCCTTATTTTCTGGCCAGACAGACCCGACAGGAAGGGCTGACGGCCTCCGGCGCGTTCGCAACCATCATCCTCGAGCGATTGCTCGACGTCGTCACGGTCCTGGCGCTGCTCGGTTCGTTCGTGTTCATCTTCGGACGCGGCTTGCGGGCGAACCCCGCTATGCTGACCGGCGTGAAATGGGCCGGCGCGACCTCCGGCGTGGCGGCGGTCGTGGCGCTGGTCGTGTTGTTCGTTCTGTCAGGAGATCCCGCGAGGCTGAGCCGCGCGATGGCGCGGCTGGAACATGTCGCGCCGCCATCGCTGGGAGGGTGGCTGGCCCGGGTTGCCGAGAAATTCGCAGAGGGGCTCGCCGTGATCCGGCGACCGTCACGACTCTTCGTGGCGTTGGTCTGGTCTTTTCCGCTCTGGCTGTCGATTGCGGTCGGCATCTGGTCGACGGCGAAGGCCTTTCAGCTTGCCGTGCCGTTCACCGGGACGTTTCTGCTCATGGCGCTGCTCGTCGTCGGCGTGGCGGTCCCGACGCCCGGCGCCATCGGCGGGTTTCACGAGGCGTTTCGGGTTGGCGCCACGGCGTTCTACGGCGCGCGCGAGGAGGCCGCGGTTGGCGCCGCGATCGTCCTCCACTTGTTCTCGATCGGACCGGCGCTGCTGCTCGGGCTCTGGTTTGCGGCGCGGGAAGGGTTAAACCTCACCGGTATGCGGCGGCTCGCGGAGCGGCCGGAACCGAGTCACACGGCGTAATACGTATGAAATGTCCCTACTGCGCTCATCTCGGCGACAAGGTCGTCGACTCCCGGGAATCGAAAGAGGGAGAAGTCATCCGCCGCCGCCGCGAGTGTCTCGACTGCGGCAAGCGGTTCACCAGCTACGAGCGGATCGACGAGATCCCGTACATGGTGGTCAAGAAGGACGGCACGCGCGAGCGGTTCGAGCGCCAGAAGCTCGTGGCCGGCCTCTTGAAAGCATGCGAGAAACGTCCGGTGAGCGTCGCCTCACTCGAGGCCATTGCCGATCGTGTGGAAGGGACGTTGCAGGAGCGTCCCGAGAAGGAGATCGCGACGGCCGACATCGGCGCGTTCGTCATGCAGGAGCTCAAGACACTCGACAAGGTGGCGTACGTCAGGTTCGCGTCGGTCTACCGGCATTTTCGCGATATCGGGGAGTTCATGACGGAGTTGAAGGATCTGCTCAACGCTAAAGAATGAGGTCGGGAACAAAAATGCTGCCACGAAAGCACGAAGACACGAAAAAGGGAACAGTCCATTCTTCTTCGTGTTTTCGTGTTTTCGTGACTGTCGCGGCACTGGTGGCCGGCGTCGGGGTGCGCGCGCAGGCCGCCCAAGTGTCGGTGACGCCTATCGCGCGCGACGGCCAGGTGCTGGTGTCGTTCGACCTCGGCGTCGGTATCTCGGATGATCTTCGGGACGCGATTCAGAGCGGCCTCGCCACGACGTTTTCGTGCGAGGTTGCGCTGCGGCGCGCAACGGCGACGTGGTTCGATCGCACCATTGCGTCGGTGACCGTGACGGCAAGTGTGCGATTCGACAACCTGACGCGGCAATACCAGTTGTCGCGGACCTTCGACGGGAAAGAGGGCGTCGCGCACTCGACCGACGACGAAGAGGCCGTGCGCCGCTGGTTGACCGAGTTCGAGCGGGTTCCGCTCTCGATGACGTCCGTACTGGAGGCCAACGGGGAATACTACGTTCGCGTGCGGGCCCGCACGCGGCCGCGGAATGCGTGGATCCTCTGGCCCTGGGACCGGAGTGCCATCCTTGGTCGCGCGACGTTCACGTTCGTTCAGTGACTACCGACCGCCGGCAGCCCTTGCTGATGCCGACTGCTGACTGGTGACCCAATGGCCGGCTTCACGTCAATTGCGCCACTCCGATCCCAAGAGCCTCTCACTCCGGCACCGGTTCGCCGGCGGTTTCGCGACAGCCCACGGCGCATCCTGATCGGCACCGGCGTGGTGACGGCGTTGCTGGTGGCGCTGGTGGTGGTGTCGGCCCGGACCTCGCGCTTCACGCCTGACCTTCTCACCGAGGGCGTCCTCTACGCGCTCTCCGCGGCGGATCTGGCGATGCTCGCGGCGCTTCTGTTTCTGCTGGCGCGCTTCATCATCAAGCTCGTTGTCGAGCGGCGCCGGGCCCTGCCACTTGCGCGCTTTCGGACCAGGCTGGTCGCCCTCCTGCTCGGGATGACGCTCGCTCCGGCGATCCTCGTGCTGATCGTTGGAAGCGAGCTCATTCGCACGAACATCGACAGGTGGTTCAACGCGCCGCTGGCCGACGTGCTCTCGTCGGCGAACCAGATCGCCGGCGAGTACTATCACGAGCGCCAGGTGCTGGTCGGTGACCATGCCGACCGCGTCGCGAGCGCACTGTCGTCGGTCGATCTCGCCGGGGCCGACGCCGACGCGATCCGAGAGAGGCTGGCGCCGGAGCTCACCCTGCACGGCGTCCGGAGGCTGACGGTGTATCGCGTCGGACCCAACGCTGGATCGCCGCCGACACTTGAACTGGTCGGAGACGTGTCGGCGTCCGGGTTGCCGGCGGGTGAGGGGACCGCAGCGGCTCGCCTGGCCGCGCAAGCGATTGGTGGTGTGTCCGACGCACGGTCCATCGAGATGCTCGGTGCGTCGGGCGATCTGCTGTACGCGGCGGCCGTCGTTCGTGCCCCAGACGGCCCGCCGACTGGGGTCGTCGTGGCGGCCGATTACGTCGCCGGCGAATTCGCCGCACGGTCGCACCGCATGGTGCAGGCGTTCGAGGGCTACAACCAGCTCCGCGTCTTGCGCCGGCCGCTCACTGGGATGTACCTGTCGTTTTTCCTCATGGTCACGTTGCTGATTCTCATTGGCGCGACCTGGACGGGCTCGTACCTGGCCAAGCGGATCACGCGGCCCGTCGTGGCATTGTCGGCCGCCGCGCGCGAGATTGGCGCGGGTCGCCTCGACCAGCGCATCGAGCAGCAGGGCGACGAGGAATTTGGCGCGCTCGTCGAGGCGTTCAATGTCATGGCCGGCGAACTGGCGACGAGTCGCCGGAAGCTGGAGCGATCGACCCACGAGATCGAGCGGAAGCACCTGGAGGTGGAAAAGCGTCGCCGTTACGTCGAAACGATCCTGGAGCGCATTACAACAGGTGTTGTGTCAGTCGATATCTCGGGGGCGATCACGACCATCAATACCGCTGCCAGCCGATTGCTGAGCCTGCCGCGCAGCATCGTCGGTCATTCCGCGCGCGCCGTGTTCGACCGCGCCGATCTTCGGGAGTTGGGCGCCCTGATCGCCGGCGTGGATCGCCCCACGGTGACCGAGCCCATACCTCAGGAGATTGCGATTCCGCGCGAGGGGCAGGAGCTCCGGCTCGCCGTCGTAGCGACCGCCCTCATTGGCGAGAGTGGCGCGTCCGAAGGCCTGGTGCTCGTCTTCGATGACGTCACGCCGCTCATCCGCGCGCAGAAGGTCGCGGCGTGGCGCGAGGTCGCGCGACGGCTGGCGCACGAAATCAAGAATCCCCTGACGCCGATTCAGTTGTCGGCCGGACGCCTCCGGCGGCACTTCCAGACGGCGCCGCCCGCCGTCAAGGCGCTTGTCGATGAATGTACGGAGACGATCGTCGGCGAGGTCGAGTCGCTCAAGGGCCTGGTCGACGAATTCTCGCAATTCGCGCGCATGCCGTCGCCCAAGACGGTGCCGACCGACCTCGGACAGCTCATCAGCGAGACGGTCGCGCTCTACAACGGTATCTTCGCCGACGTGCGCATCGAACAGCGGTTCGCTCCCGGCCTGCCGCTCGTCCGCCTGGACGCCGAGCAGATTCGCCGCGTCATCATCAACGTGGTCGACAATGCCATCGAGGCCATGGATCGTCGCGGGGTGATCGTCGTCGAAACGCAGCTGGATATCCCCAACAGGGTCGTGCGTGTCGTCGTGGCCGACGACGGCCCAGGCATTCCGGCCGCCGAGCGCGAGAAGCTGTTCCTGCCGTACTATTCGACCAAAGGGCGCGGCAGCGGCCTGGGGCTCGCGATCGTGCGCCGCATCATCGCCGAGCACGGCGGCAGCATCGAGACCAGCGACAACGTGCCGCACGGCACGCGCTTTACAATTGAACTCCCGTGCTGAACACTCGCCCACCGCAACGGGTTCTCCGTGCCTTCGTGGCCGACGGTCGATGAAATCCACCATTCTTATCGTGGACGACGAACCGGGCGTGCGGACGTCGCTGACCGGCGTGTTGCGCGACGAGGGGTACACCGTCGAGGCGGTCGCGACGGGCGAAGCATGCCTCGATCGGATGACGCGGGGATCGGTCGATCTGATCCTGCTCGACGTGTGGCTGCCAGGCGTGGACGGCCTCGCCACGCTGGCCCGCCTGCGGGAGCGGCAGGTCGACGCCCAGGTGGTGCTCATCTCCGGCCACGGCAACATCGAGTCGGCGGTTCGCGCGATCAAGCTGGGGGCGTTCGACTTTGTCGAAAAGCCGTTGTCGCTCGAGAAGACGGTGCTCGTGGTGCGCAACGCACTGCGGCAGCGGACGCTTGAAGCCGAAAACCGCGCGCTAAAGGCGCGGGTCGATCGTCATCAGACGATGGTGGGGGAGAGCGACGCGATGCGGCTACTGTGCGAGCAAATCGCGATGGCTGCCCCCACCAACGGCCGCGTCCTTATCTCTGGAGAGAACGGGACCGGCAAGGAGCTCATCGCGCGGACCATTCACGCGCTCAGCCGGAGACGCGCCGGGCCGTTTATCGAGGTCAATTGTGCGGCGATCCCGGAGGACCTGATCGAGAGTGAGTTGTTCGGCCACGTGCGCGGCGCCTTTACCGGCGCCCTCGCGGATCGCCGCGGAAAGTTTGAAATGGCCGACGGCGGCACCATCTTTCTCGACGAGATTGGCGACATGAGCCTCAAGACGCAGGCCAAGGTGCTGCGCGTGCTGCAGGAGCAGACGCTCGAGCCCGTCGGCGGGACGACCTCGGTGCGTGTCGATACGCGCGTGCTGGCGGCGACCAACAAAGATCTGCTTGTCGAGATCCGCGCCGGCCGCTTCAGAGAGGATCTGTACTTCCGGCTCAACGTGATTCCGATCTTCGCACCGCCTCTGCGCGATCGTCAGGACGATATCCAGCTGCTCGCCGAACACTTCATGGCCGAGTTCGCGCAGGAGTACGGACGCCGTATCAAGACGTTCACGCCTGACGCGATCAGGCTCCTGCGGCAGTACAGCTGGCCGGGTAACGTACGTGAGCTCAGAAACGTCATCGAGCGGCTGATGATCATGGTCGTCGGCGACACCATCACAGCCGCCGACGTGAGCTTCCTCGACCACGACGGCCCTGGGCAGAGGGAGCGGGTGCCGGCGGCGCCGCACGGACGGCTCACGCTGCACCAGGCGCGCGACCGTTTCGAGCGGGACCTGATTGTGAGGACGCTGGCCGAACAGCAGGGCAACATCTCTCAAACCGCCGAAACTCTGGGCGTTGAGCGCAGCAATCTGTATCGCAAGATGAAGGCATTCGGGATCGCGCCCAGACGGGCGGAAGGGGAGGAGGAGGAGACGGCGTAATCAGCAAATCGCCGCCGTGAGTAGCGCGGCCTGATGAGACCCACCGGACCCAATAGCGTCCGGCCTACCGGGCGTCTTTCAGTGTGTTCTCGATGATCCGGTCGGATCCCAAATCCTTCAGTCGCAGCTCCCGGGCTGTGATCCCGTCCAGCGCCGCGGCCGGCACCAGTCCCACGATCTCGCTCTCTAGAATCGATACGCCGTCACGCGCGGCCTCGCGCTTGACCGTTTCGAAGACCTGAATGATGGGCGTCTCCCGGTAGTTCGTCAGATTCATCGACACTTGAACAATGCCGCGGTGGTGGAGTGTGACGGCCATGGCCTTGACGTACCGCAGGCCGCCCCCACTTGAACGCACAGCCGACGCGACGCGTCTGGCTACCTCGATTCGGCCGGTCGCGAGGTTGATGTTGTAGGCGATGAGCGGCATCCGGGCCCCGACGATGGTTGCGCCGGCCGTCGGGTGAGGCGCGGGGGGACCGAAGTCCGGCGCCCAGCCCGGCGTCATCATCTTCGCCGCGAGTCCCTCGAATTGCCCGCGTCGAATGTGCTCGAGATGGGTACGCGCCGGACTGGTCGCGGCTTCCTCGTAGAGATAGACAGGGATGAGAAACCGTTCGGCGATCGCCGCACCCACCTCCCGGGCGAGCGTTATGCAGTCCTCCATCGAGGCGCCGGCGAGTGGGACGAAGGGCACCACATCGACAGCGCCGAGACGGGGATGCTCGCCGCGATGTGTCCGGAGGTCGATGTCTGCGACCGCCCGCTCAACGAGGGCCATCGCGGCGCCTGTGATGGGCCCACGCTCGCCGGCGATGGTGAACACGGATCGGTTGTGCGAGACATCGGAGGAGGAATCGAGGAGGCGGGCTCCAGGTACTCGTCGGATGGCGCCGGCTATCGAAGCGATGACGTCAAGACGGCGGCCTTCGCTCACGTTTGGCACGGACAGAATCATGAGGACAGCATGAGATGTCAGATTTGCAGAATGCAGATTGCAGAGTGACGGTGGATTGTAGTCTCTCAGATCCCCAGCCTGAAATCTGCACTGATCTGGAATCTACAATCTGCAATGCTATAATTCGTTCGCATCGTTTCACCATGTCCGATCCATCTCGATCCGAAAGCTCCCTCGGGCGCGACGGCGCGTCTGGAGCCGATCGCGATGCGAAGATTGAGCAGCTGTTACTGCTCGGTCTGGACCACTACTTCGCTGCGCAATACGACCAGGCGATCAACGTCTGGACGCGCGTCTTGTTTCTCGATCGTAACCATCCCCGCGCCCGCGCCTACGTCGAACGGGCGCGCAGCGCCCTTGCCGAGCGACAGCGTGAGTCTAATGCGCTGCTGCAGCGCGGCGTCGCGGCGTTCGAGCGAGGGGAGAGCGGGGAGGCGCGCCAGTTGCTCCAGGCCGCCATCGATGGCGGCGCGCCCTCCGACGAAGCGTTCGCCGTTCTGGATCGTTTGAATCATCTCGACACCGGCCCGGCCGAGAGCCCGCGCGCCCGCCCCGATCGCGTGCGGCGCATGGCGGCGCCGCGTGCGGTCCAATCGGTGTCCTGGACCACCCTCGCGGCATGGATCACGCCGCTGTGCGTGGTCGCGGCGATTGGTGTCTACACGGTCGGAGTCTGGAGCCGGCCGGAGTTGGGATCCTCACCGCAGGACCGGCCCTCGGCGGCTGGCAGCGCGCCCTTCGCGCCCGATCCAGACCTGCCGCTGCCGACACGCGGCGAGATCGCCCTGACTCGCGCTCGAGCGCTCATCAGCGCTGGCCGCCTGCGCGATGCACTGGTCGTACTCGATCGCGTCCGACCGACCGATCCGCAGAAGGCCGACGCCGACGAGCTTCGCGCCGAGATTCAGCGTCGGCTGCTGGAGACGCCGCCCGATCCGGCGCCAGCTTCGCCCGATCGGGAAAGGGACGGGCGCCGAATTCCATGAAGTGCCCCAAGTGCGGCTATGTGGGGTTCGAAGATCTGGATCGCTGCCGCAATTGTGGCTACGATTTCTCGTTGACGGCGACGACGGTCGCCGAGGTGCCCGGGGATCTGCCCCTGTTCGAGCCGCCGCTTTCCGACGACAACCCACTCATCACCCGGCCCTCGCCGCCTCGGTCCCCGCTGGCCGTCCGGCGGGCAACGCCCGAAGTGGTGCGCGCACGAACGCCGCGGCTGCGAACGCCGCTGCTGGATCTCGAGCCGCCGTCCTTCGCGGTCGCGCCAGTGCCCGAAGCTGAGGGCGAGTCTGAGGCCGTCGAGCCGGTCGAGGACGCGGCGATCGCCGATCGGCTGGCCGCGCTCGCAATTGACGGGCTGGTGCTGGCCGGCATCGATATGGCCATCGTCTACCTCACGCTGCAGATTTGCGGTATTGGCCTGGCGGAGATCGGCCTCCTGCCGCGCGGACCGCTGCTCGCGTTCCTTCTCGCTCAGAACGGCGCGTACCTTGTGGCGTTTACAGCCGGGGGGCAAACGATGGGGAAGATGGCCAGGGGAATCAAGGTGGTCTCGACCGAACCCCGGGAATCTCTCGATCTGGGTCGCGCTCTGGCTCGCGAGCTCGTGTGGCTCTTGCTCGCCGCGCCGGTCGGCCTCGGCTTGCTGACGACGGTGTTCAGCCGCGACCGTCGCGGACTGCACGACCGCTTCGCCGGCACCCGCGTGATTCGCGACGTGTGACTTCCCCACGACCTCGTTTCTCGTTGGCGATCGCGACGGCTCTTGGCGTTGGCTACGTTCCGGTTGCTCCCGGAACGTTCGGATCGGCCGTGGGCCTGGTGGTGTGGTGGGCGCTTGGGCCGGCATCCGCGGCCGTGCAGGGGCTAGCCATTGTCGTACTGCTCGTCGCCGGCTCCCTGAGCGGCAGTGTGGCCGAGCGGCACTTCGGTCGGACCGATCCCGGACAGATTGTCATCGACGAGGTGATGGGCATGCTCATCACGCTCTTCTTGAATCCTGTCGGCTGGACCGGAGCGATCGTTGGCTTCGGCTTGTTCCGCGCTGCCGATATCCTCAAGCCCTTCCCCGCCCGACGCCTCGAACGCCTGCCGGGCGGCGTCGGCGTGATGGCCGACGACGCGATGGCCGCCATCTACGCGAACCTTGCACTCCGGGCGACGCTCGCGCTGGCGACATGAAGGCGTGCGTCATCGCCGTCGGCAGCGAAATGTTGACGCCATTTCGCGTCGACACCAACTCGCTCATCGTCACCGAGCGGCTGAACACCATCGGATTCGACGTTCGGCTCAAGGTCGTGGTGGGCGACGAAGTCGACGAGCTCACGCGCGTTCTGGAAAGTGCTCTGGCGTGGGCCGACGCGATCGTGGTCATCGGTGGCCTCGGCCCGACCGACGATGACATCACGCGCGAAGCGATCGCGCGGGTGCTACAGGTGCCGCTCGAGGTCCACGAGCACGTGCTGGACCGGATTCGCGAGCGGTTCGCGCGCCGCGGGATGACGATGCCCGAGATCAACCGCCGCCAGGCGATGGCGCCGCGCGGCGCCACGCTGCTCGAGAATCCAGCCGGCACGGCACCGGGGTTGTGGATCGAGCGCGGGTCGACATCGATCGTGCTGCTCCCTGGGCCGGCGCGCGAGTTGACTCCCATGATCGAGACCGTGGTACGCGATCGGCTCGCGCCGCTCGGCCGCGGGGCGGGTCTGTTCCGTCGCGTGATCAAGATCACAGGCCGTACCGAATCTGACGTCGACACGAGCGCACAGCCGATCTACGGCAGGTGGACGTCGGCGGCGGTGCCAATCAGCACGACGATTCTGGCGGCGCAGGGACAAATCGAGCTGCATCTGACCGCTCGAGCGGACAATCGCGCGGCATCCGAGGCGGCACTCGATGCAGCCGTCGCCGAGCTGCGGAGTGCCCTTGGTCCCTCGGTGTACAGCGTCGATGGCCGGCCGCTCGAAGCGATCGTGGGTGATCTGCTGCGCGAGCGGCACTTGACGCTTGCCGTCGCCGAGTCGTGCACTGGCGGCCTGCTCGCATCGAGGCTGACCGATATTCCCGGCAGCTCTGATTACGTCGAGCGCGGCGTGATGTGCTATAGCAACCGTGCGAAGACGGAACTGGTTGGTGTGCCCGAGGCGTTGATTGCCGAACACGGCGCCGTCAGCGAGCAGGTCGCGCGGGCGATGGCCGAGGGCGTGCGTGCGCGCGCCGCAACGGGCGCGGGCATCGGCATCACCGGCATCGCCGGGCCAGGCGGCGGCACGCCGCAGAAGCCGGTCGGGACCATAGCCGTCGCTGTGGCGCTCGGACAGGACGTGCAGGCGCGGACGTTCCAGTTCATCGGCGGCCGCGAGATGGTGAAATTCCAGGCCACGCAAGCCGCGATGAACATGCTGCGCTTGATGTTGATTGAGCCACGGTGACGTTCTGTCCTGGATACGCGCGAGGGCTACGGCCCGAGCGCGTCAGGCGCGGGGGTGGGGCCCGCGCGAGTAATGAATGTGTTGCCCCACGACAAACCAAGCAATGTTGGCTCATGCGTCTGTTTGCTGCGATTGACCTGAACGATGAGGTCAGAACCGCGATCGCGGCCGAACAGAAGCACATCGCGGCCGAGTTCGGCCATGCCGACCGGTCGTCGCTCAAGTGGGTCCAGCCGGCCCAGATGCATCTGACGCTCGTCTTCCTTGGCGAGATCGCCGCCGCGGCCGTGCCCCCAATTGTTGACGCTGTCTCTGCGAGCCTCAAGGTCGCGCCATTTACCGTGGCGTTCGAGCGTCTTGGCGTGTTTCCGCCGCACGGTGCGCCGCGCGTGCTGTGGCTCGGCGTCAGCGAGGGAGCAAGCCAGGTGGCGGATGTGCAGCGGCAAGTCGCTCGGCGTCTGGAGCAGGCCGGCGTCGCGCTCGAGCGGCGACCCTTCCATCCCCATCTGACCCTGGGACGGTGGCGGAGTTCCCGACCAGGCGACGCGCGTCGCGCCCTCGAGGCCGATCGCCGGGCCATCGTCGCCCGCCTGCCGGTTGACGCCGTTACGCTGTATCAGAGCCGCTTGGGGCCGGGCGGAGCAACCCACACCGCGCTCGCGCGTGCTACCCTGACATGATGGCGGCCGTGATCGTCCTCGCGGCGTACTGCCTCGGGTCGGTGCCCTTCGCGTGGCTGCTGGTGCGCCGCTGGGGCGTGACCGACTTGCGACAGGTGGGCAGCGGCAACCTCGGCGCCGCCAACGTGCTGCGCGCATCGGGCATCTCGGCGGGCGTCGTGGTGGCGCTGCTCGACATCGCGAAAGGCGCGGCCAGCGTCCTCATTGCCGAGCGTCTGAGCGAGGGTGCGGCCCTGCCGGCCATTGCGGGCTTGGCCGCGATCGTGGGTCACATCTATCCCGTGTGGCTGCACTTCCGCGGGGGCAAGGGCGTGGCCACCGCCTGCGGCGTGTTTTCGATCCTCGCGCCAACAGCCGCGCTGCCGGCGCTCGCCCTTTTCATCGGCACCGTCTGGCTGACGAAGTACGTCTCGCTCGGATCGATGCTGGCGTCGCTCTCGCTGCCGACCATCGCGTATGCGACCGGGAGCCCCACCTCGATCGTCGTCACCGCCGCCGCGGCGTGCGCGCTCATCGTCTTCCGGCATCGATCGAATCTTGTCCGCTTGCGCATCGGCACCGAGCGGCGCTTCGGCCGGCGCGCGCAGGAAGTACCAGCGGCCCGCACCAGATAATGTCTACCGTCACCGTACTTGGCGCAGGAAGTTGGGGGACCGCGCTGGCCGTGCATCTGGCGCGGGTCGGCCACGACGTGCGCCTGTGGGCGCGCGACCGGGCGCTTGTTGACGAGATGAAGGCGCAGCGCGCGAACGCCGTGTACTTGCCCGATATCGAGCTGCCAGAGAGCGTCTCGGTGACGCATGGCCTCGACCGCGCGCTCGACGCCTCGGATCTGGTCGTGTCCGCGGTGCCGTCACACGGGTGTCGGGCGGTGATGCGGGCGGCGAAGCCCTCTATGAAGACGGGCGCGACGATTGTGAGCGCGACCAAGGGCCTCGAGGCGGACACGCTCGCTCGCATGTCAGAAGTGATTGCGGAGGAGATCGGGTCGAGTTCTTCGGTCGTCGTCCTCTCCGGACCCAGTTTTGCTGCCGAAGTCGCGCGCAAGTTGCCGACGGCTGTTGTCGCGGCGTCAGCGTCCGCGGAAGCGACCGAGATCGTCCAGGCGCAGTTTCGCAGTCTCTACTTTCGGCTCTATGGCAGCACTGACGTGGTGGGCGTCGAGATCGGTGGCGCCCTCAAGA
>MELA01000035.1 GCA_001767495.1 Acidobacteria bacterium RIFCSPLOWO2_12_FULL_65_11 | reverse complement strand
CGACATCTCCCGCTTTGGCGCCGAGGTCTTCCGCGCTTCCCCGCGGCAGTCCGATCTGATGATTGTTGCCGGCACCGTCACCAAGAAGATGGCCCCCGTGCTGCGCCGCCTCTACGATCAGATGCCGGAGCCCAAGTGGGTCATCTCGATGGGAAGCTGCTCGAACGCCGGCGGTCCCTTTCCGACCTACAGCGTGCTCCAGGGCGTCGATAAAGTTGTGCCGGTCGATGTCTACGTCTCGGGCTGCCCGCCGCGACCAGAAGCGCTGCTGTACGGGCTGATGCGCCTGCAGGACAAGATCCGCAAGGAAGGCACGGTTCTCCGAAAAGAGCGCGTGATCCCGCAGGGACAGTCCGAACCGGTCCTTGTGAGCGAGCGAGCGTGACGCAGACCCTCATCAATCTCTTCAAGACGATCTTTCTGGTCGATCTGTTGAAAGGTCTGTGGGTGACCTTGAAATACACGCCGCAGCCGGCTTTCACGTTTCAGTATCCGGCCGAGCGGCGGCCGACCGCCCCGCGCTTTCGCGGCGTGCTGCGCCTGCAGACCGAACCAGGGACCGGCGCACAGACCTGTATCGTCTGCGATCAGTGCGCCAAGGCGTGCCCCGACGACCTCATCGCCCTTGGCGGCCACCGCGAGCCGGGCCAGAAGATCAAAATCCTCGATTACTTTGACTTCAATCTGTCGCGCTGCAGCTTCTGCGGGTTATGCGCGGAAGTGTGTCCCACCAAGCCGATTAAGGCGCTGATCATGAGCGAGGACTACGAGCTCGGCAGCTACAGTCGGGATACGCAGATCCTTCGCGTCGACCAGATGTACGACGGTGTGCAAATCGAGACGTACAACCGCTAGCGTCACTTTTTCCTTCTCGAAACAGCCGTACGGGTGCATCATCGTTCCCACACAATGTGGCGTGCGGTCCAGGATCCTCATGGGGTTTCCTCGGATCCGACCGCGGTTCCTGGAGGGTTCATGCGGAGCGGCCCCCGTTTCGTCGGCGCAGCAGCCATTATCGCGGCGGTTTCGCTCGTCGCCTACGTCGGGGCGACGCCACAGTCCCAGTCGGCTGACATCCAGCTCCAGCTGGCCGATCTCCTGTTTTCGGAAGGGAAGTACCAGGAATCGCTCGAAGCCTATCGAAACGCCGAGCGCTCGGCACCGCCCGATCTGTTGCGCCAGGCGCGTACGGGTGTTGTCGTGTCCTTGCTCCGCGTCGCCGAGTTTGAAGAGGCACGTCAACAGGCCGAGAAGCTGATTGAAGCCAACCCGCGCAGTCCCGAGGCACTCGCGCTGTACGGCGACGCGCTGTGGGCGTCGGGGCTGTTCGAGCAGGCCGAAGCCAAGTACCGCGATGCGCTCGCCGAGACGCCTGAACTGGCGCGCGGCCGTCACGGCATGGCCCGCTCGCTGGCCGCGCGAGGTCAGCTCGCCGAGGCGATGAACGAGGCCCAGGCCGCCCTGCGGATCGCGCCGCGCGACCTCGAGCTCCACCACACGGTCGGCGCCGTCTACGAGCGGATGCACAAGTACGACGAAGCGGCGACCGCCTACAGTAACTACGTCAACCTGCTGCCGAACAAGGAGGTCAGCGCGAAGGCCAGCTGGTCGCGCGCCCAGATTCGCTTCCTGCGGTCGTTCGCACAGCGGCCGCCGTTCGAGGCTGATGAGGGCAGTGGCGCTCTGGTGTTCACGGTACCCTTCAAGCTTGTGAACGACAAGATCATCATCCGCGTAAAGGTGAATGGGGCGAGTCCCCAGGATTTCGTCGTCGACACCGGATCTGAGAGCACCGTCATTACGCGGCCAACGGCGCTCCGGCTCGGCGTGCTGCCGATCACCCAGACGCTCAGCGCCGGCGTGGGTGACGTGGGGCTTCGCGGCTTACAGCTCGGTCGCGTGGACTTGCTCGAGATCGACGCGCTCAAGCTGCGCAACGTGCCCGTGCTCATCAAGAATCCGCCGCTTCGTGACGCGCAAGTCAGAGAAGTTGAAAGCCTGTCGCCGCTGGCCCTCGGGTATTCGATGACGGTCGACTACAAGAGGCTGGAACTGACACTGGCCAAGCACCTGCCGGACGAGCCGGCCGATGTCGAGTTGCCGCTGCGCCTCCACCGGCTGGCGACCGTACAGGGAACCATCGACGGTAAGCGCCAGGCGAACTTCGTCATCGACACCGGCGGCCAGGTGATTTCCATCAGCCAGGCGACGGCCACGGCGGTCCGGCCGGTCGACGCGTCGCGGCGCATCGCCTTGAGAGTGTTCGGCACCTCCGGTTGGGATCGCGATGCGTTTCTGATGTCCGGCGTCAACCTGTCCTTTGAGGGGATCGAGTTCAAGAACTTCTCGGTGGTCGTGCTCAATCTCGACACGCCGAGCGCGCTCCTCGGCTTCCAGGTCGGTGGGATCGTCGGCCACAAATTCCTGAGCAGCTATCGAGTCGGCATCGACCTCGAGCGCAGCATGCTTCGGCTCAAAAGAGCATCGTAGACGCCTTAAGCCCGAAGCCTCCGCGCGAGCCGCTCAGCGCGGCGTGCGTGCGCGTCCTCCGACACGTGTCGCTCTTCGTCGGTGTCCACCACGAGCGGCGGCACCTGCACACGGCTGCCATCCCTGGCGATGGCGACAAACGTCAGGTACGCTCGGCTGGTCTGCCGGCGCCGGCCCGTGAGCGCCTCCTCAGAGAACACATCCACCTGCACTTCGAGCGATGTGGTGAAGGTGCACGTGACGCGTGCCTTGAGGATGATGAGATCGCCGACTTTGATGGGATGCCGGAACTCTAGGCCATCGACGGCGACGGTGACCACCAGCCCCCGGGTGTGCCGATGGCACGCGATCGCGCCGGCCATGTCAATGAGGTGCATAACCTTGCCGCCGAGGATGAACCCGAGCGGATTGGCATCGTTCGGCAGCACCACCTCGACCATCTCTGTGGCCGAGTCGACGGCGCGTCGTGACATGAGATCCATTCTTATGCTCGCGGGGCCCCACCCCCGCTCGCTCTCACTCGGCGGCGCGGCTTCGCCGCGCTTCCCTTCGGCGCCTCGCTCGCGCCGCGGGTGCTTCTAGAAGTCGTAGCCGATCCAAACCGAGAAGCGAGCGCTACGCCAGGCCTTGCCGCCCCCGTCGCTCGCAAACAGCAGGTTCTCCCACCGGCGGTTGAAGAGCGTGCGCCACGACCAGTCGAAGTGGAGCGGGAAGCCAAGGACGAACGTCTCGAGCCCGAGGCCGTACGACGCACGGCCGTCTTTCAAGCGGAACCCATCGATCGTTTGCGGCGGGCCGAACTCGACGACGTCTTGCAAGGCCAGCTGGGAATTCGGGACCTGTGGGATGCTCGAGAACGGCTTGAGGCCAAGGACGGCCCGGCACGTCTCGGGTCGAGTCGCTGCGAACTCATACCTGCCGGTGTATCCGGCCGTGAAATCGCCCGATAGAAGCGACGCCGTGCCAATCTGCGTGCCCAGTGGTGCGCACGGATTCGGGCTCTGCTGGTTGTTGAACCAGGCGCCGCCGATGTTGAAGAAGAAGACGCCGCGGACGCCGCCGACGACGCCAAACGGCGTCAGCGCCGCCTCGATAATCGGGAACCGCAATTCGGCATCTGCGAAGATGGCGTTCTGACCGGCGAACTCGAGATAGTCGTAACCACGCATCTCGGAGTTGCCGCCGAAATACATGAAGGCGGGGAAGTCGCCGCCGCTCTTGAAGCCGCGAATCCGCGTGGCCAGCAGTCCGCTCGAGACGAGGCGCAGGTAGTGGCGCGCGTCGACCTCGAAGGTCTGGCGCGACAGCGTGCCCCCCATCGGTGGAGACACCTCATACGCCACGCGGAACGTGTTCCCCGCCACCGGACCGAACTCGCGGAACACGGTCGTTTCCTGCACGAAGGCGACACCGAAGGGGACGAGCGTGCCGTTACTGAACACCGTCCGCCCGTACACCCGCCGCTGGTAATCCAGCGACTGCTGCTGCAGGTTGGGATCGGAGTACTCCTCGTTGATCTGTGAGACACCGGTCGAGATCTCGGTGCGGCGATAGCGGTCGAAGGGGTAGATGCCGATGACCGAGGCGCCGCGAGAGCTGCGCGTGGCGACTGCCAGATCGCGGCTGAGGAACTGACTGAACGCGGGATCATAAAACGCGCCGCCGAGCTGCCCGTAGAAGAACTGCGTCTGCACGTAGCCCTGCAGGACGTACTGCAGTCTCCGCGACAGGTTCAGGTACGACGCCGCGAAGGTCCGATACTGCGAGACCGAGGAGACGTAGATGTTGATCTGCTGATCGCCCAGGACGTCCCCAAAGCTGATCTGCGAGCCGCCGAAGATGTCGCCACCGCTTGTGACGCCCACGTTGATCGGTGGCCGCCCATCGAGGAACATCTTTTCGAACGTGCCCTTCCTGCGCTGTCTGTCCGGGAGGAGCGTATGCTGCAGCGGCGCCTGGAAGTCGATGGCCGCTGCCGGCGAGGGCATCCCGAAGTCGTCGGATGCCGCCGTGTGGAGCGGCTCCTGGCGATCGAGGGTGCGGATGCTGTGCTCGTTCTTGTAGTAGCTGACGAATGCGATACGGCTCGTCCTGCCTTCGTTCAACACGACGGGGGAATAGTTGCCGCCGAGCGCGTCAGTGTACTGACGCAGTTCGCCCGTCGTCATATCGAGCGTCCAGATGTTGTAAATATTGCCGTTTCTGGCGATCTCCGGCTCGATCGGCACCGCAGGATCGGTGGCGGTCGACGAAAACACGAGCGTGTGATCGTCGACAAACTGCGCGGCCGTCTCGTCCTGCGTGCCGAAGGTGAGCTGCGTCTTCTTTCTGGTGTCGAGATCGAGGCGGAACAGCTTCTGGCTGCCGCTCACACGGGCGACGTAGACCACGTACTTCCCATCCGGCGAATAGGTGGGTGCGAAGTCCGCAAAGTCGTCGGTCGTCAGGTTGACGACGGTCTGCGAGTCCAGGCTGACGGTGAAGATGTCTCCCACCGCGCCGCGCAGCCCGTCAAACGCTACGGTCCGGCCGTCGGGGGAGAACGTCGGGGATGCTGGTTCGTCCACCGACTTCATGGGGATACGAACCTCGATCCTGCGCGTCAGCACGTTCTGGACGATGAGGGTCCGCTCCTTTTCCGTCCGCACGAAATAGGCGACGCGATCGCCTTGCGGCGACCAGGCCAGCCATGGATTGGCCGCCTGCTGGACGCCCATCTGGACGAGGTGACCGAAGCCCATGTCCTTGTCGAAGCCTTCCGTCAGGTTGCGGACGACCGACCCGTCCTTCGAGGAGACGAGCACGATGTCCAGCTCCTGCTCCTTGCGGTTCCCGGTGACCACGGCGATCAGATCGCCCGACGGTGACGGCGAAATAGAGTAGGCGCCGATGAAACTGGTTCTCTCCCGGTTCGGCGCGAGATCGCGGCCGTAGTCCGCCGGCCGCTCCTTGTCGCGGAACGGCTTGAAGCGGTCCTTCAAATACTTATCGAAGGCCTCGTCAAACTCATCTTTCTTCAATTGCAGCGCTTCTTCGTAGGGGTCCTCGCCGCCGGCGCCGATGGCGCTCTTTCTGAGCGCGAAGAGAAACGCCCGGACGCCCTCTTTTCCGCCCCTGGCCTCGATGAACTCGAACAGCGCGTGCCCGAGGTTGTAGATCAGCCGCGACGGCCCAGTCGTGCCGTACCCTTGCAGCTCGGTCATCTTGGGCACGATGTCGGCCACTGCCGCATCCCGGACCACCATCAAATCGAGCGGGTTCCAGATCCCCCGTTCGAATTCCGCGTGGCCTTCGTTCACCCACAGCGGGATATTGTTGCTGAGAAGCGACAGGGGAATCATGTCGAACTGGAACTGGTGCGTCAGCTCGTGGACGATGAGGCCGTAGAGCAGATCGGGCGGCTCGTCGATCGGCATCACCATGCGCCCGCGGAACGGCTCGGCAAACGCGCCGACACCTTCCTGTGCCGCGCTGGGATCGATGTTCTCCTGTTCGAACTCGCTGTGCGTCTTGAACAGCACGAGCGACAGCCTGCCCGGAAGCTCGTGCCGCAGATCCCCGCTGACCTTCTGATAGGCGCTCTCCGCGTAGCCGGCCACCCGTTCCAGATGGCGTTCGAGCTCGGGGTAGTAATAGATCTCGAAGTGGTCGGTGGTGTAGATGTGCCAGTCGAACTTGTCGTAGTGGATGTTGTTCTTGAAGAAGTAGGGGACAAACGGCGTCTGCGCAGCCGCCACGCCGAGCTGGCTGACGACAATCGCGGCGACGAGCGCAACGAACCTGGAGTGTGTGACTAGAGACGCCGGCACGTGCGTGCGCATATGCAGTACCTCGAAAATGACCGTCGACCACCTGGGGGGCTGCCTGTCGATCTTACTGTGGCGCTCCGCCCTGTGCAAAGGCCGGTCCCACTACGATTCTGTTGACTGAGCGGACATCACAGCGAGAGCAGAACGTGGCCTTACAGCACGTGTCCTCGGCTCTGGCTACCGGCTGACCCCCACCGACGACACGTTAGACTGACTCCGCCTTCGCACCTTCCGTGGGTGCTCGCCCCATGCGGATGCCCTCGCTCGTCAGGGCCGCGTTTCGGTGAGGCTGCGATAAGATACGTAGGACCAAGGAGTCAGAGGTATGCGCATCCGATGGGCAGTCGCGACGCTCGCTGCGCTGGGGCTCTCGCTGCTGACGCTCAGCACCGGGTTGCCATGGCCCTTCCCCGTCTCTCAGGACCTGCCCTCGCGTGGTGACGCGGCCGCAGCCTCTGCACCGTCACCGACAGTGTCGTCAACCGCGGGCGCTTGTCCCGCCGACGCGAAGCCGGCGAACCTCAACTTCACGTTGAAGGACATGAACGGCCAGAACGTACGGCTGTCGGACTTCAAGGGCAAGGTGATCCTGCTCGACTTCTGGGCTACCTGGTGTATCCCGTGTAAGGTCGAGATTCCGTGGTTCGTCGAATTCCAAACCAAGTACGGGCCCCGGGGGCTGCAGGTCATCGGCGTGTCGGTCGACGATACGGTGGACAAGCTCAAACCGTATGTCAGCCAGCTCAAGATGAACTACCCGGTGCTCCTGGGTCTCGGGCATGACGATGTGCAGGACGCGTACGGTCCGATGTGGGGCTTACCGGCCACGGCGCTGATCTCGCGCGATGGGCGGATCTGCTCCAAGCACATCGGCATGGGGCAGAAGGCGACCTTCGAGAGCGAGATCAAGGGGCTGCTATAAGACGTGTAGTATGATTCGCGGAGCAATGGTGAAGGGATTCACGCACGCACGGCTCGCCTGCGGCTGCCGCATCACCTTCCGGGAAGGCGTCGAAGGGAGCCCGGTCACGGTCGTCGTCGAGGAGAAGTCGCCGGCCTGTCTGGTTTCACAGCACGTGCGCGACCTGCCGCTGTTCGACTACCGAGAAGCCCTGCGCCCCTCCACCCGCGTCGGTCCGCCCGAGGAAGGCGAGTTCGAAGAAGAGAGCTGACCTAGCCGATTCTGATATCTGCCACGAGCGGCAGATGGTCGGAAGCCATGAGCGCGAGCGGCGTGCGTGGCAGCTCGATGCCGACGATCTCTACCCGCCCCGCATAATAGATGTGATCGAGATGTAGCAAGGGGAAGAGGCCGGGGTACGTCCGCCGGCGCGGCAAGTAATTTCCCAGATCGACGCTGTTGAGCCGCGCGCTCATGAGCGTCGTTACTAGCCCGCGCATCCATTCGTTGAAGTCGCCCAGCACGAGCTTGGGTCCGGTCACGTGCCGATCGGTGACGATCGTCGCGAGCCGCTCGGCCTGATGACGCCGTTCGAGAATGGCCGTTCCCAGATGCACGTTGTAGACATGGAGGGTCCAGCCGTCGATGGCGATGTCGGCGCGCTGCAGGCGGCGCGGCTCGCACGTCTTCCACGACAGATCGTGCCCGACGTGATCGGTGATGGGAAAGCGACTGAGGACGGCGTTGCCGAATTGATGGTCGCGTAACAGACGCGCCGGGGTCATGACCCATCCCATGCCGAGCGCGGCGCCAATCGCTTCGGCGTGGCCGCCGCCGCGCGGTCCCGCGCCGACGACCTCCTGGAGCGCCACCACATCAGCGCCGATCCTGCGAAGCACCGACGCGATGCGGTCGGGGCGCGTGCGCCCGTCCATACCACGACAGCGATGGACGTTGTAGGTGGCGATCCGAACCTTCGACGCCTGGCCGTGACTCACTCAGGCTATGATAGTCCGGCGTCGACGCGGTTTCGCGAAAGGGGGGAACGGTCATGGCTCGACTGCGGTCTGAAATCGAGGTCACGTGCCCCTGCTGCCAGACGACGCTCGTCATCGACAGCAACCTCGGACGTGTCGTCTCGCACAAGGAGCCCGACCGGGGCAACAAGCCTGAGCTCGGCGACGCGCACCGCATCCTCGCGGAAGAGGCCGCGCGGCGCGAGGCGGCCTTTGAGCAGTCGGTCAACTCGGAAAAGACCCGGGGCGATGCGCTGTCGCGCCGCTTCGAAGAGGCTCTACGCCAGGCGCGCGAAGAACCGATCACCAAGCCCACAAGGGATTTCGATCTCGACTAGTGAATTCCCGCGGCAGCTCCGTCCATCGTTCGCGGTCGCGGTAGAAGAGCGGCTTTCGGTGCGGAAACTGCTTCTTGAACGCACGGTATCGCGCGCGTAACCAGTCGACCCGCCGGTCGGAGGACGCGATTGGTCGATGCGGGTACTCGATCAAGACTCGCTCGACCTTCCAGACATTGGTGGCGGCCAGCCGCCAGTCGTACGCGCCCATCTGCCGCCCGAGATCGATCACCGCGTACCCCGTGACCCGTCCGGTCAGGTCGACATATGGATCGACGTAGCTGAGTGCCAGCGCGCGCGGCGTGGCAAACACGGGCTTTCGGCCGTGGAGCCCCGGGTCGCGCGATCGCGCCACCGATCCCCATCGGCCGCCATGGCGGTACACGAAGATGACGTGATCGAGCTCGTCGATCGACTCGAAGCTCAGCACGAGTGGCGGATAGCCGTGCTGTTCGAGCACGACGGCGGCGAAGAGCGCCGCTTCCATACAGTGCGCGCATCCGTGGCGGACGACGCCGCGGAAACTGCGTTGGGTGGCGCGTCCGCCCGGCTCGAGGTTGTAGGGCAGACGATTGAGGTACCGCTGTACGGCGAGCGGCGTCCGCAGTCGAGAGATCAGCCGTCGTTCGCGAGGTGAGAAGATGACTCCCGTCCCCCTTTATCGCTTCATCGTCCCAACGGTCTTGAGGTCGGCCATCACCTGATCTGGCGTCCATTCGTTGCCGAGGTACACCTTGACCAGCTTGCCCTCGGCATCGACGATCGCGGTTCGCAGATTGTGGGTGATGTCGCGCTGGTCGTTCGGCGCCCGCAAGACGGACAACCCGAACCGTGCCGCGAACCGATCGATGTCGTCGCGGTCACCGGTCAGCAGCGTCCAGCGGGCCGGATCCGCCTTCAGCGCACGCGCGTGCTTCTTCAGCACGGGCGGCGTGTCGGTCAAGGGATCGAAACTGACGCTCACGAGGTGGACCTTCGCCAGAGTCGGATCGCTCTTGATCACCTGCTGAATCGACACGAACTGGCGATCCATCAGAGGACAGAAATCCGGAAGCGGACACTGCGTGTAGATGAAGGTGACAGCCACGACCGATCCCTTGAACGAAGCGAAGGTTCGTTTCCGGCCGTCCTGGTCGACAAACGGTACATCGGGGACAGCCTCACCGGGCTTGAGCAGCTCAAAGCCGGATGAAGCCGACGGCGCGGGCGCATTGACCGGCGGCTGTTCGAGCGGCGCCTGCCCGACCTTTCTCACTGCGGTCAGGTATGCGTCGTTCGAGGCCACGATGAGCGTCGCCTGGATCAAGTCACCGGGCGCGATGCCGTCGGGCCATCGCTGCTCCTTGACCTTGTACGACATCGTCATTGCCGGCATGAGGCCCTTGATGGCTTCATGTTTGATGGCGGCCTGCTGACGGTCCAGGGCGACCGAGAGCACTTGACCCTCAAGCGGGTAGGTGCGCTCGCTCGGCGATGACTGGCAGCCGGCGGCGGCAAGCGCGAGGCATATGAAAAGCGTGTGAGCGCGCATGGAGATAGTTTACAGTCAGCCGTCATGATCTGGATCGGCACGTCCGGCTACAACTATCCCGAATGGAGGGGTAGTTTCTATCCCGTCAATCTGCCGGCAGGACAGATGCTGCCCTATTACGCCGCGCGATTTCCAACCGTCGAGATCAATTACACGTTCTACCGGATGCCGAACGAAAAGCTTGTTGGTGGTTGGGCCGCCCAGACTCCCTCGCCGTTCAAGCTCACGCTCAAGGCGCCGCGACGAATCACGCACGACAGCCGCCTGAAGGACTGTGAGCCGCTCGTGGCCACGTTCTGCCACGTGGCCGGCACGCTTGGCGACAAGCTCGGCACGCTGTTATTCCAGCTTCCGCCGAGCTTGAAGAAGAATCTGGCAGTCTTCGACGCCTTTCTCGCCCTACTGCCGATCGGCATCCGCGCCGCGTTCGAATTCAGGCACGCGTCATGGCTGGACGACGAGGTGTACGAGCGGCTCGCGGCGCGTCATCTCGCGCTGTGCGTGGCGGACAGCGAGAAGATGTCCACGCCGGCGCGGGTGACGGCCGACTACGCGTACTTCAGATTGCGAGACGAAGGCTACACGGCGGACGATATCGCACGCTGGGCCGAAACCATCGTGCGCGAGACCGCTTCATGCCGTGACGTGTTCGTGTATTTCAAGCACGAAGAGCAAGGGAAGGGCCCGGAGCTGGCGAAGATGCTCATGGAGCGCCTGCCGCGGCCGTGACGAAATCGACCACCTGATTCTCCGCCCAATACCCGTCGTTGTCGGCCGAGGACGGGCCGACAAACCCGCAGTGCCCGCCGTGCTCGCAGAGGCGCAGGTCGATATGGGGATTGCCTGTGATTGCGGCATCGCGAAACGGCCGCGAGGGGACGAAGGGATCGTCCTCGGCCGTGATGACGAGCGTTGGCAGAGAGACGCGATCGATGACGCGCATCGCGCTGGCCCGACGGTAATAGTCCTCGGCGCTGCGAAAGCCGAAGTACGGGGCCGTGTATGCGTCGTCGAACTCACGAATGGTCCGAACGGCGTCGAGCCTCGCCAGATCGAACAGTCCAGGGCGCAGACGCGCCTTCCGGCGCAGGCGCCGCTTGATGTCTCTGACGAAGTTCCACTGATAGAGCAGGTTGCCGCGGCCCTCGAGTGCACGGATGCAGTCGGCGATCTCGATGATGGGCGACACGGCGGCAATCGCCCTGAGCGTCCGCGGGGGATGGGTGCCGTACTCGCCCGCGAGCTTGAGCGCGACGTTGCCACCAAGGGAGTAGCCGGCGACGGCGATTGCGGTCAGCCCGTCGACCTCACTCAATTCGTGAACGACGTGGGCCACGTCAGCCGTCAGGCCGGAATGGAACAACCCGACCGACAGATGCTCGGTGCCACCGCAATTGCGTTGATTGAGACGGACGACGTTGAAGCCGCGGGCGAAGGCCTTGGTGGCGAGTCCCTTCATGTAATGGGCATCGCTCGAACCATTTAGTCCGTGCAGGACGACGAGGGTGAGATGCTCCCGTGCGCGCGGCTGCCAGTGACACTCCGCGACGACGCGCGATTCGGCGTCGACGTCGAAAAAGCGAGGCGTCGAGGCCGGCAGCCTGGGGAAGTATCGCGGGTTCCCCCAGCTGTAGATGGTCATCTTGTGGCCGCTCCTGAGCGAGGGCCTCGGGACAAAGCTTGGAATCGAGGACGCGAAGGGGTCCATGCTGGGGATGTCGGTACGCTATCCTTCGTCGGCTGACGGGCCGTAAATCGCCGGCACCGGGACGTTGGTCAGCCGCAAGTACACACTGAGCTGGCCGCGATGATGGATCATGTGATTGAGAATGAAGCTGCGAAATGCGGCCACGCGAGGCATCGAGAACATCTCCTGCCCGCCGCGCAGAAGCGACCAGCGCGCGGCATACTCCGCGTCGCCCTTGTCCATCCAGCCGCGCGCCTGTTTGACGGCCGCATCGAACCGATCCAGGATCGCGGCGCGTGACGTCCCGGTCGCAGGGTTGGGCGGTGTGTCGCTCAGATCGTACGACGAGTCGTTCAGGATCGGGCCAGCCCAGTTCGGGAGGTGGCTCAGATGCGTCGAGAGGTCGCCGAGCGACATCGATCTGTCGTGCGGCTTCCACGCGAGCTTGTCCTCAGGAATCCGCTCGAGCAGCTTGCGCGTCGTGCCCATCTCGTGATCGTATTCGGCAAGCAACGCCTCCTTGATCGCCATGCGATGTAGTGTACCCACCACGGAGACCCTGGGCAAAATCAACCACAGAGTCACGGAGTCACCGGCCTGCGTTGCATGCCGGCGGCGAAGCGGACCCAGCCGGCTCTGCGGCTCTGCGGCTCTGTGGTTGATCCTTCTGTGGGTCCCTGTGGCTCTTGTGGCCTGTCGGCGCGAGGAACCGGCGCCGCCTCCGCCAGCCTCGCCGCCGCTCTCCGGCACAGTGGCCGTCGACGGCCTGTCCGCGCCGGTGCGCGTCGTGCGGGACCGTTTCGGCGTGCCGCACATCACAGCCGCGACGACCGACGATCTGTTCTTTGCGCAGGGCTACGTCCAGGCCGGCGACCGGCTGTTCCAGATGGACCTGCGGCGCCGAGCCGTGCAGGGCCGGCTCGCAGAGGTCTTCGGTGTGAACTTCGCGGGTCGCGACGCGGCGACCCGCCGGATGCAATATCGCGGCGATCTCGAGGCCGAGTGGGCGAGCTACGGCAGCGACACCAGGGCGATTGCCACCGCATTCGTGCGAGGGATCAACGCCTGGGTCGCCGTGGCGCAGGAGCGTCCGCCCCAGGAGTTCGTGCTGGCAGGATGGCGCCCGGAATTCTGGCGCCCTGAGGATCTGCTGAATCGGACCGATGCCTTCACGTCGGCCGACGGAGCGCTGGCAGAAGTGTTTCGGGCGCGCCTGGTTGCCTCGTTGGGAATTGCGAGGGCCCGGGCGCTGCTGCCGGCCGAGATCCCCCCCGTCATGCCCGCCGGTCTCGACCCGCAGGTCGTGACCTACGCAGTCGGTGACGCGCTGCGCAGCGTCGGGACGGCGCCGTTCTTCATCAGATTGGACGCGCCGCTCAGTCGTAGTGTCCGGCTTGAGCCGGACCTTACAGGCAGCAATGCCTGGGTCGTCTCGGCTCGCCGGTCGGCGACCGGAGCGCCGCTTCTGGCCACCGACCCACATCGGACGCTGGCGAACCCGTCGCTTCGCTATCTCGTCCATCTGACAGCCCCAGGCTGGAACGTGATCGGCGCCACCGCCCCGTGGCTGCCGGGCGTCGTCATCGGCCACAACGATCGCGTGGCTTGGGGCATGACGTCGTTTCCCGCCGACGTCCAGAACGTGTACGTCGAGCGCCTCAATCCGGCCAACCGCCACCAGGTTGAGGATCGCGGCCGGTGGACCAACACCACCGTGGTCACCGAGTCGATGTGGCTCAAGGGCCGCACGGTGCCCATCACCTTCGACCTCGAATACACGCCGCGGGGCGTGGTCTTCGCCGTGGACAGCGAGAAGAATCTCGCCTTCGTCGTCCGGTGGAGCGGCGCGGAGCCTGGCACGGCGGGCGAGCTGGCCAGCCTCGCCCTCAATCGCACGGCGTCTGCAGCCGAGTTCCGTGCGGCGCTCGAGCGCTGGAAAATGCCGCCTGCCGAGTTCGTGTTCGCCGACCGTGACGGCGTCATCGGCTCGCAGGTTGCCGCGCGCGTCCCCATTCGCAGCGGGTGGAACGGGGCGCTGCCGGCACCCGGCTGGACCGGCGCCTTCGAGTGGAAAGGCTGGCGCACGCTCGACGAGTTGCCACACGACGCTCGTCCGGCCGCGGGGTATGTCGCATCGGCGAACCGTAGCCTGGCGCGAACGGGTCGGCTCCACGACGTGTTCGAGAGTGGACGGACGTTCACGCTCGACGATTTCAAGGATCTCCAGCACGACGTCCTCTCGTGGACGGCCGAGCGGCTGGTCCCGCTCGTCGTTCGTGTTCGGGTCGATCGCGAGGACGTCATGCGGGCACGCCAGCAGCTCCTGTCCTGGGATCGGAAGGTGACAACCGATTCGGTCGCGGCCGCGATCTACGTGACGTGGGAGCGGACGACACGACGGATGATGGCGGAGCAGCGGCTCGAGTCCGATCTCGCGGCGGAATTCGTCTCGCGTGCCGGCGATGTCTTCGTGGCGGCGCTGACCGCGCCGTCCCGCCGCTGGTTTGACGGCGACGTGATCCGATCGCGCGACGCGCTCCTCGGACGCGCCTTGACCGCGGCCGTTGACGAGCTTCGCGCGCAGGGTGGCCCGGTGGAAGCGGGCTGGTCGTGGGGCAGGCTCCACACCACCACCTTCGGCCATCCGCTGGCGATCACCGACGCGGCCAGGCGTCTGTTCGCCGTCGGGCCGTTTGCGAGGGCCGGGTACGCCGACACTCTCATGTCGACGTCGGGCCCGGGGTTCGAGGCGACGGTCGGTGCGTCATTCAGCGCAATCTTCGATCTTGCGGATTGGGATCGGTCTGTCGCTCAGAACGCGCCCGGGCAATCGGGATCGCCGGCCAGCCCGCACTTCGGCGATCTCGCGAAGCTGTGGGCGGCGGGCGAGTATTTTCCGTTGCCGTTCAGCGAGGCCGCCGTCCAGGCGCAGGCCGAGTCGGTCCTGACGCTCGTTCCTGCACGCTGACCGTCCGCCTGAAGGCGGACACTACATACGATCTACTGATTGTTCGGTCTGTTGATCGTTCGCATACGTAGTGTCCGGCTTCAGCCGGACCGTGGTCTACTTCACTCGGTGGCAGTGATAACAACCGAACGCCACTCGTGCGCGGTTGTATTCGTAGGATTGCGTGAAATCGAAAGCAGGACGGCCGAGCACGCGCGCCATGCCAGGCATCACGATCTCGCGCATGTAGGCCGTGAGCATCTCCTTCTCCCGGTAGGTCAGGTAGCCGTAGATCGCATTCCGCATCTGCGCGTCCATGGTCCCCCCGAACGCCTCCCATCCCTGATCGCGCAGATCAGGCTGCGGCAGCCTGGCGACGGCCGGCATCTGCCATTCGCGATCTTCCCCGTCCGGCCCGTGACACGTCTGGCACGTGATAGAAGCCGGCCCACTCTTGAACGGGCCGAGTGCCACGCGCGCCCAGGGCATCACGTCCTGCTCCATGAAGCGCACGATGTCGGCACGCGGGCGCTTCAGGCCGCCGGGGTAGATCGGATCGTCGGGAGGGAAGACGACCGCGCTCGCCTTGCCCGAGCAGCCGCCGAGCGACAACGCGACAAGCGCCAGCGCGAGCAGCTGCAAACCAGCCCTTCGTGTCATCTGCAAACCTCAGCGTGTCCTCAGTGTAGCAGCATCACCACGTGATCCGCCGCCGCCACCACCGCTCCGCCGGAATGCGTCTGGCGAAGGTCCGCGATGTCGCCGAGCAGAATCTCGTCTACGCCACCGCCCCCGGAGTGCCTGGCATGAACCAGCCGTATGCTCCCGTGACTCCGTGCCTCTGTGATCCTCGTGCCTCAGTGGCTAAGACACCGACAGCTTGTACAATGCGCCGATGCGCCTGCGCGAGCTCAACGTCGGCTGCTTCGGCGGCGGCACGGGGTTGCCGAGTCTGCTCGGCGGCCTGAAGAACAACCCTTGGCTTCACACCAACGCGATCGTCACGATGTTCGACAGCGGCGGGAGCTCCGGACAGCTGCGTGACGAGCTCGGCGTGCTGCCCCCGGGCGACGTGCTGCGGTGCGCGCTGGCGCTGGCGCGCAACACGCGCGAGGCGCGGCGGGTGTTGCTCGCGCGGCTGCCGACGCTCGAGCACGCGCGGCTGAGCGGTCACACCGGCGGCAACCTCCTGCTGTCGATGATGGAGCGTTACAGCGGCGATTTTCTCGACGCCGTGGACGGCCTGCGCGCGCTGCTCGGCTGTCGCGGGCGCGTCTGGCCGGTCAGCGTCGAGCAGGCGTCGGTGTGCGCGGAGTACGGCGACGGGACGATCACGCGCGGCGAGGTCGAGGTCGATGCGGGACAGGTCTCTGGTCGTCTCATCCGACGTATCTGGCTGGAGCCAGCGGTGTCGATCCACCCGGCGGTCGCGAGAGCGATCGCGGATTTCGACGCCGCCATCATCGGCCCGGGCAGCTTTTACACCAGCCTGATGCCGACCTTGCTCGTGGGCGGTGTCGCCGACGCGCTGGCCAAGATGCGCGGTCCGATCATCCTGGTCGCCAATCTGCTCACCGAGGGCCGTGGCATGAACGGATTCACGGCCGCCGAGGCCGTCGCCAGGATTGAGGACGCGATTGGGCGCAAGGTCGACGTCGTGATTGCCAACGTGAAGGTGCCATCTCCGCAGGTGCTCGGCCGATACGCGGTCGAGCACAAAGAGCCGCTGGCGATCGGATCGCTCAATGAGCACTGCGAACTGGTGGGCGGGGAGTTCTGGACCAGCGAGATCGCGCGCCACGATCGGCCGCGTCTCGCCTACGCCGTGTGGAGTGTGCTCTCCCGGCGTCTACTGGGAGATGCCTAGCGAGTCCGTTTCGGTTTCCGTTTCGCTTTGGGTTGTGCCGCGCGATCGATGATTGCTGTCAGCATCGCGCCGGCGGCGCCACCTTTGGCTGGTTTGCCAGATCGCCACACCTCCGGCGTGTCCGCGGCGAGGATGTCCTCGAGGTCGCCGTCGCTCTTGATGCTCTTCGGCGAAAACTCGGTGATGTCGAGATCGCCCGACCACTCGTCGCGATGTTTGATCAGCAGCCAGCTTCGGCCATCACCTGATCCGGTCGCCCCTTCCCCCCGGCCCGATCCACGCCGCGCGCCGGGATAGCGGCCGCTCGTTCGTACGAGTACCCACGACCCTTTGAGCTTGTAGCCGTTCAGCGTGAACTTGAGATCGCCCTTCGCGAGCGCCGCGTCGACGTCGGCGACCTCCGGCGTCCAGGTGCCGCGATCCCACAGCATCACGATGCCCGCGCCGTAGCCTTCTGGGATGACGCCTTCGAACTCGCCGTACTCGATCGGGTGGTCTTCGACGTGCATGGCGAGCCGCTTGACCGATGGATCGAGCGACGGCCCCTTCGGCACGGCCCATGAGAGAAGCACACCGTTGTGCTCCAGACGGAAATCGTAGTGGAGATGACTGGCGAGGTGCTTCTGGACGCAGAAGAACCCTTCGTGCGTCTTGCTCTTCGCCGCCTTGCCGGCCGGCTCTGGCGTCTTGCTGAAGTCTCGCTTCTTTCGATACTCATCAAGAGGCATGGAATTTCAGAATGCAGATTTCAGAATGCAGATTGAAATCGGGCAACAAAACTGCAATCTGCAACGCAAGCGTCAGTGGACCCCGCCCTGCAGCTCGGTCAGCCGCTTGCGCAAGACGAGGATGACGATGCCCGCGACAATCGGTAAGATCGCGACGGCGCCGAGGAGCGTCGGCAGGGGCAGCTCCTCGTAGAATGACGCCGCCTGTCCCCCGATGAAGTTGCCCACCGACGCGCCGAGGAACCAGACGCCCATCATCAGGCCCACGATGCGTGAGGGTGCCAGCTTGGTCATCGAGCTCAGGCCGACAGGACTGAGGCATAGCTCGGCAAGGGTATGAATCACGTACACCATGAACAGCCAGCTGATGCCAACTTTGGCGCCCGTGTCCGCCAGTTGGGCCCCCGGAACGAGGTAGAGGAAACCCAAGCCGACGCCAACCAGACCCAGCGCGAACTTGGTCGGATAGGCCGGCCCGCGGTCGCCGAGCTTGACCCAGAGCCAGGCGAACACCGGCGCAAGGAGAAAGATGGCCATCGCGTTCAGCGACTGCCACCAGCTGCTCGGAAACGCGTTGCCGAAGGCCACGTTCTCTGTGCTTCGGTCGGCGAACAGATTCAGGGTCGATCCCGCCTGCTCGAAGACCGACCAGAAGAGCGCGGCCGACACGAAGTACACGCCAATCACGTACAATCGCTTGCGCTCGACCGGCGTCCAGTCGCTCGCGAAGAACAGCCACCCGAAGAAGACGAGCGTGACGAGCAGCAGGATGTAGCCGTATGCGCCCGTGATCTGCGATGCCGTCACGGGAAGTACTCCGCTGGCGATCGCCAGACCCAGCGCGACGAGCAGCGCAAAGCCACCGCCCAGCCAGACGATGGCCTGTTGTTTCAGCTTCGCGGCTGCTTCGGGCGACGAAGCCGGCGCGGGCTCGATGCCCGCGCTGCCGAGCGCGCGTCCTCCGAGGACGTACTGCAGCAGGCCGAACGTCATCCCGACACCGGCGGCGCCGAATCCCCAGTGCCACGCGGAGTTTGGATCCATGCCCCATCCCACGATCCGCGCGCGGAATCCTTCGCTTTGCGCAAGGTACCCGGTGATGAGCGGACCAAAGAACGCGCCCAGGTTGATCCCCATATAGAAAATCGAAAATGCGGCGTCTCGCCTGACGTCATCCTGTGCGTACAACTGACCGACGATGGCGCTGATGTTGGGCTTGAGGAGACCCGTGCCGAGTACGACCAGCAGCAGACCCAGGTAAAACGCACCGGTCGTCGGGACGGCCAGCGAGTAATGGCCAGCGGCGATCAAGATCCCGCCGTAGAGCACGGCGCGCCGTTGCCCGATCAGGCGGTCCGCAATCCAGCCACCCGGCAGGCTCATCAAGTAGACGAGCGACGTGTAGGTCCCGTAGATGGCGCCGGCGGCGGCGACGTCGAGTCCCATGCCGCCAACGGCGGTCGCCGCCGTCATGTACAAGATGAGGAAGCCGCGCATGCCGTAGTAGCTGAAGCGCTCCCACATCTCGGCAAAAAACAGCGTGGAAAGGCCGCGGGGATGGCCAAAGAACGCGCGATCGGTGGCGACCGTGGAGGGAGCCAGGCTCGGGACGTCCAAGGTGGTCGTGGTCATCCGCCGCAGTCTACCAGACGTCGTGTCAGAATGGCTCAAGGCTCAGGGCTTCAAGCTCAAGGCTTTGCCAATTCCGTGCGCGCACTGCTGATCTCCACCTACGACCTCGGTCGCCAACCCGTCGGCCTGGCTTCGCCGGCGGCCTGGCTCCGCAACGCCGGCTGGGACGTGGACTGCGTGGACCTGGCCAAGGACCGCCTTCGGGAGGCGAGCGTGTCGGGAGCCTCGCTGATCGGCGTGCATCTGCCAATGCACACCGCGACGCGGCTGGCGGGGCCGATCATCGAGAAGGCGCGCCGGCTCAACGCGTCCGCTCGGCTATGCGCTTACGGGCTGTACGCACCGCCGAACGAATCGTGGCTGCGCTCGCTTGGCGTGGACGAGGTGTTGGGGGGTGAGTTCGAGGGAGATCTTGTCGACATCGCGCGTGCGATCGCGAATGGCGTACGTAGGCCGGACCTTAGGTCCGGCGTCAAGCATTCCAGCGCCACTGCCAAGACGATCCCGCGCCTCCAATTTCTCGTTCCGGATCGATCCGGGCTGCCGCCGCTTTCACGCTACGCGACGCTGCACATGCCTGACGGCACACGCAAGGTCGTCGGTTCGACAGACGCGAGCCGCGGCTGCAAACATTTGTGCCGGCATTGTCCGGTCGTGCCGATCTACCAGGGACAGTTTCGCGTCGTGTCGCCCGACGTCGTAGCGGCCGACATCGATGCGCTCGTGGCGGCCGGCGCCCAACACATCACCTTCGGCGATCCCGATTTCTTCAACGGTCCCACACACGCCATGCGCATCATCACGGCCTTGCACGCCGCGCATCCGTCCGTGAGCTACGACGTCACGATCAAGATCGAGCACCTGCTGCAGCATCGTCTCTTGCTGCCGCGCCTGATGGAGTCCGGCTGCGCGTTTGTGACGAGCGCCGTCGAGTCGATCGATGACTGCGTGCTGGGGATCCTCGACAAAGGCCACACGCGGGCCGACTTCATCGAGGCGGTGGCGCTCTGCCGCGATGCCGGCGTGGCGCTCGTCCCGACCTTCGTGGCGTTCCATCCCTGGCTGACCCTCGATGATTACTGCGATCTCGTCGACACGATCGAGGCCTTGGATGTGGTCGAGCACGTCGCGCCCATTCAGCTGGCGATTCGCCTGCTCGTTCCGGAGGGTTCGCGGCTGTTGGAGCTCGAGGACTTCCGCCAGCGGATCGGCCGATTCGATCCGGCGACGCTGACCTATCGCTGGTCGCACGCCGACCCGAGGGTCGAGGAGCTGCATCGTGACGTCACGACGCTTGTGGGAGTGCGCCTCAACAGCGGCCGCGCCGCGATCTTTGATGAGATCTCGACGCTCGCGCACGAGCGCGCCGGCACGCCGCGGCCGAGCAGGCCGCGGGCTGGCCCTCGGGCCGGCGTGCCGTACCTGAGCGAGCCCTGGTACTGTTGCGCGGAACCCAACCCGGAGCAGGGAAGTCTTGTCTAGGTGCTCGTCCAAGTGGCTTGTTGCCACGAGTCAGCGCCGCGAGCGAAGCGAGCGGTGGCAGGTGCGTGGGGGTGGGGCCCCGCGCACAAAGTGAATAATGCCGCGCGTACTGCTGCTAGCCACCACGACGGGGTACCAAACGAGATCCTTTGGCGAGGCCGCCGAGCGCCTTGGTGTGGATCTTGTATTCGCCACCGATCGCTGCGCCGTACTCGATGATCCCTGGCGGGACGGCGCGATCCCGATTCGGTTTCACGACGAGCTCAGGTCGGTCGACGCGATCCGGGCTGCCCATCGCGACCGGCCGATTGACGGCGTCCTCGTCGTGGGCGACCGGCCGACAGTCTTTGCCGCGCGCGTGATGGAGGCGCTCGGACTGCCGGGCCATTCACCGGAGGCGGCGGCTGCGGCGAAGAGCAAGTTACGCTCGCGCGAGCGCCTGCGCGATGCGGGTCTCCCAGTGCCCTGGTTCGTCTCCACGATGATCGACGGCGATCCGCACGAAGTGGCGCAGTCCGCTACGTACCCGTGCGTCATCAAGCCGTTGGCCCTCTCCGCCAGTCGCGGCGTCATGCGCGCCGATGATCCCGAGGGGCTGATTGCCGCGTTCTTCCGGCTGCGCGCGCTTCTCCGGTCGCCTGACGTTCGCGTCGAGCAGGACGAAGCGCACGAGATGGCCCTCGTCGAAGGATTCATCCCGGGTCGCGAATACGCCGTTGAGGGCGTGCTCCATCACGGCGCGCTGAAGGTACTCGCGATCTTCGACAAGCCCGATCCCCTCGACGGGCCGTTCTTTGAGGAAACGATCTATGTGACCCCCTCGGTCGCGCCGGCCGGAGTCCAGGAGGCGATCGCCTCGACGACGGCGCGGGCGGTTCAGGCGCTTGGCCTGCGGCACGGTCCGATCCACGCCGAGTGCCGCGTCAATCACGATGGCGTTTTCATCCTGGAGGTGGCTGCCCGTCCGATCGGCGGCCTCTGCGCGCGCGCGCTGCGATTCGAAAGAACTGGGATTGGGGAATCCCAAACCCCGATCCCCCTAGAGGAGCTTCTGGTGCGTCATGCTCTAGGCGAATCGCCTGGCGCCTGGCGACGGGAATCCGTGGCGTCGGGCGTGATGATGATCCCGATCCCGAGGCGCGGCGTGTTTCGGCGTGTCGAAGGGGCAGAGGATGCTCGTCGCGTCGCCGGCATCGACGATCTGCGCATCACGGCGAAAACCGATCAGCTGCTCGTCCCGCTTCCTGAGGGCGCAAGCTACCTCGGGTTCATTTTTGCGCACGGCGACAGCCCGGCCGATGTCGAGCGGGCACTCCGCGGCGCGCACGCCAGGCTCGACTTTTTGATCGAGCAGGAGCTCCCGGTACTTCACGGACAGCGAGATCCAGTACAATCACCCCATGGCTGATGCATGCGATCCGACGCCGCCAGCGGCGCCGGTCGGTAACAAGAGCGGGCGGAAGGTCTTCTGCGGG
>MELA01000034.1 GCA_001767495.1 Acidobacteria bacterium RIFCSPLOWO2_12_FULL_65_11 | reverse complement strand
AGCCGCGCTTTGGCGAAGCGTCGATCGCTGTCTGCGCTCCGTCGGGCCTGGCCTTCGAGCTGGTCGCCACCGATCGCGACGAGCGGGCGCCGTGGCTGTCCGGTGACGATCTGGACGCCGCCACCGCCATCCGCGGCATCCACAGCGTCACGATGGTCGTGCGATCGCCGGTCAGGACCGTCGAGTTCATGACCGGGCTGCTGGGATATGCCGTCGTCAACGAGACTGAAGGACGGATTCGCGTGTCCGTCAACGGCGACCTGCCGGGCCACACGATTGACATCGTGCACGATGTTCGCGCCGAGGCGGCGATGAACGGCCTTGGCACGGTCCATCACGTGGCGATGGCGACCTCCACCGATGAGGAGCAGCTGCGGATCCGCAAGGAGCTCATCCGATGGGGCTGCGCGGTCACCGACGTGCGCGACCGCTGCTACTTCAAGTCGATCTATTTCCACGAGCCGGGCGGTGTGCTGTTCGAGGTCGCGACGATGCAGCCCGGGTTTCTCGTCGATGAGCCGCTCCCCGCGCTCGGACGCGATCTGAAGCTGCCTCCATGGGAAGAGCGGTACCGCGCGGACATCGAGGCGGGGCTACAGCCAGTCACCTACCGATAACGCAGTCGTCACGTTGCTCGATCACATCCAGCCGCAGGTGCAGGGGCCGGCTGCTGCCCATCACCTTGCTCCAGAACTGGAAACCTCCGGCGAAGGCCAATTGACGGCGCGTCAGCCTTCAGGCGGACGGAGGATACGTTGACATCATGATGTCTCAGCTATAGCTTCAAGATGTGCGCACGACCCTGACCCTCGACGATGACGTGGCCGCCGAGGCGTTCACCGAGCGGTTCACCCGCGAGGCGCGCGCGATCGCCGTCCCCGCACCGATGAGCTGATCTAGAACTGGAAACCGCCCGCGAACGTGCATTGGTGATTGCGGATTGGTGATTGATGATCGGTTGGCGGATGGTCGCCTCATCGAGCCGCGAGCTGGCGGGAGTGAGTGATTTCGCGGCTGCCGACGGGACGAACCTGAGAAACTTCGACCGTCGCCACAGCAGCTGTATGACCGTCAAGAGTGGTGAATTCCACTTCATACGCCTTGCCGTCTTGGTAGACATGCACCACGGTCCCTACGTCCCCAGTCTCTAGACCTTCCTTGGTAAGGGGCGCCGTCAGGACGACACGTTCGTGTTCTCTCATCATGCCGAAGCCTCACTCCCTGCCAGGATAGGCCGTCTCCAGTCGAGGTGTTTCCAAGCCTCGATCGATGATCCAAAGGGTCCGCACCAACCGGCTGGGTGCCGTCCCAGTGTGCGACGACAGGGGCCCGTCGACAACATATTTCTCGCCATGAGCTGACTCGACCTTAAGCCGAGCGATTCGAAGAACTGCGCCTTTCCGCCATTGTCCGGATGCGCCGCGTTCAGAAGGTATTCAACGACTTTGGATCTCTCGACGACGGCCAGATGTGAATTTCGAAGCTTCACGGGAGCATCAGCATCTTGTCACGACCGCGGCGGACTGCAGGTTACAATCACGCGCATCGTGGCCTTAACGCCTGGCACCCAGATCGGCCCCTATCAGATCACCGCGCTCATTAAGATCACGCCGGAAGGCGTCGTGAAGATTCTCGACTTCGGTCTGGCGAAAGCGTTGGAGCCGGACCGGCTGGGCGGCGACCTGACGAACTCGCCGACGCTGGCGCCATCCTTATCGGAGAGCCGCCGGCGATGAACAGATCCACCTTGATGGCCGAGGCGTGATGGATGACATTGACACTGGAGCGCTGATGAATCGCGCGCCGAATAGCGCCGGCATCGGCGTAGAACTCAGATCCCAACGCGGCCAGAACACAATCGACGTCGGTTTCGGCCATGGCAACGACGATGTCAACGTCGAGAGTGGTGCGCGGTTCACCGCCGATCGAACTGGCGAGAGACCCACCAACCAGGCCAGCCTTTTCAAGCGGCGACATGACGCGCCACGCCTCCACTTGAATCCGTTCGATGTCGGCGGTCGTGTCCAGGCTGAGGATCGCTGGCTGGCTGGACACTTCAGACTCAGGCACGACTCGATTATAGGATAGCTGCCACGGTCCGGCTGAAGCCGGACACTACATTTTCGGGTGGGCTGTGCGCGGACAGGACCCGGTCCGGTTATGAAACCGGTTCGAGTTCGAATTACTTCGAGCGCGAGACGATGTCGAGATACGTGCGAATGTCGCCCGCCCGGAAGGCGCCGACCGCGTCGGTGATTGGGTCGAGCAGCTGCACCGAGTGGAGGTCGGGCGTGACGATGCCCGGCGGATACACGAATCCACGGTCGAAGTACGAGCGGATGAACGTGCTCTCTGGACGGGCCGGCAGCGTCGAGACGTTCGAGAAGAACGACAGCCAGGCGTCGCCCTGAAACAGGTACTGCTCGACGTTTGACGTGTAGAAGAACGTCACCGTCGCGCCGTGGTCCCTGACATACCGGCCGACCGCACGCAAGGCTTTCTCTCCCGCGAAATCGCCGACGATGGGCACGAGCAGGTTGTTCTGCTGGAACTCCCGGAGCGTGCGGTAATTCTCCTCGGTGGCAACGTAGCTGTGGTTCTGGCCCGTCAGGTCCTTCTGCATCATCAGCTCGGCGTAGGTGGGAAACCATCGGCCGGGGATCAGTCGCGGGAACGAGTACCGGAGATCTGGCCCACTGGCAAAAAAGGCGCGGTACACGTACTCGATCGCGTTGAGGTCCTCGGGCGCCAGCGCGAAGCCATGACGCTTGACCAGGCGCGTGCCGATCTCCTGCAGGTTCTTGTCAAAGAGGGCCTGGTCAGCGGGCACTGCCGCAAACGCCTCGAAGAGCGCCTGCGGCGTCGACGATCGATCGAGGCCCGCGGGGCGCGGCCGCGAGAAGAGCCGCGACAGAAAATCGGCGCGATCCTCCGACGCCTCGATGAGGGCCTTGTACATCAGGTGCTGCAGCATGTTCTGCCGCCGGATGTCGACGATGAAGGCGATCTTGGGGCGGAGCGCCGTGATGTAGGTGAAGTTCTGATCGGGCCCGACGCCGAGGTAGACCCCGCCCGGCCCGCGTTGCCGGAGGCGCGGGATGACTTCCTGGAACGTGCTCTCGTTGGAGATGAAGTTGTCCGAGCGGAACGAGCCGCCCGGCTCCGAGGCATCGACGATGAGCTGCCAGAACGTGCGATCGGTCAGCCGCCGAGGCAGCGTGTCGGCGGCCGCCCGCGTCTGCGGCGCAACGGGCGCCACGCCGGCCAGGCCGACGAGCGCGACCAGGTATGCGAGCACGCGACGGCGGTTGGTCTTCATGCGGGTCGCCCGGCACAGTATAGCTGCTAGACTTACCTCCGTGAAAAAGATCTGCGAGACGATCCTCGACGCGATCGGCCACACGCCGATGGTTCGCTTGAACACGATCACGCGCGGACAGGTCAAGGCGGAGGTGCTCGCGAAGCTGGAGACTTTTAATCCCGGCAATTCCATCAAGGACCGCATGGCGGTCAGGATGATCGAGGACGCCGAGCGCCGAGGGTTGCTCGTCCCTGGCGGCACGATTATCGAAGGCACCTCGGGCAACACCGGCATGGGCCTCGCCATCGCGGCGGTCGTCAAGGGGTACACATGCGTCTTTACGACGACCGACAAGCAGTCGAAGGAAAAGATCGACGCCCTGCGGGCGTTTGGCGCCGAAGTCATCGTGTGCCCGACCAACGTCGATCCCGAAGATCCTCGGTCGTACTACGCGTTGTCCTCGCGGCTGGAAAAAGAGATTCCTCGCTCGTGGAAGGCGAACCAGTACGACAACCTGTCGAATACCGAGGCGCACTACGAGCAGACCGGGCCGGAAATCTGGGAGCAGACCGACGGCCGGGTCACCCACGTCGTGGTCGGCGTCGGCACGGGCGGAACGATCTCCGGCGTGGGACGGTACCTCAAGGAGCGCAACCCGAAGGTCAAGGTGTGGGGCATCGACACCTATGGCTCGGTCTTCAAGAAATACAAAGAGACAGGCATCTTCGACAAGAACGAGATCTACCCGTACATCACCGAAGGGATTGGCGAGGACTTCCTGCCGAAAAACGTCGACTTTGACGTCGTCGATCACTTCGAAAAGGTCACCGACAAGGATGCCGCGATCATGACCCGCCGCATCGCGCGCGAAGAGGGGATCTTTGCCGGCAACTCCGCCGGGTCGGCCGTCGCGGGCCTGCTGCAGCTCAAGGATCACTTCCACGAGCACGATGTGGTGGTGGTCATCTTCCACGACCACGGATCCCGGTATCTCGGCAAGATGTTCAACGACGACTGGATGCGCGAGCGGGGCTTCCTCGAGAGCGCCGGCATGACGGCGCGCGATCTGGTCGCCGCGGGCTTGTCGGGCGAGCTACTCTCCATTGAAGCCAAGGAGCCGGTGGCGCACGCCCTTCGCATCATGAGCGAGCACGATTTTTCGCAGATCTCGATCACCAGGGATAAGCGGCTGATCGGCTCGCTCAACGAGACGCATCTCTACGCCCAGCTGCTTGGCCGTCCAGGCGTCAAGCTCCAGCCGGTCGAGTCGATCATGCAGCCGGCTTTTCCTTTTGCCGACATCTCCACGTCGGTGCAGCTGCTGTCGACCATGATCACGCCGGAGAATCCGGCGGTGCTCGTGCGCGACTTCAAGACGGACAAGACCTTCATCATCACGCGGTCCGATGTGATACGAGTGCTCTAAGAATTGCTGATTGCTGATTGCTGATTTCAGGATTGAAGACCGATGCTGGTGGCAATTACGCGTGAGGTGAGCCTGGCGATTGGCCGGTGCGAGCTCACCCATCTTCGTCGTGAGACGATTGACGTCGAGCGGGTGCGCGCCGAGCAGCGCGCCTACGAAGCGGCGCTCGCCGTTGCCGGGTGCCGGGTCGAACGGCTCGAGGCGGGGCCCGACATGCCAGACTCGGTGTTTGTCGAGGACACGGCGATTGTCTTCGACGAGCTGGCGATCCTTGCGCGCCCCGGGGCGGAGTCGCGCCGCACGGAGACGCCGGCGGTCGCCACCGCGCTCCGCCGGTACCGCCCGCTCTGCACCATCGAGGCCCCCGGCACGGTCGATGGCGGTGACGTCCTGGTGGTCGGCCGCCGCGTGTTCGTCGGCCGGTCGCGGCGGACCAACGAGGCGGGCATCGACCAGATGCAATGCGCGCTCGAGCCTCACGGTTATCAGGTCGAGCCGGTCGACGTCAGTCACTGTCTGCACCTGAAGTCGGCCGTGACGGCGGTGGGCGACGGCCTGCTGCTGACCAACCCGGCGTGGGTGCCGCCCGGCCCGTTCCGCAGCTTCGACCGCATCGAGGTGCACCCCGACGAGCCCTGGGCGGCCAACGCCTTATGGGTCGGCGATGGCGTCATCTATCCAGCGGCGTGGCCCCGCACGGGCGAGCGACTGGAAACTCGCGGCGTCAAGGTCTGCACGGTCGAGGCGAGTGAGCTGGCGAAGGCCGAAGGCGCTGTCACCTGCTGCAGCCTCATCCTCGAGACGAAAACAGATTGATGAAGGCGCGCGCAGTTTCCAGTATTGTTATGCACGCTCAACCCCGTGGGATCCGGCTTGAGCCGGATTGGTCCGCCTGAAGGCGGACCCCACGTACGAGTCGAGATCGCGGTCCGGCTAAAGCCGGACACTACGTACGGTCGACGTACGGTCGACGTACGGTCGACGTACGTCAGAGAGCGTGGCCGATACACGGCGAGACGAGGAGTGTGGTGTGGTGCGCGCGGAAGGCATGACGGACAAGGGTGGCGTTCGGTCCACCAACGAAGATCACTTCGCGGTCGACGAGCAGCTGCGGCTGTGCGTGGTGGCCGACGGCATGGGCGGGCACAATGCCGGCGAGGTCGCCAGCCACCTCGCCGTCGACGCCATCGTCGAATGCGTCCGCGACGGGCGTCCCGAGGACTGGCCGTTCGGTTTCGATCCGTCGCTCTCGGAAACGGCCAATCTGATTCGCACGGCCATTCAGCTGGCCAACGAGCATGTCCTCGAGACGGCGGGGACCTCCGACGCCTACACGGGCATGGGCACGACGATCGTCGCGGCCCTCTTTTCGGGCGACCGCGTGGCGATCGGCCACGTCGGGGACAGCCGCCTGTATCGGTACGCCGGGGGCCGCTTGCAGCGGATGACCATCGACGATTCCTGGGTGGCGAGCGTGCTCGCCAAGGATCCGCATGTCGATCAGGCCGTGCTCCAGCATCACCCGATGCGCAACGTGCTGACCAACGTGCTCGGGGCGCGGCCCCGGACCGACATCCACGTCGCGGAAGAACAACTGTCCGAAGGCGACGTGCTGCTCTTGACGACCGACGGCGTCCACGGTGTGCTCGACGACGGCCAGCTCGAGCGTCTGCTCGGCGAGGGGGGCGACCCCGGCGCGGTGGCCGCCAGCATCGTGGTCGCCGCGATCGGCCAGGGCAGCCGCGACAACTGCACCGCGGTCGTCGCGCAATACATTCCTGACTAAGTCGGCAGTCGACAGTCCCGACCGGTATACGCGCCAGCTCGAAACTGCGGTAAGATTCGCCAATTGGCCGGTCTTTCAGCGATTCTCATCGGCCTTTTGGTGCTGGCCGACGTGGCCGCCGCACAATCGGTGCGCGGCGTCGTGGTCGATCAGACCGGACTCCCGCTGCCGGGTGTCGAAGTGCAGCTCGTCGACGGCTCGACCCTCGTCAGGGCGCTCGTCACGCGCGCGGACGGCACCTTCGACATCGATGTCTCGCTGCGCGGCACGACCGTCGTCGCGTCGCTCGAAGGATTCGAGACCACCCGCGTTAACCGCGCCGACGCCGTCCGGATCGTTCTCCCGCTGGCGCGCACCACGGAGACGACGACCGTCGTGGCGCCGACCGTCGCGCCCTCCCCGCTCACGACGGCCGCACTCGGCAGCAGCCTGACGGCGACGACCGTGGCGCGGCTGCCGTCCACGCAGCTGAAGGCCCGCGAGTCGCTGGGGCTCCTCCCCTCGGTCGTCAGAGGGCCCGACGGATTGCTGCGGCTTGGTGGCGCCCGCGTGAACGATACGCCCCTGCTCCTCGACGGCTTCAACGTCACCGACCCGGCGACCGGTACTTCCTCGATCAATCTTCCGTTCGAAGCCGTGCGCGGCGTCGATCTCTTGCGCGACCCGATGGCGGTCACCTACGGCGGTCTGCTCGGCGGGCTGGTCCAGCTCGAGAGCAAGCCGGGCGGCGACCAGTTCACGATGGGCGTGCAGGGATTCGTGCCGAGGCCACGGTTCACCAGTCCCGGCATCGGACGGCTCGAAGGCATCTTTCCGCGGATCTATGCGGATGGGGCGAGCGCCGGTGGCCGCGTCCGGAACTTCTCGGCGGCCGAATGGGACTTCGAGCGCATTCCTGTCCCAGGCGTCACCAAGGGGCCCGGTCCGGATATCGTCGAGCAAAGCGCGATTGTGTTCGCGCGGACCGATGTTCGCGTGAACGATCGGAACAGCCTGACGCTGGAGGGCCTGGCGCTCGCGAGCGGCAGGGACTCGGAAGCGCTCAGCCCGCGCCGCGACGATGCGGCGGCGGCCGACACCAGGGGCCAGGATCTGTTTGCGGGCGTCACGAACCGGTTCGTCGTCGATCCCACCAATGTGGTCACGGTACGGATCGGGGCGTTTGGGCGTGAGGCGAGTCTCACGCCCCGCGGCAGCGGGCCGTCGTATCTGTCGCCGGCCGGCTGGCGTGGCAACTGGTTTACGCACATGACCCGGCGCGCCTCCCACTACAGCGTCCAGACCACCTGGGAGCACGCGGCCACCCTCGGTGCGAAGCTCCACGAGTTCACGCTGGGCGCCGGGCTCGCCCGGCGGCGGCTCAGCGGTTCTGTGACCGAGAACACCATCTCCATCGAGAATGCCGCCGGAAGCAAGGTCCGCGAGATTACCTTCGGACCGCCGGGCGCGCTTTCCGTGAACGACCGGCCGCTCAACCTCACCCTGCGCGACGTCTGGCACGTAAGCGATCGTCTTCAGATCGACGCCGGCGGGCGCCTCGATCGCAACAGCTCGTACGGCGGCAGCGCGCCGTCGGGTCGAATCGGTGTGCGCTTGGCGTTCGACCAGGCCGATCGGACCGTCGTCAAGGCCGGATACGGGAGTTTCGTCGGCAGCCTTCCGCTGTTGGTCGGCGCCTTTGGCGGATATCCGACCCGGACCGACACGCGGTTCGATCCAAACACCCAGGCGGTGATCGGCCAGCCACTGACCCTTCAGCCGTCGGTCAACGAGCTGCGCCTGCCGCGCGCGGTGGCCGTGTCGGTCGCGGTCGAGCGGCAGCTTCGCCCCGGGCTGGACGCCCAGGTCAGCGTGACGGAGCGCAACTCAATCCGCCTGGCCACACTGGACGTGCCTACTCAGAGCGGCGCGCTCGCGGTGTCGAGCGGAGGCAAGGCCAGATATCGAGAGGTGCAATTTTCTGTGCGCCGTACGCTTGAAGACAACCAGCAGGTATTCGTAAGCTACGTGCGCTCGGCGGCCACTGGCGAGCTGAACGACTTTTCCGCCCTCTTTCAGGGGTTCGACGCGCCGCTCGTTCAGCCTGGCGGCCAGTCGAGGCTGGCCACAGACGCCCCCCATCGGGTGCTGGTATGGGGGACCTTCAACCTGCTCGGCGGCGTGGTGGTCTCGCCCGTCGTGGAATGGCGCTCAGGATTTCCCTATTCGACCCTGAACGATCAATACCTGTACGCGGGCACGCCCCACAATCGGGAGTTCAAGGCGTTCATGGCGACCGACCTCATCATCTACCGGAACTTCACCGTGCGAGACCGATCCGCAGACCTGGGGATCCAGGTCTTCAACGCGACCCGCCACTTCAATCCGCGCGACGTGTACCCGGTTGTGGGCGCGCCACGGTTCGGCGAGTTCACCAACAGCGTCGGGACCATCATTCGCGGCTTCATGCTGCTGAAGTGGTAGATGGCCCTGACGAGCGGCTTACTGGGCCGGCGCGGCTGGCGCGCCCGGAGCCGCCGGCGCCACTCCTTTGAGCTGATCGAGCTGGCGCTTGGTCGCCGCGTTGTCCGGGTCGAGCTCGACGGCCTTCTCCAACGCCGCAATCGCCGAGTTGTTGTCCATCTTGCGCGTGTGCACCTGTGACATCGCGACGTAGGACGGCGAGGACTTCGGATAGAACTCGAGGTTCAGCTTCAGCCACGCGATGGCATCGTCGGGTTTGTTGGCCGCGAGTGATTGCTGGGCCAGCCGGACAAGCATCGGTTCGCTGAAGTCGTAGGCCTGCGCGCCGTAGAACTGGCCCCGCAGCTCGCGGTACTTGGCCAGCGCCGCTCCTTCGCCCTTGCTCACCATCAGGTCGGTGAGAATGGTTGAGATCTGCCGGGGGGCGGTGATCCCGCGGTGACAGGTGACGCACTGCACGCGGGTCATCTCCGCGACAGGCCTCCCCATCGCGGGAGCGACCTCGGCGATGATCCTGGTGTTGAGGTCGTTCACCATTCGGAGCATCACGCGGGCCGTCTTCTTTTCGGCTTTGTCATCGCTGGCGAAATCGAGTGGCGGTGCGCCACCACGGCCCCCGCGGCCCGCGGCGGCGGGGGCTGCCCCTGCCGGCGGCGGCGGGGCGGCCGGCTGCACGTGGCAGTACGTGCACTGCACGCCGAGCCCCTGGGCGATTGCCTGCATGGTGTCCTGCAGTTCGGGAATCGTGATGTCCTTGGGAAGGACCTGAAGATTCGTTGGCGGCGGGAATGGCGCACCGCGTCCGCCGCCTCGACCGCCCTGGCCCTGCGGCGCGGCCTGCTGTGGCTGCTGCGCGAACACGATGGTCGTCGACAGCACGAACAGGCCGAGGGTCCCCAGTGTGCACGACAGACGCTTCATAGTTCCCCCCCTCAAGAGTTTGTTCCGCCGGGGTGTCTACCCTTCAGGCAGACCTGAGTTGGCTCCTGGTCGTGTCCGCCTTTAGGCGGACCCCACGCGGACGGGACAGTTTACCCAAAAAAGGGGTGAAAGAGGCATGGCGATCCGACCGGCGGAGGCATTGCCTGGTTGGCGCGGCCGCCCCGCACGTGCTATATTCGACAGGTTTTGTCGGGGCTGGGACACCCTATCTAGCTCCGCAGCTGTTGGAAAGCGTCTTCGGTCCCGGCCCGAGATCGCGCACCGGGAAGACCGTCCGTCGCGAGACTCACACGAACGTAGGGGTAACCAAGGTTTTCAGGCGCCAAGCCCCCGGGGCTTTCAGGCCTGGAACGACTCAAGGGTCCGATGCCGTGGGCCGGGCCTGCGGTATTTATTTATGCCGACCATCAGTCAGCTTGTCCGCGACGGACGCAAGAAGATCGTCAGCAAGACGAAGAGTCCGGCCTTGCAGGACAGCCCGCAGAAGCGCGGCGTCTGCGTCCGCGTCTTCACGCAGACGCCCAAGAAGCCCAACTCGGCGCTGCGCAAGGTCGCGCGCGTCCGCCTGACCAACGGGATCGAGGTGACGACCTATATTCCGGGCGTCGGCCATAACCTGCAGGAGCACTCGCTCGTGCTCATCCGCGGCGGCCGCGTCAAGGATCTGCCGGGCGTGCGCTATCACGTGGTGCGCGGCACGCTCGACGCGGTGGGTGTCGCCGGCCGGATGCAGGCGCGCTCGAAGTACGGCGCGAAGAGACCCAAGAAAGCGTAGGGATTCGGGATTCGGGATTCGGGATTGGGGATTGGGGATTAGGGATTAGGCATGCCGAGACGACGAGAGATTCCGAAACGCGACATTCTGGCGGACCCGCTCTATCAGAGCCCGCTCGTCAGCAAATTCATCAACTGTGTGATGCACGACGGCAAGCGCAGCACGGCCGAGCGGATTCTCTACAGAAGCTTCGACATCATCAAGGAGAAGACGGGGGACGATCCGGTCAAGACGTTCAAGAAAGCCATCGACAACGTCAAGCCGAGCCTCGAGGTGAAGTCGCGTCGCGTCGGCGGGTCGAACTACCAAGTGCCGGTCGAGGTGAACCCGAACCGGCGGCTGTCGCTGAGCATCCGGTGGATCGTCGGCTACGCCCGCGCGCGCGGCGACGGCAAGACGATGTACGAGAAGCTGGCCAACGAGTTCCTCGACGCGGCGAACCTGCGCGGCGGCGCCGTGAAGAAGCGCGAAGACACGCACCGGATGGCCGAGGCCAATAAGGCCTTTGCCCACTATCGATGGTAAGGAGAAGGGATTTGGGGTTCGGGATTGGGGATTTGGAGGGATTCGTCAGGCGAATCCCGAATCCCGAATCCCGAATCCCGACCGAATCGCAGTAATGCCCAGACAGGTTGCGCTCGATCGCACGCGGAACATCGGCATCATGGCGCACATCGATGCCGGGAAGACCACGACCACCGAACGGGTCCTGTTCTACACCGGGATTACGTACAAGCTCGGTGAGGTGCACGAGGGCACGGCCGTCATGGACTGGATGGAGCAGGAGCAGGAGCGCGGCATCACCATTACCTCGGCGGCGACGACCTGCTTGTGGCGCGACCACCGGATCAACATCATCGACACGCCGGGCCACGTGGACTTCACGGCCGAAGTCGAGCGGTCGCTGCGCGTGCTCGACGGGGCGGTCGCCGTGTTTGACGCCGTCGCGGGCGTCGAACCGCAGTCGGAGACCGTCTGGCGTCAGGCCGACAAGTATCGCGTCCCGCGGATCTGTTTCGTCAACAAGATGGACCGTATCGGAGCGGACTTCAAGCGCACGCTCCTGCAGATCGAGACCAAGCTTCAGGGTAATCCCATCGCGATTCAAATTCCCATCGGGTCGGAGGACAAGTTCATTGGCGTGATCGACCTGGTGGGGATGAAAGCGATCATCTACAAGTACGAGACGCTCGGCGCCGATTACGTCGTCTCCGAGATCCCCTCCGAGTACCTGGAAGAATCCAAACACTACCGCGACCTGCTCGTCGAGAAGGTCAGCGAAGCCGACGACAAGCTCCTCGAGAAGTACCTGCACGGGCAGGCCCTCAGCGAAGATGAAATCAAGTCGGCGCTGCGCAAGCGCGCCATCCAGTCGGTGAGAAACGAGAAGGCGCCCTTCGTGCCGGTCATCTGCGGGTCGGCCTTCAAGAACAAGGGCGTCCAGCCGCTGCTCGACGCCGTCGTCGACTACCTGCCGTCGCCCCTCGACATCCCTCCGATCATCGGGCTGGACCCAACCAAGGCGGAAGAAACACAGATCGAGCGACCGGCCTCCGACGCGGCGCCCTTCTCGGCGCTCGCCTTCAAGATCATGACCGACCCCTTTGTCGGCCAGCTCGCCTTCATTCGGATCTACTCGGGCGTCATGACGTCGGGGTCATCGGTCTTTAACGCGACCAAACAGAAGACCGAGCGGGTGGGCCGCCTCCTGAAGATGCACGCCAACAAGCGTGAGGAGATCAAAGAGGTGTACGCCGGCGACATCGCGGCCGCCGTGGGCCTGAGAAGCGTGACGACGGGCGACACGATCTGCGACGAGAAGAAGCCCGTCGTGCTCGAGTCGATCCATTTCCCCGAGCCGGTCATCTCGCTCGCGATTGAGCCCAAGACGAAAGTCGATCAGGAGAAGCTCGGCGTGGGTCTGGGCAAGCTGATGGCCGAGGATCCCACGTTCCGGGTCAAGACCGACGAGCAGACCGGACAGGTCGTCATCGCCGGCATGGGTGAGCTCCACCTCGAGATCATCGTCGACCGCCTCAAGCGGGAGTTCAACGTCGAGGCGAGCGTCGGCCGCCCGCAGGTGGCGTACAAGGAAACGCTGACGCGTCCGGCCGAGGGCGAGGGTCGTTACATCAAGCAGACCGGCGGACGCGGTCAATACGGCCACGCGAAGATTCGGCTCATCCCGCGCCAGCCGGGCGAAGGCTACGAGTTCCTCAACGAGATCGTGGGCGGGTCGATCCCGAAGGAATTCATCAAGCCGATCGATCAGGGCATCCGCGAGGCGATGACCACCGGCGTGCTGGCCGGCTATCCGGTCGACGACGTGGCGGTCGAGCTCTACGACGGGTCGTTCCACGACGTGGATTCATCGGAAATGGCGTTCAAGATTGCCGGGTCGATGGCCTTCAAGGATGCGGCGAAGCGGGCCCATCCGGTGCTCCTCGAGCCGGTGATGCGGGTCGAAGTGGTGGTGCCCAAGGACTACATGGGCGACGTCATGGGCAATCTCGCGAGCCGACGCGGGCACATCCAGTCGCAGGAGGATCGCGGCGGCACCCAGATTATCCAGTCGCGCGTGCCGCTCTCCGAGATGTTCGGCTATGCGACCGACTTGCGGTCGCGCACGCAGGGGCGCGCGACCTACTCGATGCACTTCGATCGGTACGAGCCGGCGCCGCGCAACGTCAGCGAAGAAGTCGTGGCGCGGATGCAGGGGAAATAGGGCTGGGATTCGGGATTTGGGATTGGGGATTGGGGATTTGTTCCTCCAAATCCCCAATCCCGAATCCCAAATCCCGACAGAGATCAGGAACTATGGCAACCGCATTCAGCGACAAAATTCGCATCCGCCTCAAGGCGTACGACTACCGCGTCCTTGACCAGTCGACCACCGAGATCGTCGACACGGCCAAGCGCACCGGCGCGCGGCTGGCCGGGCCGATTCCGCTGCCGACGTCGAAGAACAAGTGGACCGTGCTGCGGTCGCCGCATGTGGACAAGAAGTCGCGCGAGCAGTTCGAGATCCGCACGCACAAGCGGTTGATTGACATCTTCGAGCCCACGCCGCAGACCGTCGATGCCCTGATGAAGCTCGATCTGCCGGCCGGCGTGGACGTGGAGATCAAGGCGTTCGGGAAAGAGCACAAGTGATGGTCACCGGCATCATCGGCAGAAAAGTCGGCATGACCCAGGTCTTCGACGCGGACGGCACCGTGCATCCGGCCACCGTCATCAAGGCCGGCCCGTGCGTCGTCGTGCAGGCCAAGAACGCCCAGACCGACGGGTACGAAGCGGTGCAGCTCGGCCTGGTCGAGGAGCGGCCGGCGAAGGTGGGGAAGCCCATCGCCGGACACTTCAAGAAAGCCAATGTGCCGCCGACCCACGTGCAGCGTGAGGTGAAGATCGTGCCTGGCGGCGAGGCCGCCAAGACGGGCGATCAGGTGCTCGTGTCGATGTTCGCCGACGGCGAGCGGGTCGATGTGGTGGGCGCGGGTCGTGGCAAGGGATTCCAGGGCGTCGTGAGGCGCCATCACTTCGCCGGCGGCGCGGCGACGCACGGGTCGATGTTCCACCGCGCGCCAGGTTCGATCGGCGCGTCTTCCTTTCCGTCGCGTGTCATCAAGGGGATGCGAGCGGCCGGCCGGATGGGCGGGGGCCGCGTCACGATCCGCAACTTGAAGGTGCTGCGCGTCGACCCGGAGAACCATCTGCTGGTGGTCGAAGGCGGCATCCCGGGCGCGCCCACCGGCTATGTAATCGTGCGCAAGGCCGTCGCCGCGAAGAAGATCAAAGTGATGCAGGTGGAAAAGCCCAAGAAGGGCAAGAAGTGAATTGCGGATTGCGGATTGGGAAGAGCAGAAGCGCCTGCGGCCATGCCGAGCCGAGGAACTGTGAATCCGAGGCGAGGCATTAACGTCAGTTCGCGCTGGGGGTGGGGCCCCAGCGCCAGTGAATAAATGATGACTCTTGACGTTGTAAACGCTCAGAACGAAAAAGTCGGCGCGGTGGACGTGCGCGACGAGGTGTTCGGCGTTCGCGTGAATGCCGACCTGATGTGGGAGTCGGTCGTGCATTTGAACGCGAAGGAGCGGCGCGGCACGCAGATGGCGAAGAACCGGGCGCTCGTCAGCGGCAGCGGCAAGAAGCCATGGCGCCAGAAGGGCACCGGCCGTGCGCGCGTCGGCTCGATTCGCAATCCGCTGTGGCGTCACGGCGGAACGGTGTTTGCCCCGCAGCCCCGGAGCTACGACTACGCGCTCCCGAAAAAGGTCGGGCTGGGCGCACTGCGCTCGGCGCTCGCCGCCAAGGTCAGAGACGGCGCGCTCGTCGTGGTCGACGAGCTCAAGGCGGCCGAGATCAAGACGAAGCACGCCGTGGCGCTCCTCGATCGGTTGGGTGTCGCCGGCAAGGCGGTGCTCGTGGACGTGGCCGTGGATGAGAAGCTGTTGCGGTCGGTGGGCAACATGACCGGCGTGTCGTTGGTGGCCAGTGCGCGGCTGACGGCGCGCGACGTCATCGATGCGCACAAGGTCGTGGCCACCAAGAGCGCGATTGAGAGATTACAGGAGGCGTTGGCGTGACGTCCGCCTGAAGGCGGACGCTACGACACACTGTGTCATGAAACTCACCGACGTGATTCGCCGGCCCCTGATCACCGAGAAGACGTCGATCCTGCGCGAGGACGGCCGGACGATCGTCTTTCAGGTGGCGTCGGAGGCGAACAAGATTCAGATCAAGCGGGCCATCGAGCAGCTTCTCGGCGCGAAGGTGGCCAGTGTTCGGACCGCGATGGCGCACGGCAAGGTGAAACGACAGGGCCGCTTCGAGGGCCGCCGCCCGGACTGGAAGAAGGCCTACGTGAAGCTGCGCGAGGGGCAGAAGATGCCCGAATTCCTTGAGGGCGCATAGAAAGTGAGAAGTTAAGACTTAGAACTTAAAAGGACTTGTGCCGGGATCGTCAGTGTCCTTTTAACTTTCCAGTTTTTAGTTTTAAGTTCCCGAAGGGTTGTTATGCCGATTCGTAAATTCAATCCGACCTCGCCCGGCCAGCGGTTCCAGACGGTCCAGGTGTTTGACGAGATCACCTCGACACGGCCGCACAAACCGCTCGTCGAGCCGCTCCATCAGTCGGGCGGGCGGAACAATCGTGGCGAGCTCACGTCGTGGTGGCGCGGCGGCGGGCACAAGCGCATGTACCGCATCATCGATTTCAAGCGCGACAAACGCGACATCCCGGCCAAGGTGGCGACGATCGAATACGACCCGAACCGTTCGGCCCGGATTGCGCTCCTCACCTATGCGGACGGCGAGAAGCGGTACATCCTGCAGCCGAACGGGTTGAAGGTGGGCGACACGATCGTCGCGGGCAGTAATGTCGACATCCTGCCGGGCAACGCCGTGCCGCTCAAGAACATCCCGCTCGGCACGCTCGTGCACAACGTGGAGCTTCGGCCGGGCAAGGGCGGGCAAATCGCGCGCAGCGCCGGATCGGCCGTGCAGGTGGTCGCCAAGGAGGGCGACTACGCGTCGGTCAAGATGCCGTCGGGTGAGATCCGCAAGATCGGCATGGAGTGCTTTGCGACGATCGGCCAGGTCGGCAATCTCGATCACGAAAACGTGTCGATCGGCAAGGCTGGACGCAGCCGCTGGCTCGGCCGGCGTCCGCACGTCCGCGGCGTCGCCATGAATCCGGTCGATCACCCGCTCGGCGGCGGCGAAGGGAAGACCTCGGGCGGCCGCCATCCGGTGTCGCCGTGGGGTCTGCCGACCAAAGGGTACAAGACGCGCAACCGGAAGGCGACCGACCAGTTCATCGTGCAACGGAGACAGAAGTAAATGGGTCGCTCACTCAAGAAGGGGCCTTTCGTCGACACTCATCTGCTCGAAAAGATCGAGGTGATGAACCGCGGGGCCGAGAAGAAGGTCATCAAGACGTGGTCGCGGCGGTCGACCGTCGTGCCCGAGATGGTGGGACACACGCTCGCCGTGCACAACGGGAAGAAGTTCATTCCGGTGTACGTGACCGAGAACATGGTCGGCCACAAGCTGGGCGAGTTCGCGCCGACGCGGATCTTCAAGGGCCACACGACGAGAGTGGCGGAACGCGCGGCGGCCGCGGCGGCGGCCGCCCCGGGTGCCCCCGGCGCCCCCGGGGGCGCCGGAACCGGCGCGGCAGCCGCGGCGGGTGCCGGCGCGGCCAAGCCGGCGGGTGGCGGCGCGTCATGATCGAAGCGCGGGCCACGTCGCGTTACATCCGGACGTCGGCGCAGAAGGCCGGCCTCGTGCTCGATCTGATCCGCGGCAAGGACGTCAACCGCGCGCTCGCGACGCTGAAGTTCGCGCGCAAGTCGGTCGCCGAAGACATTGCCAAGGCGCTCCGGTCGGCCATCGCCAACGCGCAGCAGAAGGACGGGTTCAGCGGCGACGTGGACCGGCTGTACGTGTCGGCCTGCTACGCCAATCAGGGGCCGTCGCAGAAGCGTGTGCGGCCGGCGCCGATGGGTCGTGCGTTCCGGGTGCTGAAGCGCACGGCGCACTTGACGGTGCAGGTGGCCGAGCGCGCCGAGAAGATCGTGCCCCTCGCCGCCGGCGACGACAAGCCGAAACGTCGCAGTCGTCAGGCGAAGCCGAAGGCAAAGGAGTAATTGTGGGCCAGAAGGTTCATCCGATCGGGTTCCGGCTCGGATTCAACAAGACGTGGCGGTCGCGATGGTACGCGGACCGCGACTACGCGAAGCTGCTGCACGAGGATATCGCGCTGCGCCAGACCCTCAAGAAGCGCTTCGCGCACGCCGGGGTGTCCAAGATCGAGACCGAACGCGCGGCCAACAAGCTGAAGATCGACATCTTCACCTCGCGCCCTGGCATCATCATCGGCCGCAAGGGCACCGAGGTCGACAAGCTGAAACAGGAAATCCAGAAGCGGACCAACCGTGAGGTCTTCATCAACATCCAGGAGATCCAGAAGCCGGAGCTCGACGCCCAGCTCATCAGCGAATCGGTGGCGATGCAGCTCGAGAAGCGCGTGGCGTTCCGCCGCGCGATGAGGAAAGCGGTTGAATCGGCCCTGCGCTTTGGCGCGAGGGGCATCAAGGTCCGCGTCTCGGGCCGGTTGAACGGCGCCGAGATCGCCCGCTCCGAGTGGTACCTGCACGGCCAGCTGCCGCTGCAGACGCTGCGGGCGGATATCGATTACGGGTTTGCGGAAGCCAACACCACCTACGGCCAGATCGGCATCAAGGTCTGGCTCTTCAAGGGTGAGCGGCTCGTCCCCCAGCGGGGACGAGAAGAGGAATACAGAGAGCGAGCCCCGCGACGACCGCCCGCGCGGGTATGACGGGTGCATTGGGTAAGTGCGAGATTCATTATGTTGATGCCGAAGAAGGTCAAGTACCGCAAGCAGCAGCGCGGGCGGATGGCCGGCAAGGCCTGGCGGGGCTCCGACGTCAGATTCGGAGACTACGGCCTGAAGGCGCTCGAGCCCTGCTGGCTGACCGATCGCCAGATCGAGGCGGCGCGCGTCGCGATGACGCGGTTCGTCGCCCGCGGCGGCAAGATCTGGGTGCGCGTGTTCCCCGACAAGCCGATCACCAAGAAGCCGCAGGAAACGCGCATGGGCAAGGGCAAGGGCTCGCCCGAGGGATGGGTCTGCGTGGTCCGGCCCGGCAGGGTGCTGTTCGAGATGGAAGGGATCACCGAGAAAGAGGCGCGCGAGGCGATGAAGCTGGCGGCGGCCAAGCTGCCCATCCTGACGAAGTTTGCGATGCGCTTCGCCGAGGAGAAGATGCTATGAAGGCGGCGGAGCTGCGCGAGCTCGGCGTCGACGATCTGGGCGCGCGCGAGCGCGACTTGATCGATCAGCTGTTTCGCATGCGCATTCAAAAGTCGATGGGGCAGCTCGAGGCGCCGGACAAGATGTGCACGGTGCGCCGCGATCTCGCGCGCGTGAAGACGGTCATCAGACAGAAGCGCACGACGTAGGGTGAATTGCTGATTTCTGATTGTTGATTGCTGATTTGGAAGAGTAATCAATGACGTAGCGCCTGCGGCCATGCGAGCCGGAGGCCATGGAACGCCGACGGCGAGCATCGGCGTAAGTTCGCGGCGGGGGTGGGGCCCCGCCGCCATTGAAAAAAAGATGTCTCAAAAGTCAGAAAAGGTCGGCGTCGTCGTCAGCAACAAGATGCAAAAGAGCATCGTGGTGGCCGTCGAGTGGCAGGTGCGGCACGGCATGTACGGCAAGACAGAGCGCCGCACGTCGAAGTTCATGGTGCACGACGAGAAGGGTGCCGCGGCCATCGGCGACACGGTGGAGATTGTCGAGACGCGGCCGCTCAGCCGCCGGAAGCGCTGGGCGCTGACGCGCGTGGTGCGGAAGGCCGCAGAGGCATAAGCCATGATTCAGATGCGCTCGATCCTCGACGTGGCCGACAACTCCGGCGCGCGCAAGATCGCTGTCATCAATCCGATTGGCGGGTCCACCGGCCGCTACGCCCGGCTCGGCGACATCGTCACCGCGTCGGTCAAGGAAGCGACGCCCGAGTCCGCCGTCAAGAAGGGCCAGGTGGTCAAGGCCGTCATCGTCCGCACGGTCAAGGAGCAACGGCGCCGTGACGGCACCTACATCCGCTTCGATCGGAACGCGGCCGTGCTGATCAACGACCAGAATGAGCCGGTGGGGACGCGCGTGTTTGGACCGGTGGCGCGCGAGCTGCGCGAGCGGCGCTTCATGAAGATCATCTCGCTCGCGCCGGAGGTTCTGTAGGCGATGAGTCGTCTGGCCACCCCGATTCGCAAGAACGACACCGTGCTCGTCGTCACGGGCAAGGACCGCGGCAAGCGCGGGCGGGTCCTGAAGATCGTCCCGGAACGCAACCGGCTGATCGTGGAAGGCGTCAACATGATGAAACGCCACACGAAGCCCAATCCCCGCAACAACACCAAGGGCGGCATCGTCGAGCGCGAGGCGTCGGTGCACGCGTCCAACGTGCAGCTGGTGTGCCCGGAGTGCGGCGCGCAGACCCGCATCGGCCGCAAGATTCTCGGCGACGGCCGCAAGGTCCGTTTCTGCTGCAAGTGCGAGGGAGTGGTCGACAAATGAGCCGGTTGAAGGAGCGGTATCAGAAGGAAGTTGTGCCGGCGCTCAGGAAAGAGTTCGGCTACAAGAACGTGATGGCGGTTCCCAAGATCGAGAAGGTCGTGGTCAACATGGGCCTCGGGGAGGCGACCAGCAACGCGAAGATCATCGACACGGGCGCCGACGAGCTGGCGCGCATCACGGGACAGAAGCCGGTCACGCGGAAGGCCAAGAAGTCGATTGCCCAGTTCAAAGTGCGCAAGGGCCAGTCGATTGCGACGATGGTCACGCTGCGCGGGGCGCGCATGTGGGAGTTCCTCGACCGTCTGATGAACATCGCGCTCCCGCGCGTCCGCGACTTCAAGGGCGTGTCGGCGCGCGGATTCGACGGGCGCGGCAACTACACACTCGGTCTGCACGATCAGTTGCTGTTCCCCGAGATCGACTACATGAAGGTGGACAAGGCCCGGGGCATGAACGTGTCGGTGGTGACGACGGCGAAAACCGACGAAGAGGCGCGAAAACTGTTGCAGTTTATTGGGATGCCGTTTAGACAGAATTAGCCGACAAGAATCACCATGGCTACAACCGCCAAGATCGCCAAGGAATCGAAGCCGCCGAAATACAAGATTCGGCTGCGCAACCGCTGCCGGCTGTGCGGCCGCCCGCGTGCCTACATGCGGAAGTTCGCGCTGTGCCGGCTGTGCTTCCGGAAGCTGGCGCTCGAAGGGGACGTCACGGGCGTGACGAAGAGCAGTTGGTAAGAGAAGGTGCGTAGCACGACAGGATAAGCGAGTTATGACAGATCCCATCGCAGACATGCTCACGCGGATCCGCAATGCGGTGACCGCCAAGCACACGCGCGTCGACATGCCGGTGTCGCGGCTCAAGGTCGAGATCGCCCGCATCCTGCAGGACGAGGGCTACCTCCAGGGCTATAAGGTGGTCGAGCCCGCTGCGGACGGCACCGCGGGGCCGGTGAAGACGCTTCGGCTGTTCTTGAAGTACGGCCCGCACGGCGAAAAGCTCATCACGGGCGTCGCGCGCATCAGCCGGCCGGGCCGCCGCGTGTACTTTGGCCGAGACGACGTACCCGAGGTGCTGGCCGGTCTCGGCACGAGCATCCTGACGACCTCGCGCGGCGTGATGACCGGCCGCGCGGCGGTCAAAGCCGGCGTAGGTGGAGAAGTGCTCTGTAACATTTGGTAAGGCTCAAGACTCAGGGCTCAAGGCTCAGGCCGGCTTAAGCCATGAGTCGTGAGCCAGAAGCCAACAAGAAGCAGACTATGTCTCGAATCGGCAAGAAACCCATCGCGATCCCCAAGGGCGTCACCGTCAAGGTCGTTGACGGCGCCGTCGACGTGGCTGGGCCCAAAGGCAAGATGCGCCAGGCGTATCCGGCCGGCATCAACTTCGAGCTCGCCGGCGAGCACCTGGTCGCCACGCGCGCGACCGACGATCCGGAGCTCGGGAAGTTCCACGGCCTGGCGCGCACGCTGGTCGCCAACGCGGTGGTCGGCGTGGTCGACGGCTACAAGCGCGAGCTCGACATCGTCGGCGTCGGCTACCGCGCCGAGCTCAAGGGCAAGCAGGTGGTGTTCGCGCTCGGCTACTCGCATCCGGTGGTGTTCGACATTCCCACCGGCATCGACATCACGATCGACAAGCAGACGCACATCACCGTCACCGGTGTCGACCGGCAGCTCGTCGGCCAGGCGGCGGCGAACATCCGCCGGTTCCGGAAGCCCGATCCGTACAAGCAGAAGGGCGTCCGCTACACGGGCGAAGTGCTCAAGAAGAAGGCCGGCAAGACCGGCGCCAAAGCCACCTAAGGGCCCCACGAGAGACTAGAAGATGAAGATCAAGACGAAGGCCGATCGCCGCCATCGCATCCATCTCCGCCAGCGGAAGCGCATCATGGGCTCGAAGGATCGTCCGCGCCTGAGCGTTTTTCGGAGCGTGTCGCACGTCTACGCGCAGGTCATCGACGACATGACCGGACGGACGCTGGTGTCGGCCTCGAGCGTCGAGGGGTCGCTCAAGGACCGGTTTGCCAAGAGCGTGCGCGGCGGCAACGTCAAGGGCGCCGAAGAGGTCGGGAAGGCGATCGCCGAGCGATCGATCGAGAAGGGGATCACGCGCGTCGTGTTCGACCGCAGCGGCTTCCTCTATCACGGGCGCATTCGCGCCGTGGCCGACGCCGCGCGCAAAG
>MELA01000033.1 GCA_001767495.1 Acidobacteria bacterium RIFCSPLOWO2_12_FULL_65_11 | reverse complement strand
TGTTCTCAATCTTCCGGTGGATCGACCGATCCTCGTCCACCTGTCGAGCAAGGACGTGATCCACAGCTTCGGCCTGTACGAGATGCGCGTGAAGCAGGATGCCGTACCCGGGCTGGAGATTCCCGTCTGGTTCATTCCGAACCGTGTCGGCGCGTACGAGATCGCGTGCTCGCAGCTCTGCGGCCTGGGGCATTTCCGCATGCGGGGCGCGGTCGCCATCCAGAGCCAAGCCGACTTCGACCAGTGGTTTGCTGAAGAGCAGAGAGTGCAGCACCCGCCTGCGGCGGCTCCACCCCCGACGACCCCGCCGCCTGCGGCGCCGCGATAGCACGCGGACGTTAATGTCCGGCTGAAGCCGGACACTACATCTGCTGTGTCTGGTGCGCGGTCACTCAATTGTCGTACGTAGTGTCCGGCTTCAACCGGACCCGTCGAGTGTCGTACGTAGTGTCCGGCTTCAGCCGGACCCGTCGAGAAGCGTCTGCACCAGTCGCCGAAGCAGCTGCGGCAGTAGCTCGCCGTTGAGTGCGAAAGCCCCCAGCTCGGGCGCCCAGGACAGCCGATAGCCTTTTGCCATCGCGGCCACCCAGATCTGCCGCATCGGCGCATTGGGCGACACCACGAACCGGCTCCCGCGAGGCGCCTCAAAGGTGAGATTCAGCACGCCGTTCTGAAGGTCGATCTCGAAGTCTTCCTCGTCGGCCAATGCCATTAGCGACCGACGCGCGTCTTCGAGGGCTTCGTCGCTCTTGAGGCGGAATTCTTGTTCGGACAGCGTCACCATGGCTTAAGGAGTCTCGCCCTCGCTGCGCGCCTGGGCCGTCGCCACGTAGCTGCGGCGCGCCCTCGCCGTCATCCCCGGCTGCTTCACCTTGAGCGTCAGTTTGTGGACCTTGCCATCGAGCACCGGAGGCGCGAATCCCATCACGTACTGGCTGTGCAGCTCCTGGGCCACACGGGTGAACGTGGGCCCGAGTTCGCTCGCTTTGGTCAGCTCGAAATAGCCGCCGCCGGTTTCGTCTGCGATCCTTCGCAGCCTGCCGTCAGGTGTGGTGCGGACCCTCTGTTGGCCGTTGAAGTAGATATTCTCCAGCCCAATGGCGTACACCATCACTTCCTCGGCGCGCGCCCGGTCCATCACTGTACCGAAGCCGACCTTACTTGCTGAGTCATCGCCGTCGGTGAAAACCAGAAGGACGCGGCGGCCTTCGATTCCCTTCAGCTCATCGAGGCTGACGGCGGCGGCGTCCCAGAGGCGCGTCTGGTTGCCGTAATCGAGATTGCCAAGCTCGCTGACGAGCTCGTCCCGCCGGTTGGTAAAGCGCGAGCTCATCTGAATCTTGTCGTTGAAGGCGCCGATGCGAGCTCTGTCCTCCGGCAGCAAGCGGATCAGAAACTGCTCGGCCGCGGCCCTCACGAGCGGAAGCGTCCCCGTCATGCTGACACTCGTGTCCAGCATGACGACAACGGTGATCGGCTGGAGGGAGTTGTCGAAGGTGACCAGTGGTTGCGGCTTGTCGTTGTCGAGCACTTCGAAGTCGTCCTTCGTCAGGTCCGGCACGAGCCGTCCTTCGGCATCTGCCACCGTCGCGAAGAGCGACACGATGCGCGTGGCCGACCGAAACGTTGCCTGCTGGGCCGACGCCGCGGCCGCGGCCGACAGGCCGCAGGCGAGGGCGAACACGGTGAAATAGCGCAAGAAGAAAATCATGCTGCCAGCTTACCGCAACCGGGCGGGTGTATCGGTCCGGCACGCCAGACGCGGTGGCCGCGCCGGGAACTCCGGTCTCGCCTTGACATCTCGCCGCAGGCATCTCGCCTTGACAATCTCGCCGCAGGCACCTTGACGGATGAGGTGGCGAGCGGATAGACTCCTGGATATTGTGAGATTGAGTCTCATTGCTCGGCTGATCTGATCATGCTTCAGGCGTTCGTCATTACGTCGCGTGAAGGCATCGAGGCCTTCCTCATCGTCGCCCTGAGCCTCGCGTACTTGCGCAAGGTGGGGCGCGCCGAGCTCGTCACGGCCGTGCACTGGGGCGTGGTCTTCGCCCTTGCGCTCTCCGCGGTGAGCGGGTATCTGCTGTTCAATGCCGCCAACCAGGAATGGCTGGAGGGGCCCCTGGCGATTCTCGCGGCCGTCTCGGTGGCCTTCCTCACCATTCAGATGTGGCGTGCCGCCCGGCGGATGAAGGGTGACATCGAAGATCGTCTGCGCGCCTCGAGCGAACGGGCCGGCGTCGCGGCGTTTGTCGGCGTCTTTTTCTTTACGCTGCTCATGATCACCCGCGAGGGGATGGAGACGGCCCTGCTGCTGATGCAGGTGCGCGACTCGCTGAACGTCGTCGCTGGCGCCCTTCTCGGGTTCGTCGGCGCGGCACTGCTGGCGTGGCTGTGGTCACGCTACGGACATCGCGTGCCGCTCACGTTGTTCTTCCAGATGACGGCGCTGTTTCTGTTCGTGTTCGTCGTCAAGCTCTTCATTTCTGGCATTCACGAGATGTCGGAACAGAGCCTCTTGCCCTACAGCGAGTTCATCCACACCAGCACCGAAGCGTGGGGACCGGAGAGCGTGTTCGGCCACACGCTGACTTACCTGCTCGTCCTGCTGCCCCTCGGCTGGCTGGCGGTCAACACAGCGATCCCGAAACGCCACGGGAACCACCCGCCCGCTGGTTCGCCCGCCCGCTGAACCTCTCCGCGTGGCAGGCTGCTACGCCCGGCCGGCGCCTGGAGTCGGTGGGCAGGAGCCCTAAATCATCTGGCGCGCAAAGCTGTAAACAGGCCTGCCAGCGAGCCATGACGATAAACCATTGAATATAAATGACCTTAGCCTTCATTGCGGCGGGGCTGCCGATTCAGGATTCTCGAATTGCCGAAAAAACCGTTGAGAGCCCGCCGCTTGCTCGGTACAATTCGCCTCTTTGAACAGACGCGCTGAAGGCAAGTGAGAGGGGCCCCCGGACCGAACCTATGATCAACGTTGCCGCAATTCGCATGCAGCAGTTTGGCGTGCAGTTCTACCAGGCTTCGCTCACCGCCAGCGACATCGACAAGCTCGTTCGATTTGAGGTCTTGAGCTACGCCGAAAATGCGCAGCCGCCGGTCCGCGGGGGCAAACAGAAGCCCGGGGCGCCGCCCTCGAAAGTGAACTGGGACCTGCTCGAGCGGCGGATCGCGTCGAACGAAAAGGCGTACCAGCGGCAGATCATCCGGCGCAAGATTGACGAGCTCGTCCAGTACTACGAGCAGTGCCGTCAGGCGCACGACCTGCCGTCGATCCCGGGAGCGGTCATCATTTCCTGCGACGAGAAGCTGACGTTTCAGCCAGCCGGAGAAGATGCGCGCATCGGCATCCTCAAGGTGCCCGAGCGCGAAGGGATCCTGCGCGCCATCGACGGACAGCACCGGCTGCTGGCGCTCCATGCCGACATCGATCGGTTTGCTGGACAGGATTTCAGCGTGCCCGCGATCATCTTCGACCGCCTGCCGGAAGATCACGTCGTGCAGATGTTCGTCACGATCAACGCGAAGCATACGCGCTTGAACGCGTCGCATCTGGTCAGCCTGTCGGGGCGTCAGCTCTACCGCGACGAGAACCTTGCGACGGCGCACGATGTCGTCCGCGCGCTCAATGACCGCGAGGATTCGCCCCTCTACGACGAGATCAAGCTACTTGGCGTGGGCCGCGGCCGCGTGGCGCAGGCGCCGCTCGCGCAGGAGCTGAAGAAGCTCTTCGCGACCGAGGTGTTTAGCACCAAGAGGCCGGGCGACATGCACGAGGAGGCCAGAAAGTTCTTCGTGAACTATTTCAAGCAGATCGCGCTGGTCTTCGGCGGCGCCTGGAACGGCCGGAAGTACAGCATCCGGTCGGCGGCCGCGCTCCGCGCCTTCATCCGCGTGGCGCCCGATGTCGTCCGGCGGCTCGATCAGGAGCACGTGGAGCGGTCCGACTTCCGCGCGATCGGCCGCGTCATCGCCCCCTGGGGTCGCCGTATCGGCGATCTGCGCTTCGAGACCGAAGGCGCCTGGAAGCGAAGCGGCACGACCGTCGACGGGCTCGCCAAAGAGCTCCGGCTCGCGCTGCAGTACCCGGAAGGCGCGGCGGTATAAGGTAAAAAGGTAAGAGTCGAAGGTAAGAGTTTAGAGTTCCTGGACGGATCTGTAACGGCCCGGCACGTTCTTTTCCTGCCGCAGCTCCAATTTACACACGATTCGAGGAGATCGGCCGAAGAGGTGGCCGGGCATGAGCATTGCTCTCATTGGGCGACGTCACCGGTCTGATTACGGCAGATGCCGTGACTTGCTGGGGGAGCCAGATCGGTGGGCAGGAGGGTACCGCATTGAAGCGGTGCCCTTTTGTTTGTACGGCGCGAAAGAGGGGGTCGTGAGCCTTGTTCCGCCCATTTACCCAGAAAAGACTCCCGGCCCCTTTTCGGGGGCTTACAATCACTCCGCCGTGGTACGTATCGACCTCAACGCGGACGTCGGCGAGTCCGTCGGCGCGATGAGTACCGGCGCTAGGTTGATGAAGTCGATTACGTCGGCAAATATCGCGGCCGGATGTCACGGCGGCGATCCGTCGCTGCTACGTCAGACAATACAGTTCGCGAAGGCCCACGGTGTCGCCGTCGGCGCGCATCCCGGTTTTCCGGATCCCGACGGCTTCGGCCGTCGCGATCTGCACGTGACGCCACAGGAGGCCGAAGACTTCATCCTGTACCAGGTGGCCGCGGTCGCCGGCGTCGCAGCGGCCGAAGGCGTGAGGCTGCAGCACGTCAAGGCGCACGGCGCCCTCTACAACATGGCGGCGAGGGATCGCGCGCTCGCCGGCGCCCTGGCCAGGGCGGTCGCGGCCTTCGACCGATCCCTCATCCTGTTTGCCCTCCCGAACTCCGAGGTCGTCAAGGCCGGCCGCGCGCTCGGGCTGCGCGTGGCCGCCGAGGCGTTCGCCGATCGAGCCTACGAGCCAGATGGAACGCTCGTATCGCGGCTGAAGACCGGCGCGGTGATTCACGACGCTGACGTCGTCACCGCACGTGCCGTCCGGCTGGCGACAGTCGGATCGGTCGAGGCAATCGACGGCTCGGTTCTGCGGATCGACGCCGAGACGCTCTGCGTCCACAGCGATACGCCGGGAGCGGACGCGCTTGCCTCGAAGATCCGCATCGGGCTCGAGGCGTCCGGAATCATCGTCGAAGCCGTCGGGTCGGCCTGATGGAAGCCGCGGCGCGCGGCAGAGCGCGCCTACACGACGGCCCACGCCTTGCCTTGCAGAATGACGAGCTTCACTTGCCCTCTTTGAGGGCCCTTCGCAGCACCTTTCCGACCATCGTCTTCGGTAGTTCGGTGCGGAACTCGACGCTCGCCGGTACTTTGTACGGCGCGAGATGCTCTCGGCAGAAGGCGCGCAGATCCTGGTCGGTGCAGCTCTCGCCCTTACGCAGCACGACCCACGCCTTGACCGCTTCGCCCTTCACTGCGTCTGGAACGCCGGCGACGCCGACCTCGGCGACAGCTCGATGCGTTGCGAGCACCTCTTCGATCTCGCGCGGCCATACCTGGTAGCCGCTCGTCTTGATGAGATCCTTCTTGCGATCGACGATGAAGAGGTAGCCGTCGGTGTCGAGATAGCCGAGGTCGCCGGTGTGCAGCCATCGGGTTGTTTCCGTCCCGTCAACGTGATCGCGAAGGATGGCGGCAGTCTCGTCCGGCCGGTTCCAGTAGCCCGCCATCAACTGGGGCGCGGAGAGCACGACCTCGCCGACCTCGCCGGGCGCGAGTGTCTGAGTGCCTTCGTCGGCGTCGAGGATGCGGATCCGCACGTCGGGCAGCGGCATGCCGACCGATCCGATCTTGCTCGCGCCTTTCACCGGGTTGACGCAGCAGGCCATCATCGCTTCGGTCAGCGAGTACCCCTCGATGATCCGGCCACCGGTCATCGCCTCGAACCGCTGCTTGGTCTCGGCCAAGAGCGGCGCCGATCCCGAGAAGCAGATTGTGATGGACTTGAAGTCGACCCTCCCTTGCTGCACGTCGGGGCGATTGAGGAGGCCGATGTAGAGCGTCGGTACGCCGTTGAAAAAGGCCGGCTTGACGCGCCGAATCGTCGCGACCAGGTCGTCGAGATCCCTCGGGTTCGGCACGAGCGCGATCGGATTGCGGTTGACGAAGGCGAGCGCCTGGACGCCGACATTGCCGTACACATGGAAGAGCGGCAGTGGCAAGAAGATGACGTCGTTGTCCGGGTGGAGGACCGCCTTCGTCCACGCGACAAGCTGCAGTCCAGTGGTCACGTACGCTCCATGCGTGCCGAGCACGCCCTTCGGCGTGCCCGTCGTCCCGCCGCTCATCAAGAGCACCGCCGGGTCGGCGGCTGTTAGGGCCGCGCGATCAACCGTCCTGCTCTGATGCGCGCCGATCAGGTGGGCGAAATTGTGATCTCCTGGCTCGAGCGTGACGCGGTCGCCGTCGCGTGTCTCCCGCGCAATCGTAAAGAGCAGCCGAAGCAGCGGCGGAAAGTATTCCTTGATGTTGGTCGCGACGATCCGCCGGAGCGATACGCGGCGCTGGACCTGTTTGACGCGCGCGTAGAATCGCGTCAGCGTGACGACGGTCTCGATCCCATGCTCGCGAATCGGGCCCTCGAGCTCCTGTTCGGTATAGAGCGGATTGAGCGGAGCGACGATGGCGCCGAGCTTCCAGGCGGCGAACTGGGCGATGACGAACTGCGGACAGTTGGGGAGGAGAAGCGCGATCCGATCGCCGCGCGTGACGCCAAGTGCCTGAAAGGCCGCCGCGCAGGCGTCGCTCAGGCGCTCGAGATCGGCGTAGGTGATCGTCGCACCCTTGAAGAGGAGTGCCGCCTGCCGGGGATGGTCGCGCGCGGCATCGGCCAGATAGTCAACGAGCGTGCGGTTTGGGTACGGCGCGAGCGTCGGCGGGACGCCGGGGTCGTAGTGAGGCAGCCACGGCGCGTTCACAGTCATCTGCGCTGGGATTATAACGGTGGCTGGCGACTGGTTGCTGGTTACGTAGGAGTCGTTCGGGACGCTATAATCTGGACTCTCACACGATGGCTCTTACCAGCGGCCAGCGTCTTGGCGCGTACGAGATTGTTGCCCTCATCGGTCAGGGCGGGATGGGGGAGGTCTACCGCGCGCGGGACACGAAGCTCAAGCGCGAGGTGGCGATCAAGGTCCTGCCCGAGCTGTTCGCGCGGGATGCGGAGCGGTTGGCGCGCTTCCGTCGGGAAGCGGAGGTGCTGGCCTCGCTGAATCATCCGAACATCGCCGCCATCTACGGCCTCGAAGAATCCGATGGCATGATCGCGATCGTCATGGAGGTGGTCGAGGGGCCGACGCTCGGAGAGCACCTGCAAGCCGTGACGTCCGGCTCAAGCCGGACACTACGACAGACTCAGCAGCCCACAGAAGTAGTGTCCGGCTTCAGCCGGACGGAAGCAGGCCTTCCCGTCGACGAGACTCTGGCGATCGCCCGGCAGATCGCCGACGCGCTGGAGGCGGCGCACGACAAGGGCGTCGTCCATCGCGACCTCAAGCCGGCCAACGTGAAGATCACACCCGAGGGCAAAGTCAAAGTTCTCGATTTTGGCTTGGCGAAGCTCGCCGATCCGACCGACGCCGCTTCGTATCCCAACACCAACTCGCCGACGCTGAGCGTGCAGGGCACGCGCGCCGGAGTCATTCTCGGGACGGCGGCGTACATGAGTCCGGAGCAGGCGCGCGGCAAGTCCGTG
>MELA01000032.1:24605-76311 GCA_001767495.1 Acidobacteria bacterium RIFCSPLOWO2_12_FULL_65_11 | reverse complement strand
GGCCTCGATGCGCTCGCGAATCCGTTCGGCGATCTTGGTCGCGCCCTCCGAGGCGCTCCCGGGCATGACGATGGCAAACTCGTCACCGCCGTACCTGGCGCAGATATCGAATACCCGTACCGATCGCCGCAAGATCTCGGCGGTGTCCTTGATCACGACGTCCCCGGACAGATGACCGAACGAATCGTTGATCCCCTTGAAGTCGTCGATGTCGACAATCAGGAGCGCCAGGGGCATCTCGTGACGCAGCGAACGCTGCAGCTCTTCTTCGAGACGCACCTGGAAATACCGGCGGTTGAACGCGCCGCTCAACGGATCGATGGCCGCCGCCTGCGCATAGGCCTCGGCCTGAAGGAGGGCCAGCTCGCGGCCGAGCGCCAGCGCGGCGGGCGCCGCCAGGGCGCGCAGCGTGGCGACGTCTTCGTGCGTGAACGGCTCGTCGTCCCGGCGATCGGTCACGCACACCACGGCGAGCACTTCCCGGCCCGCGCAGAGCGGCACTGCCACGAACGAACCGGTCCGGTACCGCGGGCGCCTCGAGCGCGGCTGCGGCGACGTGAGCACGTCTCGCACGTAGAGGGCCTGGCCGGACTGGAACACCGAGCCGAGCACGCCCGTTCCAGGCTCGATGCGCAGGTGCTCGACGAGCGTGAGCGGGTACCCGTAGGTCGCCACAATCGTCAGCCGCCGATCCGAGGGGTCGAGCATCGCCAGCGCCGCCATCCGTGCCGACACGGCCTGCGCCATCTGACCGACAACGACGTTCGACACGTCTTCTCGACCGCTGACCCGCGACAGCAGCCGGGCCAGGCGCTGAGTCGCGACCAGCATCCGGCCGCGCTCGCCACCGGCGCGGGCGCGCAGCGTCAAACCGATGTTGCCGGCGAGCGTCAGCAACACTGGGGCGGCGTGCGTCCAGTCGCCCTCAATGGCCATCAGGTACCGGGATGCCCCGCACCTGACGAGCGTCCACTCCTCGTCGCCACGACTCCAGCGCACCGCGCTCATGGCGGGCGGCGCCTCGACGAGCGTGCCAAACGTGGGATCGGGCTGTCCGGCCGGCGGGAGCGGGGGAGCCGTCGGGGAGGCGGCGAGCGGCGACCATGCGCGATCGCGCTTGACCAGAAACGCGACCTTCGCCGAGAGAACGATCGCGATGCGTCCTGCGAGGGTATTCAGCGTCGCGCCGATCGGCCCGCCGCCGGTACCCAGATGTACTTCCAGGAGGCGCCGCGCGTCATCCTCAGCAATGCGTCCGACGGTCAACACCCTCTGGACCTTTCTTGACCTTTCTTATTCGGGGTTCCTCTCCCAGATCTCGGGCGCACGAAGCAGCCTAAAGTCTGCCACGCGACAGACATGGGCACACGCTTCGATCGCACGTGCAGGATTAGGCGCTCTTCGTCACGACCGTGGCAACAACCGTACCTGCCTGCGCGCGGGCTTGCGCGAGCAACGACTGGGTGGAGGAGGATCCCGCGGTGCGGCAGGCGATCCCCATGGTCATGTTCGACGCCGCACCGGGAATCGCGCCCGACGTCAGCACCTCTCGTATCCGTCCAACGACCACCTGGGCGCCATCGAGTGGTGTGTCGGGGAGCAAGACGCCAACCTCGCCAGACGTCAGCCGACCCGCCATGTCCGTGGGTCGCAGGCAGCTGCGAATCGCACCGACACACGTTCGAGCGACATCGGGCGGCGGCACCCCTTCGCCGAGTCGAACAACGATGAGCGAGATGTCCTCGCGCGCGACCGGTTCGCCCGTCTGCTGCTCGACAATCTGATCGAAGGAACGAAAGCCGCTGCGGCGTTCGCCGACGGTGGCGAGCTGCGGCAGGACGGCCACCAGCCACGCGCCGAGCGTCGCACCGACCGCTTCGAGCAGCTTTTCCTCCCGCTGCGTGAAGGGGCGGTCGGAGGGGCGGCGAATCCCGACGGCCGCCGTATACGGTGGCGGCAGGTCGATCGACTGGATCAGCAGGTCGGGCCGCAGTACGGGCGCCGGCACGGTCAGCACGTCTGCCACGTCGCCGGCCGTGAGCACGCGGACGTTATCGGACCGCGACACGACGAAGGCTGCGGCGGCCTCTACGAGCGCGGACAATTCGGCGATGGCGCCCTGGGCCGCCGCGTGCACCGAGTGCTCTGCGTTGAGCAAGTGCTGCAGCATCGCCCAGGTGAGCCGCGACGACCCGACGGCGGTGACTTCGCTCAGCGACTGCCCCAGGACGTCGCAGTAGAGCGCGAACCGGGCTTCGCGCCGGGCGTCGATCTCTCCCGCCGACACGATCAGCCAATGCGTCGTCGCCTGCCGGCGAATCGAGGAGACGACGAGGTCGCCGCCGGCGTGAAATCCCAACCGGCGCTGTTCGACCGGTGACAGCCGCACGACACTCGAATGGTCGGGAATCTCGTCGCCGTCAAACGTGGCCGGCACACGCGTGACATCCGATCCCGAGAGCGAGACCGCGAGAGAAAACCGGCCCGCGAGATCGCCACGGTAGGCCCAGGATTCGACGTCCTGCCACACGGCGAGGGCCTCGACGAAGGCCTGGATGATCTCCTGCTCCGATCCGCGCGCGCCCACCTCGTTGAGGAGTCTGAGCAACGACGAGAGCTCCTGGAGATCGGAGGCGCTGTCGGAGGATGAATGGCTCAGATGCGCCTCGATGGCGCTCGACAGCCACAGGCCGATGCGCTCGAGCTCGCTCTCATGCCCGAATCCGACCAGGTGCTCCGGCCGCTCGGCGGCCACGAGCAGCGTCGTCGCGACCGCACCCTTGCGCGCCCCGGCAATCGGCACGCACATGATGTTCACGCCGCCGAGCGTCACGAGCTCCGGCTTGTGATACTGCATGGACCGCCCGATGGCGGCCCGGAGTGATTCGTTGCCGAGACGCACCAGGATCCGGCGCATCTCCGAGGCGGTCCGGCCACCGAGCGTGGGGAGAAACGGCGTCAGGTTCTCATCGACGAGTTCGATGACGATGTCAAGGCGCTGGAGAATCTCGAGCAGGGGGTTCCACGCACGGCTGTGGACCATGCCAGCTAGATCGCGAGCCGGCACGGCGGTGTCGTTGCTCGATGACGTGCGGCCGTTTGGCATTCGAGAACTCGACAAGGGGCCGTACCCCTTCTTCTCGCGTTGTCTTCATGTGAAAAAAGGGGTACGGCCCCTTGTCGCACGCGACTGCGCGCGCCAGTGCACCTGCAATTCTAGATCCCCTGGGGCCGCGTAGGCGTGAACTTGCATCCGCTAGACAATTGTCTGACTGGTGAGGAACTTCTTGTGGGTCCGCCTGAACGCGGACACTACTACAGGCGATGAGATTACCTGAAGGCGGACATTACAGCTGATGGTCAGCCTATCGGTGATGTGGCCGGCCCGCGGGTAAAACCGTGGCGACTTCGCTGACGCCCGACCGGTCCGGGAAACGCCTCAGTTGTTGCTCTCGCAATAGAGCGATGCTCGGCCGCTCGTGGGCGACGGCGACCAGGATCTGCGCGTGGTCAATCCGGCTATCCAAAGGAGATTCCGAGGGCACGAAGTGAAGAGGCGTTCCGCGCGCGAAGGCGTTCCAGTACCGCTGCGGGGCCGGGGGAAAGGCCGACAAAGGCAGTCGGCCGTGTCGTCGATCGAAGTCCACGTGCGCGGCGATGATCCCGAGCGTGTTGCGGAGTGCCATGTCCATGCGCCGGCCCTCGGTCGCGATGTCGTGCTCGAGCGCGCGAGCCACCCAGGTACCCGGCAGCTCTTCGAAGAGCACGATCCGCAGACGGAGCGCTGGTGCCATGCTGCCTGTATTATCGACGAGATTGGGCGCCAACCTTAATTCACCCTCAGGATTTCGGCCGCTCGTCTGTTCGGTATACAATCCTGCGGCCTCAGTGGAAGAGAAAGGAAGGGTCTCGGTGGCAGACGCAGCACAGCCTTTGGTCCTACGGCGATTCGGGGAGACGCGGCGGTCCGACGCCTGGTGGTTGACGCCACTCGCCGTCTTCTGTGGTTTTTCCGCATTTATCATCTATTCAACCTGGGCGGCGTTTCAGAATGCCAATTACACGTTTGGCCCGTATCTCTCGCCCTTTTATTCGCCTGAAATCTTCGGGGACTCCCCGCACGCCTGGTTCGGGCCCAAGCCGGCAGCCTGGCCGGACTGGCTTCCCTTCTCCCCCGCCCTGCTCATCCTCCCGATCCCGGGACTGTTCCGCTTCACGTGCTACTACTACCGCGGGGCGTACTACAAAGCGTTCTGGATGGACCCGGTGTCGTGCGCAGTCGGTGAGCCGCGCAAGAGCTACTGGGGCGAGCACTCCTTCCCGCTCATCCTCCAGAACCTGCATCGCTACGTGCTCATGCTCGTCATGCTCGTGCTTGGCATCCTCGCCTACGACGCGTGGAAAGGCCTGTGGTTCACGGACCCGGCGACGGGCACCGTGTCGTTCGGCATCGGTGTCGGCTCGCTCATTCTTGTCGTGAACGTTGTGCTGATTAGCTCTTATACGTTCGGTTGCCACTCGATGCGCCACTTCGTCGGGGGTTGCCGGGATCTTCTGTCGCGCGCGCCGCTCGGTACCAAGACCTACGATTGCGTGAGCTGTCTCAATCGTCGGCACATGCTCTGGGCGTGGTGCAGTCTCGTGTCGGTCGGATTCAGCGATCTGTACGTCCGGATGTGCGCGATGGGCATCTGGTCGGACTTCAGGTTCCTCTGATGGCCGACTATCAAACACACGAACACGACGTCCTCGTCATCGGCGCGGGCGGCGCCGGACTCCGCGCGGCGATCGAAGCCTCGGCGGGCGGCGTTTCGGTCGGCCTGGTCTGCAAGTCGCTCCTCGGCAAGGCGCACACCGTGATGGCCGAAGGCGGCCTGGCGGCGGCGCTGGCCAACGTGGACGACCGCGACAACTGGAAAGTCCACTTCGCCGACACGATGCGCGGCGGCCAGTACCTGAACAACTGGCGCATGGCGCAGCTCCACGCTCAGGAAGCGCCGGCGCGCGCGCACGAGCTCGAGGGGTGGGGCGCGATGTTCGATCGCACACCCGACGGGCGCATTCTCCAGCGCAACTTCGGCGGCCACCGCTACCCGCGCCTCGCGCACGTCGGCTACCGCACGGGCCTGGAAATGATCCGGACGCTGCAGGATCACGGTATCCACCAGGGCATCGACGTCCACATGGAGTGTACGGTCGTCAGGCTGCTCAAAGACGGCGACCGCGTGGTCGGCGCCTTTGGGTACGAGCGCGAGCGCGGGCGCTTCAAGCTGTTCAAGGCCAAGGCCATTGTGCTCGCGACGGGCGGCATCGGACGCGCCTACAAGATCACGAGCAACAGCTGGGAGTACACGGCCGACGGCCACGCGCTGGCCTACGAGGCCGGCGCGGATCTGCAGGACATGGAGTTTATCCAGTTCCATCCAACCGGCATGGTCTGGCCGCCGAGCGTCCGCGGCATTCTCGTCACCGAAGGCGTGCGCGGCGAGGGCGGCATCCTCAAGAACAGCGAAGGCCGCCGCTTCATGTTCGACGACATCCCGGACAACTACAAGTCGCAGACGGCCGACAACGCCGAGGAGGGATGGCGGTACGTCACGGGCGACAAGGCGGCGCGGCGTCCGCCCGAACTGCTGACGCGTGACCACGTCGCGCGCTGCATCATGCGCGAGGTCAAGGCCGGCCGTGGCAGTCCGCACGGCGGCGTGTACCTCGACATAGCCTGGATCAAAGAGAAGCTGCCGAACGCGGCCGAACACATCAAGAAAAAGCTGCCGAGCATGTACCACCAGTTCAAGCAGCTGGCCGACCTCGACATCACCAAGGAGCCGATGGAAATCGGCCCGACGACGCACTACGTCATGGGCGGCGTTCGCGTGGACGGCGATTCGCAGATGTCCACCGTATCGGGTCTTTTCGCGGCAGGAGAAGTCGCGGCGGGTCTGCACGGCGCCAACCGACTTGGCGGGAATTCGTTGTCCGATTTGATCGTCTTCGGCAAACGCGCCGGCGAGTTTGCCGCCACGTACGCGAAGGCGAACCGCCAGGGCACCGTGGATGGCAGGCAGGTGGATGACATCGCGAAGTGGGCACTCGAGCCGTTCGAGCGTGGCGCAGCCGCCGAAGGCCCGTACCAGGTCCAGTACGCCCTGCAGGACATGATGCAGGAATTGGTCGGCATCGTCCGCACCGAGGCGGAGATGCAGAAGGCACTCGACGGCTTGCGCGAACTGAAAGCGCGCGCCGTCAAAGTCGGCGTCGGCGGTCACCGGGAATACAACCCGGGCTGGCACTCGTCACTCGACCTCTTCAACCTGCTGGCGATTTCCGAGGCCGTCGCCCGTTCGGCGCTCGAGCGGCGCGAGAGCCGCGGCGGCCATTTCCGTGAGGACTATCCCAACAAGGACGCGAAGGCTGGCACGTTCAACCTCGTCGTGCGCAAGGGGCGCGATGGCGAGATGGAGCTTGTGCAGGCGCCCATATCTGAGATGCCGCAGGAGCTGAAAGACATCATCGAGGCCAACAAATGACGATGGCAACGTTTCAGATCTGGCGTGGAGACGCGAAGGGCGGCGCCCTCAAGGACTACACGACGAAGGTGTCGGACGGGATGGTCGTGCTCGACGCGGTCCACCAGATTCAGGCCGAACAGGCCAACGACCTCGCCGTGCGGTGGAATTGCAAGGCGGGCAAATGCGGATCGTGCTCGGCAGAGGTCAACGGCCACCCGCGTCTGATGTGCATGACGCGCCTGAACCAGATCGACATCACCAAGCCCGTGACGATCGAGCCGATGCGCACCTTCCCGTCCATCAAGGACCTGGTGACGGACGTCTCGTGGAACTTCCGCGCGAAGAAGACCATCACGCGCTTCAAGCCGCGCACGCCGGACGCGCCCGACGGCACCTGGCGCATGCAGCAGGTGGACATCGAGCGCGTGCAGGAATTCCGGAAGTGCATCGAATGCTTCCTCTGTCAGGACGTCTGTCACGTTCTCAGGGATCATCAGCTCTTCGACGAGTTTGCCGGTCCGCGTCACATGGTCTATGCGGCGGCGCTCGAGATGAACCCGATCGACACGGAAGACCGGGTCTCCGATCTGAAGAAGGCCCATGGGATCGGATACTGCAACATCACCAAGTGCTGCACGAAGGTCTGCCCGGAGAGCATCACCATCACCGATAACGCCATCATTCCGCTCAAGGAGCGCGTCGTCGACCAGTTCTACGATCCGGTGCGCAAGCTGTTTCGCATGTTTCAGCCGTGAGCCAGGGGTCCGGCTGAGCCGGACACTACGTATGCGGTCGGGTGCACGCGGTCGGGCGACGGGACGTACTTGAGGCGGGACGTACGTAGTGTCCGCCTTTAGGCGGACCAGGAGATTTGCCATGACTGCAGAGAATCAAAAGGCTGTCCTGGTCGCGATCCTCGCCGTCGGTATCGGTGCCGCGGTCTGGGCCCAAAGCGGCGAGCAGCGCCTCGCCCCAAATGAATTCAGGTGGCCGATAGCAGGGACAGGGGGCGTGGGCACGTCGGGAGCGGCCGCCGTCCAGACGCTCGTCGTCAAAGGCGATCCGAGCAAGCCCGGCCTCTACACCATCCGGCTTCGCATCGCGCCCAACACGAGAATCCAGGCGCACTCGCACCCTGACGATCGCGTGGCGCTCGTCGTGTCGGGCACCTGGTACTTCGGCTACGGCCGCGAGTTCAACGAAGCGGGCATGAAAGCGCTGCCGCCCGGCAGCTTTTACACCGAGCCGCCCGGCATCGACCACTTCGCCATGACCAGAGAAGAAGTCGTCGTGCAGATCACGGGCGTAGGACCGTCCGGCACGACCTACTTCGATCCGCAGAACGATCCCACGAGACGCCCGTAGTGTCCGGCTTCAGCCGGACCGGAATTGCCTATGGAGCCTCACGGCGGACAACCGATCGTTACGGCGGGCGTGGCTCTGGGCGAGAGCCAAGCCGTGATGATCATGGTTCACGGCCGGGGCGCCGCACCCCGCAACATCCTCGACCTGGTCCCCCGTCTCAATCGTCCGGCCTTCACGTACCTCGCTCCAGCCGCGGCAAACAACACGTGGTACCCGTACAGCTTCATGGCGGAGACGGCGAAGAACGAGCCCGGCCTCTCGTCCGGACTTGATGTTCTCGATCGGCTGGTCAAGGATGTGGTCGCGCGCGGAGTCCGCACCGATCGCATCGTGCTCCTCGGCTTCTCGCAGGGCGCGTGCCTCACGTCTGAGTTTGCGGTGCGGCACGCCGACCGCTACGGCGGCGTGATCATCTTCACCGGCGGGCTCATCGGACCTCCAGGCACCACATGGAACCACGCTGGGTCGTTTGGCGGGACGCCTATCTTCATGGGATCGAGCGACGTGGACGCTCACGTCCCAAAGGACCGCGTGGATGAGAGCGCGGCCGTCTTCACGCGGATGGGCGCCGTGGTGACCGAGCGCATTTATCCCGTCATGGGACACCTGGTCAACGACGACGAGATTGCGTACGCACAAGGCGTAATGGACCAGGTCCTGCTCAGTGTTCGTACTTAATATTCGTACAACGTTGCAAAAAGCGTATCAGCTCAACCCCTGTCAAGAGTTGCTAAGCTGCCGATAACTCCAATGTGCATTGGTCCGCCGGTGTGCGCGCGACGGTGCGGTATCTTCTGGCAACGGCGCTGTCGGTGGGTGCGGCGGGGCCTCAGAGCGCGGACCTGCACGGAACGGCACGCGCCGGCGCCGGGCTTGCCCCAGATGCGGTTGTGTGGCTCGACGCGCCGAACGCTCCGGCCGCGGCGGCCCGCAGAATAGTCCTCGATCAACGGAACCTGAACTTCAGTCCGCACGTGCTCGCGGTTCGCGTCGGCACGACGGTCGACTTTCCGAACAACGACCGCGTGTTCCACAACGTGTTTTCATTTCGCGACGGCAAGCGTTTCGATCTCGGGATGTATCCGGTGGGCGCGCTCAAGCAGGTCATCTTCGACCAGCCGGGCCTGAGCCGGATCTTCTGCAACATCCACCCGAACATGGCGGCGTACGTTCTGGCCGTCGATTCGCCATACTTCGCCCTATCCGATGCCGACGGCGCGTTTACGATTGCGTCCGTTCCGCCGGGCAGCTACACCTATCACGCCTGGCGCGCCGGGGCGACCGAACTGACGGGTACGTGGACGTCAACCCCCGGTCAACCGCTGACGGTCTCCTGGCCGTGAAAACCATCGTGGCGGCGGCGTCCCTCGCGTGCGTCATTCACGCGAGTGTCGCGTACGCGCAGTCCGTCACCGCCGAAGCGACCGCCCACGCCGGCCACTCGACCTCGACCGAAGAGGTCTCGGTGGCGGGGGCTCAGCTTCGCGCGTTTGGGGACGCCGTCTCGGGCGTCCGCTTTTTCGCCGAAGCCGCGCTGGCCAAGAGCTCGGACGAGGACGGGGATTCGGATGCATTCGGCGCGGCGTATCCTTACGCCGGCCGCGTGCAGGTCATCGAAGCCTACGCCGAGCGCATGTTCCGTCCGCGCAACGGCCTCCTGAGCATTCGAGCCGGGCGATACCGAACGCCATTTGGCATCTCGAGCGGCAGCGAGCAAGGCTACGTCGGATTCCTTCGAGCGCCTCTCATTCGGTACGACGGCTACTACGCGCTGTCGAACAACTTCCTCGAGCACGGCGCCGACGTGGTCGTCGGCGTGCCGAAGCTGACCCTCGAAGCGAGCGTCGGAGCGCCAGACGAGGTCGGCACCGCGGTGCGCCGATCCGACGTGGACAGCGTGGTCCGCCTTCAGGGCTTCCACGGACCGTTCATCGTCGGCGTGAGCCGTATCTGGACGATGCCGTATCAGGATCCGCGGTTTTCGAGCGGCAGAGCCGTCTTTACCGGTATCGATCTCCGGTGGATGTACGAGGGTATCGCGCTCCGCGGTGAATGGCTGACGGGAAAACCTTTTGACGGCACGACCACCACCGGCTGGTACGTGGACGTCATCGTTCACCGCGTTCGCATGGGCCCCGTCACGGCGGTCGCGCGCGTCGAACGCACGGACTACGACGTGCCGGCCAGACCCTCCCGTGACCTTCACGCCACACGGCAGACGCTCGGCGCCCGCATTCGAATCATTGAAGGATTGTCGGCTCAAGTGAACGTGCTGCATCAATCAGGGCTCCCGAACTACGGCGACACGGCCCTCGATGTGGGCGTGACCTACTCCATCCGGCGGGACCTTCGCCGCCACTGATCGTTACTCCCGTGCCGCCAACTGCCGTCAATCAGAAGCTCTCCTGGTACCGCAGGCTCGAAGCCCGGGTGCTCGCCGGCGTCGCCGTGCTCGTCGCCACCTCGCTCGCGCTCGTGCTCATCGCCACGACGCGCGCTGTCACCGCACGTTCGCTCGAGCGCGCCAGAGACGACCTCGACGCGGCTCGCTCGGCGTTCTATCGTCTGACCGACGATCGCGCGCAGTTTGCCGAAGCGCAGGCGTCGCTCGTGACAGCCCTGCCGGTGTTTCGCGCCGTCATGACCGACAGCCGCCTTGCCAGCGACGTGGCGACGCTCGAGGCGCTGACGGACGAATATCGAGGACAGCTCAAGGCCGATTTCTGCATTGTCACGAATCGCGACGGGAGCTGGACTGCACAAGCGGGCTGGCCCGCTGGAGGTGTAGCCGCCGGCCTCACAACGATCGCAGACGCGACCGCTGGTCGCCCGGCCCGCGGTATCGTCGATCTCGACGGCAGATTGTTCCTCGTCGTGTCGGCGCCGGCTCGATTTGCCAACGAGATCCTGGGAGCGTTAACCGTCGGCTACGCGCTTGACGACGGCATCGCCACGCGACTCGCCGAGGTGACGCGCTCGGACGTGAGCCTCGTCGCAGGCCGTCAGCTCTCGGCGAGCAGCCTTCCACAGGCCGACCGCGCCGCGCTTGCTGGACTCGTCGCGACTGACAGCGGGCTGGCCCGCGACGGCGTCTTGAGCGACGTGCGGCACGTGAGCACGACCGACTACGTGATCGGATCGTTTCCGCTTTCGCTCGGCGCTCCGGATCTGGCAGTCGGGCGCCTCATCCTCCTGCAGGACTGGCAGCCGACCGAGCAGTTCCTGGATCAGATCCAGCGCCGGATCGTTGCCGCTGGAGCGATCGTCTTCATGCTGTCGATCGGCGCCGGGCTGATCTTCAGCAGGCGCATGAGCCGGCCTCTCCAGGACCTCGCCGACGCCGCGGGAGACATCGCCGGTGGAAACCTCGCGCGGCAGGTGCCCGTGCGCGGCGGCGTCGAAGCGGCGACGATGGCGCAGGCCTTCAACGACATGATCGTGAGCTTGCGCCACTCGCGCGAGCAGGTCGAGCAGCGAGACGAGGCGTTGCGCCAGGCGCAGAAGATGGAGGCGATCGGCCGCCTTGCCGGTGGCGTCGCGCACGACTTCAACAACATCCTGACGGTCATTCGGGGCTATGGCGAACTGCTCCTCGAGGAGATCGAGCCGAACGACCGGCGCCGAGCCGATGCCGAGGAGATCCTCAAGGCGGCCGACCGAGCCGCCAATCTGACGCGACAGCTGCTCGCCTTCAGCCGCCGCCAGATTGTGACGCCGCGCGTCCTGGCCCTCGACCGAATCGTCAGGGACACCGAGCAGATGCTCCGGCGCCTCATCGGCGAGGACATCGAGCTCACGACCACGATCGCCGGGGACATCGGACCGGTTCGCGCCGACGCGGGTCAGATCGAACAGGTGCTGCTCAACCTCGCCGTCAACGCGCGCGACGCGATGCCACAAGGCGGCACGATCCGCATCGAGATCAGTAACGTCAGCCTCGATGACCCCGCCGAGGGCCAGCACCTGCCGCTCCGGTCAGGCGCTTACGTGCGCTTGTCAGTCGTCGACACCGGGTGCGGCATGAGTCCGGAGACCGTCGCCCACATCTTCGAGCCGTTCTTCACCACCAAGAAGGAGGGTCAGGGAACCGGCCTCGGCCTCGCGATGGTCTACGGCATCGTCGAGCAGGCCGGTGGCGCGATCGACATCGACACTGAGGTCGGTCGCGGCACGACCTTCCATGTCTACTTCCCTCAGACCACGGGTGAGGGCGTGACCGAGGCCGGGCCCAAGCCGGCGCCAACGCCCGCCGCGCGCGGGTCGGAGACGGTGCTCCTCGTCGAGGACGACCACGTGGTGCGCACGCTCGTCGCCAATGGATTGCGGAAGGCCGGCTACGAGGTGCTCGAGGCCGCCGACAGCGCGCGCGCCATGGAGATCGCGCGAGCGCGCACCTCACCCATCCATCTGCTGCTCACCGACGTTGTCATGCCAGGCATGAATGGACGCGAACTGGCCGACCAGTTGCGGGCCGTCCACCGCGACACCCGAGTCATTTTCATGTCGGGATACTCCGACGATGCGATCCTCCGGCGCGGTGTTCAGACCGCCAGCGCGGATTTCATCCAGAAGCCGTTTTCGATCGACGCGCTGACGGCAAGAATCCACGAGGCCCTGAGATGGCCCTGATCCACGCCCTCGTGACATGGGCAACAGCCAGGGTGTATGCTGGTTCGCGATGCGATTAGTGGCTCTCGCGCTCGTTCTCGCCCTTGGCCCGGTAGGGTCAACGCTGTGCGAGCTCAGCTGCGTGGACGCAAGGGCGTTGCTCCACGATATGGCTGGCGCGTCCGCAGGGGCACAGCACGCGGCTCACCGGTCTTCAGCGGCGCTCCAGCACACCACCGGCATCTCGACGAGCCATCAGCATGCGTCGGCAGTACCGGCCGATCGTCTGACTGTCGTTGGTGACTCCGCGTGCTCGCACTCGGAGGGAGTGCTGCCGTCCATTCTGCGCGACCGTAGCTCTTCATCTTTGGTTCTGGCCGCTGCCGATGCCGTGAGCGCCGGCCGCGTCGATGTTCACGCGATCGCGCTTGAAGTACTGATCCCGCCTCCGGCGCCTCCACCTCTTCACTCCGCCCTGCTCGTCCCGCTGCGAATCTGAACCACGATTCCGTTTGATTGACCCGACGCGTGTGGTGTCGCTTCCGCATCCGCGGGGGCGCCGCCAAGAACCAGTCTGAGGTCACGGTGAAGGACCGTGCGGGCAAGCCGACCGCGTCGGAGTTCTTGCAGTGGCACATGCCCGCTATGCCATCGATGACGATGCCGGAAATATGGAGGAATAAGGGCGCGCTGAGAAGCCGGCCGATTAAATCGCGATGCGAACTCGCTGGATCATTGGGCTCGTCGTGCTGGGGCTCGTCGTGCTGGGGGTCGTCGCGATTGGCGTGGCGACTCGTGGCATCGGATTGAGCGCGAGGCGTTCGCCGTGGCCAGGTGAGGCGTCGCTGGCGCGCGCGATGCGGTGGTGGACGCTGCCGAGCCGGTACAGAACGTTGACCAATCCACTCGGTGCGTCGCCGGACACGCTGCGCGCCGGCCTGGCGCACTGGGCCGAGCATTGCGCGACGTGCCATGGTAACGACGGCCGCGGACTGGTGGCGGAGGGACGGAGCCTCTTTCCGCCGGCGCCGGACATGCGCGCAGAGACGACACAGCGCCAAAGCGACGGCGCGCTGTTCTACGCCATCGAGCAGGGCGTACCGTTCACCGGCATGCCGGCGTGGTCCACGGGCACGCCTGATGGCGAACGAGAATCGTGGGAGTTGGTGCTCGTCATTCGGCATCTGCCGCGGCTGACGTCTGAGGAGATCGCGGAGATGGAGACACTCAATCCGAAGAGCCCGGCCCAGGTCGAGCGAGAGCGCCAGATTGAGGACTTTCTCAAGGGCGGCCGGTAGGTCGAAAGCGGCAGATAAAGGGAGGACTCCAATGGTGACACGTCAGGCGTTGAATGCTTTGTTGGGAGCGACCGTCATTCTCGCGTCCACGATGGTGGCCGTGGTTCATGCACATGAAGTGCTCTATCGGGGAACGGTCCTTGCCGTGCAGCCAACCAGGCTGCAGGTCAAGACGATCGACGAGAAGACTAAGAAAGAAGAACCCGTATGGTTCAGCGTCGGCAAAGACACAAAGGTGAAGCGCGGGGACAAGGCCGTCCCATACACGGATGCCAAGATTGCCAACGGCGAGCGAATCGTCGTGGTGGTGAATCATGACGCCGAAGGCAAGATGCTGGCTGCCGAGCTTCGCCTGGCGGCGAAGTAGCGGGACACAAGAAGCATTGTTCGTTGTGATTCAGGTCACCAGAAAGAGATAGGTCCGTGGAGGCGACCGCGGCTGCCACCGAGCGCAAGGACTTGGCCGGCAGCGCGCGGTAAACAAGCGTGCGCTCGAGCCGGCCACGACGCTGGCCCGGAACATGACTGGAGGCAGGTGCGGTGATCCCCATGAGACGTTGCAGAGGTCTTCGGATGGCTCTTCTACTGGTCGTTGCGGCAATGGCTCGGCCGGCCGATGCCGCGGCTCAAACGACGCCCGCTCTCCCGTCGCCGCTTCGACTCGCGGACGCGATCCGCTTGGCGAGCGAGCGCCGGGCGGAGGTCGAGGCGGCGCGTGCGCGGACGCGCGCCGGAGAGGCGCGTCCGACCATCGTCGGTGCACTCGAGGATCCGATGATTTCGCCCGCCATTGATCATCTCCCGTTCATGCTGAACGGCGCCGACGTGAGCGTCACGATCGAACAGCGCATTCCGCTCTCAGGACTCCGCGGCCATCGTCGCGCATCGGCACTCGCCGACGTCGATCGCTTGCGTGCCGAGACCACACGTACCGCGCTTGATGTCAGTCTCGAAGCCGCCAGCGCCTTTCTCATGCTGCACGAGCGCCGCCGCACCATTGATCTCCTCAACGAGCAGCTCACGTTCGCCCGCGATGTCGTGACGGCCGCCAACGCCCGGTATGCGGGCGGGAACGCTCCCCAGTCCGATGTGCTGCGCGCCGAAGTGGAGGTCGCGCGTCTGTCAGCGACCCTGGCAGCCCTCGGCGGACAAGGGCGTGCCGCCGAGGCGATGCTCAACGCGAGCCTGGGGCTCGAGACCGATACGCCCGTCCCCCCTCTTGCAGCGGTCAACCTCGATCGACCGCTCCCGTCGTGGCCTGCAGTCAGCGCAACGCTCACCTCGCGACCCGAGCTCACCGCCGGACGTGCCGATATCGCGCGGGCCGCTGCCGACGTACAGGTGATGCGCGATATGTACCGGCCGATGGCGACCGTTCGCACCGGGCCGTCCTACACCATGGCGGACGGCCGCGGTCTGATGTTCATGGTCGGTGTCAGCCTCCCACTCTGGCGCGGCCGCCTGCGCGCGGGCGTCGCGGAAGCCGAGGCGATGCGCGCGATGGCCGACGCAGACCTCCAGGCGATGACGCGCATGATCGAGGGCGATGCCGCATCCGCCCTCAACGAGCTCCAGGGGGCCCGCGACCGGCAGCTCGCCATCCGAGACGATGTTGTGCCGCGCGCACGGGCCGCCATCGACCCCGCAGTTGCGGGCTACGCGGCGGGGCAGCTGCCGCTTGTCAGCGTGATTGAGGCCCTGCAAGCGCTCTGGGCCATCCAGGTGGATCTCGTTGTCGCGGAAATCCAGGTCGGCCTCGCGTCGGTACGCCTGGGCCGCGCCATGGGTTCGTACGAAGGAGTTGCGCCATGACCATCGCATCCACATTTGAACGCCTGCGCGCGCCACTTATCGCCGCGACGGTGACCGCGGGTGTCATGACTGGCGCGCTGCTATTGCAGCACTCGAGGAACGGCTGGCCGTTCTCGGTGCCTGGCCAGACCGAGGCGGGCGTCGTCACGACCGATGGCCTCGAAGCCAGTACGGCGCCGGTTTCCACCGGAGCGTACGACCGCGTCCCGATCGACGTGGACGCCCAGACACTCGAGCAGCTTGGCGTCAGACTGGAGGCCGTCCGTCGTGAGTCGCTCAAGCGTACTATCCGGGCCGTTGCCACCGTGGTGCCTGACGAGTCGGCAATTTCCCACGCGCATACGCGCGTCGCCGGCTGGGTCGACGAGCTCGACGTGAACACGACCGGCGAGGTCGTGCAGGCCGGGCAACCGCTCGCCCGAATCTTCTCGCAAGAGCTGCTGTCGTCGCAGACGGAATATCTCGCCGCACGGCGGCAGGCGGCGTCCGGCCTCGCCAGCGTGGTGGTTGCGGGCGGCCGCACCAGACTGGGCGTGCTCGGGATGACCGAAGAAGACATTGCCACCATCGAGCGTACGGGTGAACCGATGCGACTGGTCACGATCGTGGCGTCGCGCAGCGGCGTGGTCGTCCACCGAGGCGTGTCGGTCGGCACAGCCGTCGACCCGTCGACCGAGCTCCTCACCATAGCGGACCTCTCGCGTGTGTGGGTATTCGCGGAGGTGTCCGAGGCGGATATCCCCGCCGTGCGTGTCGGCAGCGTCGCGATGCTCGACTTCCCCGCCGCTGGTGCAGCCCCGTTCAGGGCACGCGTGGACTTCCTGTACCCCACCATCACCGAGCGGACGCGGACGCTTCGTGCGCGGTTGTCCGTCGCGAACCCGGACGGCGCGCTCAGACCGGGCCTCTATGGCACGGCCGCATTCGAAATCGCCACCAGCCGGACGCTCACGGTCCCCCGCGACGCCGTCGTGGACACAGGGCTTGGGCAGCACGTGTTCGTGGCGACGGGCGGTCGGCTCGAGCCGCGGCCGGTCACACTCGGCGCCCGGCTGGCCGAGCGCGTGGAGATTCGCTCTGGACTGACGGAAGGCGAGCAGGTCGTCGCTTCAGGCGTCTTCCTCCTCGATTCGGAGAGCCGCCTGCGCGCGACCGGTGGGGCGGATAGTCACAGCCACAGCGCGCCGGCTCAAGGCGACCAACCTCCCGCCGCCACACCCGAAACGCCGCACGCCGGACACGGGAAGTAGCCATGGTCGAACGCATCATCGAGCTGTCGGTTCGACATCGCGTTGTCGTCTTTGGCGCGGTGCTCGTGCTGGCACTCTGGGCTGTCGATTCGGCGCGCAAGACGCCGCTCGACGCCGTGCCCGACCTCTCCGACCCGCAGGTCATTCTCTACACCGAGTGGATGGGGCGCAGCCCGGATCTGGTCGAAGACCAAATCACTTACCCGCTCGTCCGAGCTCTGCAAAGCACGCCTGGCGTGGTGACGGTCCGCGGCTACTCGATGTTCGGCATGAGCTTCATCTACGCCATCTTCAGCGACGGCACCGACATCTACTGGGCGCGGACCCGTGTGCTCGAGCAGCTCGGGCGGGTGCAGTCGCTGCTGCCTCCGGACGTCTCGCCCACGCTCGGCCCCGACGCGAGCGGTGTCGGATGGGTCTACCAGTACGTCCTGCACGACAGCACCGGGCGGATGGATCTGGCGGAACTGCGTGCGCTTCAGGACTTCACGGTCCGTCCGGCCTTGCAGGCCGTGGCCGGCGTGGCCGAAGTGGCGTCACTCGGTGGGTTCGAGCGGCAGTACCAGATTGTCATCGACCCGAATCGGCTGGTGGCCTACGGTCTCACGCTCGGCGACCTGACCCGGGCGGTTAGTGACGCGAACGCGGAAGTAGGGGCGCGCGTCCTCGAGCTGGCCGGCCGTGAGTACATCCTGCGCGGGCGTGGATACGTCAAGGGGCTCGCCGACCTCGAACAGAGCGTCGTCACGGTGGGTCCGGGTGGAACTCCTGTTCGCGTCCGGGACGTCGCGGTGGTGCGCTACGGCCCGGAAATCCGCAGGGGCGCGGCGGATTGGAACGGCACGGGCGAGGCCGTCGGCGGGATTGTGGTCATGCGCATCGGCTCGAACGCGCTCCGCGTCATCGAAGCGGTCGAGGCGCAAATCGCGACGCTCCGGCTTCCGGAGGGCGTACGCCTCGTACCGACGTACGACCGGTCCGGCCTCATCCGTGGCTCGATCGCGACGCTGACCAACACGCTCATCCAGGAAGGCGTCATCGTTGGCCTCATCTGCATTATCTTTCTGTTCCACGTGCGGTCCGCACTCGTGGTCATCATTGTGCTGCCGCTCTCGGTGCTGCTCTCGTTCATCGGGATTCGGTATCTCGGTCTGACCTCCAACATCATGTCGCTCGGCGGCATCGCCATCGCGATCGGCGAGCTGGCCGACGCCGCGATCGTGCTGACCGAGAACGCGCACGTCCGGCTCGCTGCTGCGCCTCCGGGATCCGACCGAAAACGGATCGTCGTCGACGCGTGCAAAGAAGTCGGACGGCCTATTTTCTTCTCGCTGTTGCTGATTACCATCAGCTTCCTGCCGATCTTCACGCTGACGGGTCAGGCCGGTCGCCTGTTCAAACCCCTGGCCTACACAAAAACGTTCGCGATGTTCGCGGCGTCGATCCTGTCAATCACCCTCGCGCCGCCCCTGATGGTGCTGCTCTTGAGGGGCCGCTTCCGCACAGAGCTCACCAACCCCGTGAGTCGCGCGCTCACCTCCGCGTACCGGCCGATTGCCCGGGTGGTGGTCCGATTCCGCGCGCCCGTGGTCGTGGCGGCGACTGTGCTCATGTTGGCCACGATCCCCGTCTTCGAGCGCCTCGGCTCCGAGTTCATGCCACCGCTCGACGAAGGCTCCCTGCTGGTGATGCCGACGACCTTACCCGGGATCTCGATCGAAGAGGCGCGCCGGGCGCTCGGTGCGCAGGACCGCATCATCATGAGCTTCCCCGAAGTCGTCTCGGTGCACGGCAAGGCAGGACGCGCCGAAACGGCCACCGACCCGGCGCAGCTCGACATGATCGAGTCGGTCGTGACGCTGAAGCCGAACGACGAGTGGCCGACGCGACCGACCGACCGGTGGTACAGCGCGTGGGCGCCTGAGTGGACGAAGGCGGGCTTGCGGCGGGTCTGGCCGGAGGAGCGAGCCCGGACGCTCAGCGAGCTCTCAGGTGACCTGGCGCAGGCGCTGCGCATGCCGGGATACCAGATGGCCGTCGCGCCACCGATTCGGACCCGCATTGACATGCTCACGACCGGGGTGCGCACGCCGGTCGGCGTGAAGGTGTTCGGGGACGATCTGAACGAAATCGAGCGCGTGAGCGTGGCGCTCGAGGGATTGCTCCGGCAGGTCGCCGGCACACGGAGCACCTTTGCCGAGCGACAAACCGGACGCGAATACGTCGACATCGTGCCAAACCGCGAGGCAATCGCACGCTACGGCCTCACCGTACGAGACGTGCAGAACGTCGTCGAAGCAGCCATCGGCGGCATGACGGTATCGACGACCGTGGCTGGCCGTGCGCGGTTCACGATCAACGTCAGATTTGCGTCCGATCTACGGTCCGATCCAGAGGCGATTCGCTCGATTCTCGTCCCCGTGCAATCCGCCACATCGGTGGCCGAATTTGGCGGCGGCAACACCGGTGCGGGTGCGAGTCCCACGACGGCGGCCATGAGCTCAGCCAGTGCGGGCGCCAGTGCGGGCGCTTCGCCTGGCATGGGCGGCATGTCCGGTGGCGGGGCCGCGCGTCAGGGCATGAGTGGCGCGGCCCCCGTGGCCGCCGGGGCTGCGAGTGTGCCGATGGACGGTGGCCCGATCGCGCCCGATTTTCTCGAGCGGTGGCGCCAGCCGGCTGCGGCGGTGCCGCTCGGCGAGCTGGCGGACGTTCGCGTGACCACGGGGCCGCCCATGATCAAGGACGAGAACGGCGTCCTCGTCGGCTACGTGTTCGTCGACATCGATACCTCGGTGCGTGACCTCGGCGGATGGGTCAACGACGCAAAGGCGCTGGTGGGCTCCCAGTTGACGCTTCCCCCCGGCTATCGCCTGCAGTGGACCGGCCAGTACGAGTTTCTGGCTGAAATGGAGGAGCGGCTGCGGTACGTGCTGCCTCTCACACTGCTCTTGGTCATCGGGCTCTTGTACCTGTCCATGCGCGGTTGGTCTCAAACGTTCCTCGTGCTGTGCAGCCTCCCATTCGCTGTTGCCGGCAGCGTCTGGCTCCTCGCCTTCATGGACTACAACCTGTCGACCGCGGTATGGGTCGGCATTATCGCCGTGGCTGGCGTCGCGGCCGAAACAGGAATCGTCATGGTCGTGTACCTGGACGAGGCGTTTGCGCGCTACATGAGTGAAGGTCGGATCCGGACGCCGGACGATGTGGACGCGGCGGTCGTCGAAGGGGCCGCCGCGCGCGTGCGCCCCCTCGTGATGACCGTCGCCACCACGGTGCTCGGGCTGATGCCGCTCTTGTGGGAATCCGGCGTCGGCGCGGATGTGTCGGCCCGAACGGCCGCTCCCGTCGTGGGCGGGCTCTGGTCCTGCCTGATCCTGACACTGCTCGTGCTCCCGGCGGCCTATGCCATGTGGCGAAGGCACCAGGTCCGGGCCGCACTCGTCGCCGTTCCAAGTTCGTTGGACACCACCGCGTCATCACGAGGTCTCGCATGATCCTGCTGGCGGTGAGCGCGCCACCATCGGTTGCGCCCGCGAGCCAGGAAAGCGCCGCCGCATCTTGTGTGCCTCTATTGGGATTGTCGAGTCCAGAGGCGGCGCGACGCCTCGGCACGTCTGGACCCAACGAGATTCGCCGCGAGCGCCCACGCTCCCCCCTGACCCTATTTGCGCAGCAGTTCGCAAGTCCTGTGGTGTGGCTCCGCCGCGGCGGCAGTACTATTGGCGCTTGGTGGTGATCTCCGCGCGCGGGCGGAGGAAGAAGTGTTTCTTCAGGCATATGGGAATCGCTACCGCGATTACATGCGAGGCGTGCGGCGGATATTTCCTGGCGTTTATTGATGCGGGAATCAAGTGGTATGATCGCCGCTCCAGTGCCACGTGCCACCGGAACCTCTCGCCGACTGGCGACTGCCTGCATCGTCGCGCTGACCGTGACGGCCACCGCTGCGTACGCTCAGCAGATCATTCTGGGTGGAGGCGGCGGCTTCCGCGGGGCTCCCAAGTGGGCGACGCCGCAAAGCTTCGATGGCTCCTGGAATTACTGCCGGGGGTTTTTCACGAGCGATTATCGCGAGCCCGGCGGGTCTGGCTGGAACACCGACTTCCCAGCCGCCGACAATAATTTCTCGGTGCGCCTCGCCGAACTGACATTCGTGAGCGTCAAGCTGGCCTCAAACCGGCAACCGGACAACGTCGTCGTGCGCCTCACCGATCCGCTGCTCTTCCATTGCCCGATGCTCTTCATGGAGGACGTCGGCACGGCAGCGCTCGACCAGGACGAGATCGAGAGCCTGCGAACCTATCTCCTCAAAGGCGGATTGCTGTGGGTCGACGATTTCTGGGGCTCGCTCGCGTGGGAGCGCTGGCAGGACACCATCGCCCGCGTGCTGCCTCCGGGTGAATACCCTGTCTTCGACATTCCGCCGGACCATCCAATCCTGCACACGTTGTACAACGTGAAGTCGGTCCCACAAGTGTCCTCAATCCAATTCTGGTACCGCAGCAGCGGCGACGTGTCCGAGCGCGGCTACGACAGCCAGCGCGTGGACTTCCGCGGCATCCAGGACCACAAGGGACGCCTGATGGTCGTGATGACGCACAACACGGACATCTCCGACACGTGGGAGCGTGAAGGGGAGAACCGGGAGTACTTCGAGCGCTTCTCGCCTGACGGCTACGCTGTCGGCGTCAACGTCGTGCTGTACGCGCTGACGCACTGAGCGAGACCGGCCCCGAGGCCTCACGTCGATGCTCGCGTGCTGACAAGTTGCCGGATACTTGACAATGCTGCCCTTGTCGATACAAATTTGTTGGACGATACGTGTTGGACGACGTCAAAGTAACCATCGTCGCCAGCAGGCAAGCGATGGAAAACCTTCCCCCCCTACAACATGGAGATCAACGATGCGTAAGATCGTGGCCGCTGCAGCAGTATTTGTTCTGACGAGCTCCGTCTGCTATGGACAGGAAGTCACGCCGACCGTGGCTGCTGGAACGAAGGCCCTGTTGTTCGAATTCGACGGGTTGAACTTTATTCGCGCAAACAACTTTCAGGGAGGCGCGGGGCTCAAGTACTTCCTGTCGGAAATGACGGCGATTCGCGGTTCCTTACAGCTTGCAAAGGCGAACAGGGATATTCTGACCAATCCGGTGGCTCCGAACACCGGCGTGAACGGCAGCCAGGACGCCACAACGATTGGAGCCTCGGTCGCCTTGGAGCGTCACCTGCGCACTGCCAGGTTGAGCCCCTACTACGGAGGGGGCGTCGCGTTCTCGACGACCAGCACGGAATCCAAGAACGCGCTCGTTGGCAACCCTCCTGGCGCTCAGACCACCATCAAGAACAATGGCGCTGGCGAGAACATCGGCGGCGTGGGCTATCAGGGTGGCAGCAATATAGGAGTCTTCGGCCTGATGGGGTTCGAGTTCTTCGTGACCAAGGATGTGAGCTTCTCGGCTGAGTACAGGCTCGGATTCACCAATACTTCGCAGAAAGATCAGGAAGTGACGATCGGTACGACGACGACGACGACAAAAACCGGAAGCATACAGTTGCTCGGCATCGCCTCGTCGGGCGTCTTCACGATGGCTGTCTATTTCTAAGTTCTGTTTTCGGCTTACGCAAAACACGCTGAGACCGCAGAGAGTGCAGCACTCTCTGCGGTCCGCGCGCCCTACGTTTAATCGTTATTCCCCCCTTAGTTCATCCCGAACGCATAGACCAGACCGAAGGTTAGTGTGTCCTGGTGGTCGACTGGGGTATTGGTCGCATCCTGAACCCAGGTGTTGATGTTGGACCAGTCGCGGCGATACTCGATCAGGAACCTCACGCCGCTCATGTGCTTCATCTCAATCGTAAGAGTCCCTTCCTTCAGTTTCTGCGCCGTTCCTGTCGTGGCCCCGTCGCTGTCACTGAAGTACTCAAACCGTGGCACCAGCGCGAACATATCGTTCGCTTGATACTTGAGATATGCCGCCACGCCCTGTGCCGTCACCCTGGTTGCTGTGCCGGTGCAAGGAGCCGAGCCCGCCGTGGCACACGATTCACGGGCGTAATCGTAATTACCCATGATCGTGACCTGCGACGTCAGGGGGAAGGTGAGCGTTGCATCGATCAGGTTCCGCCAGTTGCTGTTGTTACCCGCCTGCTCCGGGCCGCCCATGTAATTCCCGACCACGGTGACGTCCGAGACCGGCTTGATCGTGATGCCGGCGCCAACCGTCTTTCCCGTGTTGTTGTCGGTCGTGTTATTCCACCCGTTACTGAGCGACCCTGCCACCGAGACCTTATCGTTGATGGTGTACAGAGCGCGCACGCCCGTGTGGTGGAATGGGATGGGCCACGTGAAGAGCAACGACCGCGAGTAGTTCCAGTTGTCTCTCGTTTCAATCACTTCAGCACCGTGCTGTGTCACCCACTTGCCGAAGTCTAACTGCAGGCCAGAGCCAATCGGCGCGAGATAGCTCAGGTACGCCTGTTCAATATTGCGGAAATTGCCCCCACTGAGCGGATCGGCCGTCTGATTGACGGCTGTCGCCGTCGGGCCGTACTGGAAGTCGAGGCGATACCCCGCGCGACTGTCCGACACCGGCTTCTTCTCGAGCGCCAACTCTGCCAACTGCAACGTAAACGCGTTGTGTGCCGTGTCGAACGCGCGGAACAGCGTGTTGTTCGCGGTCGGCGTGTTGAAGTTGTAGAGATAGTAGAAGTCCACGAAGCCGGTGAACTCGACGCCTCTGAAGAACGACGCGACTTCGGCGACCGGCGCCTGCGCCGCGCCACCCGGCGCAGGTGCCGGCGTGCCCGCTGCCGCCCAAAGAACCGGCGCGGTCAGCTTGAGCGCTCCAATGTTGTTGAGCGGCCGGCTCTCCTGAGCGACCGCCGGTGCCGCAAAGAACACGGCGAGCAGAACGCCTGCAACGACCAGACTGACTCGGTCACCACGTCGATTGAAGCCGATCTTAATCACACGAACCTCCGTTGATGATGAATGGGACACGCGCTCGGCCCGCGGCCTTGCAAGACCGGCTCCAGGCCCGACCCATGCGTCGCCGCGTGACCAGGCCGCTTTACTGGCTGAAATCACGCGGCCGGCTGCTAGTCAAGGTCGCTAGATATTACGATAATGTCGACTTATATGAAATGTCAGACAGATTTGTCCATGCCGTTCCTACCTGGCGTGCCGAACTGGGGCTATTGCTCGTACTCGCCAGTGCGGATCCGGTAGCTCTGGCCCACAGGGAGCACGAACACGCGACCGTCGCCAATTTCGCCCGTGCGCGCGGCCTGAATGATTGCCCTGACTGCTTCGTCGACGATCTCGTCGGAGACGACCATTTCGATCTCCATCTTCGGCAGCAGGCTCACGTTGTACTCCTGGCCGCGGTAGACGGCTGTGTGGCCTTTCTGTTTCCCGTGTCCGCGGACCTCGGTCACGGTCATCCCCGACACACTCAACTTGACGAGCGCGTCCTTCACGACGTCCACCTTGTCAGGGCGGACGATGGCCTTAATCAACTGCATCGCATCCTCCAGTCGTGCGATCCCGCATAAGTTGCTCAGATGCTTGGTCTTGTACCACACGAGGCGCGCGTGCGCCTGACCAAGACGATGTCTCGCACATATTTGTCTGCTAGAAATACCAGTCTGACAATACTGTCCATAATGAAGCGTCACTCCCCGACTTCCGCGGCCACGCTCTTAACCCCCGCGCAGGATGATTAAGACATAAATGTATATATGTCGTCATTCATAGACATTTGTGAATCCTCATATGCTCGGCGCTCTCATCGCTCCACGGTGTGATTCCCAACAAACCGGCCGTTTTCACGACCCTGTTGCGCCAGAGGCCGTTGGCGCTCGCCTTGCACTCGTGTGAGCCGTCCGCTGGCGCGAACGCCGGCTTCACGACGCTCAACCACTTCTGATCTTGAAGAGAGGACGACATGAGTCGGCAAAGGAATCTCGTCAACGCAAGCTTACTGCTCGTCGGGCTGCTGTTCGTGCCGAGCCTTGCGGCTCCGCTCTCGGCTCAGACGCCGGCGGCCGCGGCTCCCGCGATCGACGGCACCAAGGTGGCCATGGACACCATGTGGACGCTGCTCACGGCGTTCCTGGTCTTTTTCATGAACCTGGGCTTCGCCATGGTGGAGTCGGGAATGTGCCGGGCCAAGAATGTCGTCAACATCTTGGCAAAGAACTACATCGTCTTTGCCGTCTCGTCGGTCGCCTTCCTGCTCACTGGCTTCGGGCTGATGTTCGGGGACGGTAACGGGTTCATCGGGACCTCGGGCATCTGGTTCGTGGGCGGCGCCGATAGCAGTCCGCTGACTGGAGCCGACTACACCGGCGTGTACAGCGCCCTCAACTGGACGGGCACGCCACTGTGGACGAAGTTCTTCTTCCAGCTCGTGTTCGCCGGCACGGCGGCCACCATTGTGTCGGGCGCCGTGGCGGAACGGATCAAGTTCAGCGCCTTCTTTCTGTTCTCGTTCGTGATGGTCGGTCTGGTCTATCCCATCGTCGGCCACTGGATCTGGGGCGGTGGCTGGCTGGCCAAGATGGGCATGCTCGACTTTGCCGGCTCCACGGTCGTCCACTCCGTCGGGGGCTGGGCCGCCCTGACAGGTGCGTGGCTGCTCGGACCCCGACTTGGCCGGTATGAGGGCGGCAGAGTCAACGCCATTCCGGGTCACAGTATGACGTCCGCGACGCTGGGCGTCTTTGTGTTGTGGTTCGGCTGGTTCGGGTTCAATCCGGGATCCACGATGGCCGCCGACTGGGCGTCGATCGGCCACATTGCCGTGACGACGAATATCGCGGCAGCGACGGCCTCGATTAGCGCCCTGCTGGCGATGTGGGCGATCGCCGGGAAGCCCGACCTGGGCATGACTCTCAACGGCGGGTTGGCTGGCCTGGTGGCCATTACCGCACCGTGCGCCTTCGTCAGCATTGAGAGCGCGTTCCTCATCGGCCTCATCGCGGGCGTCCTGGTCGTCGCCGCGGTGATGTTCTTTGACAAGATTCGCCTTGACGATCCGGTGGGCGCCACGTCGGTGCATTTAGTGAACGGAGTGTTTGGAACGCTGGCGGTCGGGCTCTTCGCGGACCCGACCGTGAGTCCGGCTGCCGCCGTCGTCAAACCGGGCCTGTTCATGGGTGGGGGCACTGCGCAGCTCATGCCGCAGGTCATCGGAGTCGTGGCCGTTGGCGCGTTCGTCCTCGCGCTTACGGCGGTCGTCTGGCTGATCATCAAGGCGGTCGCGGGCCTGCGAGTGTCGGCCCAGGAGGAAATCGAGGGGCTCGACATGGGCGAACACGGCAACGTCGCCTATCCGGACTTCCACGCCGCCATGGCGGCGAAAGTCGTCTAACTCAAGCGAACGAGACTTCACGAGCCCGACGCAGGCGCATCGAGTGCCTGACGTCGGGCCCGGTCGTGAGCTGCGGGATCCGGCTTTGCGGGATTTGGTCCTCCTGAAGGCGGACCCCACGCACGGGTTATGACATCGGTTCCAGCGTGAAAGACCATTCGGACGGCCTCACCGCCAGCACCTCACCCCCCACTCACACGGCAGTCGTGATGTTGCCTGGCGGCCGGTTCCTGACCGCGTGCGCCGTGGTTGCCGGCGCAATCCTCTTGTGGGGCCGCTTTGCACCGACCTCCGTCTGGCTGCTCGCCGTGGAGGTTTTGGCGACCATCCTCGGACTCTTCGCATTCGGGTCGTTCCGGTACCAAATCCACAAGAACGCGCTGACCTACGGGATGCTCCTCGTCATCGTCGCCACGTTCTGCGGGTTGCCCGGATCGCAGTGGCACACCGAGATTGCCGATCGAGGCTGGTCGTTCTGGATCGGACAGCACCTGCTGTCGTTTCGCGGACTCGACGATTTGATTCATGCCGACACGATGCTGTTCATCCTCGGCCTGACCTTCTTCGTCTCGGTCATTGCGCAGACTCGGCTGCTCGAGGGCATCACGTTCTTCCTGCTGCGGCGTAATCAGGGCTCGATCCTTCCGACCGTGATTGCGGTGACGGCGGTCGTGGCGTTCGCCTCCGGCATCCTCGACGGCGTGTCGATGATCGGCCTGACCATCCGCACGCTCGTCATCATCCTGATGCTGGCCGCCGCGCCGCCGGCCGCCGTCCGTTACGCGGTCATGGTCTGCACGGCGGTGACGACCATCTGCGGCATCTGGCTGGCGTACGGCGAGCCGCCGAACCTGATCATGAAGGCCAACCTCTACCCGCACCTCGGCAACGCCTTCTTTCTCCGGTATTGCGCGCCCGCCGCCATCGCCAGTTATCTCGTCATCGCCTGGCAGCTTCGCGGGAAGCTGGGCGGCCAGCGCGTCAATCTCGACACCATGGACGTGCTCGACGCCAACGTGGCCGACGTGAGGTTTCTTCAGGCGGCGCGGCACGGCGACGTGGTCACCGCGGTCGAGCTGGTCGAGGACCACGCGCCTGTGCTCATGGGCCGGGCTGAAGGGGTGATCGGGCGGCTGCGCAACGGCGGGGCCCTTGGCAGTGCGCTCATCCTGGAAGACGTGCCGGAGTCCACGCGCCGGCAGCTCCTCGGACACTTCGTCAGCGAGGATCTGGCAGACGGCCTCGATCGGCACTACGTGCTCGACGTGGCCGGGCAGTACGAGGCGGCCTTGCAGGCCGAACTGGCTGTCGACGACGTGCTGGCCTCGATGGCACGTACGCGTCGGCGGGCCCAAAAGGTTGGCGCCTTTGCACTCGTGCCGTTCATCACGATGCTCATCGTTCACGGGATCGACCACAACGTGCCGTTGTTTCTGGCCTCGTTTGCCGGCTTTTTCGCGGCCCTACCCGCCATCGGGCGTATCCCGAGGATGCGCCGCCTCGCGTTGCGTGAGGCGGCGATCGAGTACGCCGAGTACTACTTTCTGTTTCCTCTCTTCCTGTCGATTACGCTCCTGACCAACGCCGGCTTCTTCGACGCCATGCAGGGCCTCATCCGCCATGGGATCGAGACGATGGGCCACGCCCACGTCGGCTTCATCCAGTTCCTCGGCTCCACGTTTCTGTCGGCGATTCTCGACAATAATGTCGTGGCCGATTTCGCATCGCGCGGACTGGAGGGTCTCGACATCAAGATCCTGCAGTTTTTCGCCATGGCGCAGATCGCGGGCTATGCGCTTGGCGGCTGCTGGACGCACATCGGGTGCGCCCAGTCGGTCGTCGCGTACGCCTTCATCCAACGCGACCTCGACGCCGGCTACACCCCGATGCAGTGGATCAAAGAGATGACCCCCGTCATCATTCAGATTCTGGTGTTGATGGCGGTTCTAATCTACGCTGAAGGCGCCCTGCTCGAGTGGTTTTGAGTATGATCGGGCCACCGGATGCATCCGATTGCGCCCCTCGTCCTCTCGCTCGCGATCATCCTGATCGTGGCCAAGCTCGCCGGACATGTCGCCGTTCGATTCGGACAACCGTCGGTGCTCGGCGAACTCCTCGCCGGCGTCATCATCGGAAACCTCACCCTCGTCGGATTCACCGGCCTGGAACACCTTAGGAGTGACGAGGGCATCGAACTCCTCGCGGAGTTGGGCGTCATTCTCCTGCTCTTCCAGGTCGGCGTGGAATCCACAGTCGGTCAGATGCTCAAGGTGGGCCTCTCATCGTTCCTCGTCGGGACGCTCGGCGTAGCGGGTCCCTTCGTGCTTGGTTGGGGCGTTGGGGCGTGGCTTCTGCCCGGCGAGAGCGTGTACGCTCACATCTTTCTCGGCGCCACGCTGACGGCGACAAGCGTCGGCATCACGGCGCGCGTCCTCAAAGACCTCGGGCAGTCGCACAGCGGCGAAGCGCACGTGATCCTGGGCGCCGCCGTCATCGACGATGTCCTGGGCCTCCTCATCCTGGCCGTGGTCACGGGCGTCATCGCGGCAGCCGATCAGGGAGCCGCGTTGTCCTTTGCTGCAATTGGTGGGGTCGTCCTCAAAGCGAGTCTGTTTCTTGTCGGCTCGCTCGTCTTGGGCGTCTATCTCTCGCCCCGCCTGTTCTCGCTGGCATCGAGGCTCCGGGCCGGCGGCGTGCTGCTGGCGTTGGGGCTGGCACTCTGCTTCACGATGGCTTGGGCTTCGGATGCGGTCGGATTGGCGCCCATCGTCGGGGCGTTTGCGGCCGGCCTGGTGCTCGAAGATCTGCACTACCGGGATTTCGTAGGCCGCGGCGAGCACACGCTCGACCATCTGATGGAACCCATCGTCTCGTTCCTGGCGCCGGTCTTCTTTGTCCTGATGGGCATTCGAACCGACCTGCGCGTCTTTGCCGAACCAGGCGTGCTGGGCTTGGCAGCGGCTTTGACGCTTGCGGCGATCGCCGGCAAGCAGCTGTGCTCGCTGGGCGTGGTGGGCGGGGGATTCGATCGGCTGTCGGTCGGGATCGGGATGATTCCTCGCGGCGAAGTGGGGTTGATTTTTGCCAACATCGGCTTGACCCTCGTGGTCGCCGGCGAGAGAGTCGTCAGCCAAAGCGTCTTCTCCGCCATTGTCGTGATGGTCATCGTCACGACCGTGATTACGCCACCGGCCCTCAAGTGGAGCTTTGCGAGATTCTCGAACGATTATCATGGTGCGGTCCGATGAAGACGACCGAGAGCCGACCGGCCGCTCCTCCACTGGCGCTGCTCCAAGCGGCCCGCCGCGAGCTCGTCGACCAGACGCGGGCCGGCCGTGCGGGCAGGGCCGCGGCCGAGCGCTTTTCCGATCGGCTGGACGCGCTGCTGTTGCAGGTGTTCGCGGCCGCGCCGCCAAGCTCGATCCCCGTGGCGATCGTCGCCCTGGGAGGCTACGGACGACGCCACCTGTGTTTGCACTCCGACGTCGACCTGCTGGTGCTGTTTGACGGGCCGATCGGTGCCGATGAAGAGCGACTCGTCCGCGGGTTGCTCACGCCACTATGGGATCTTGGGTTGGTCCTGGGGCAGCAGATCCGCGAACTGAACGACTTCGCGCACCTCGAGACCGACAATCCGGAGTTTCTCCTGGCGCTCGTCGACGCCAGGCTCGTCGTCGGAGACGCGTCGGTTTTCGATCGCTTCACGGCCCTGTTCCATCGGCCAGAGACGCACGCGTTTACCCTGGGGGCGCTCCAACAACTCATCACCCAGCGTCATGCGCAGTTCAACGACACGCTCTACCAACTCGAGCCCGACATCAAGGACGCGCCGGGCGCCCTGCGCGATTTGATGGCCCTTCGGGTGATCGCGCGGCTGACCGATCCGGCCCTGCTCGATATCGGTCCCGCCGAGCCTGCGCGGCTCAACGAAGCCGAGGACTTTCTCTTTCGGATTCGATCGATCATCCACCTGGAATCGAAGCGCAATCAGAACGTGTTGAGCCACGAGCTGCAGGAAAAGGCAGCCCAGATGCTGGGGTACGGCGGCGCGCAGCCCCAGCAGCGCGTCGAGCGGCTGATGAGCGACTATTTCCGGCACGCACGCGCCGTGAGCCGATCGCTCGAATGGATGCGCCGCACCGCGCCGGTGCCCGTCGGCGTCAACCTCGTGCGGTCCCGCGACGGCGTCCGTTTCGTCGACATCCGGCGCGCGGCCAACGAGCCGCACGCCTGGATCGACCTGTTCCAGGCGGCGATCGAGACCGGCGCATCGGTCGCCGATGAAGCGGCGGCGCTCATCCAGCAGCACGCGCACCTCTACCAGCCTGAGGAGTTCTGCCCCTCTCCGGCAAGCCGAGCCGCCGTGCTGAACTTCCTCAAACCACGGCCCGGTCTCTACGCGCGTCTGACCGAGATGCACGACTGCGGGCTGCTCGGCCGCATGTTTCCAGAATTCCAGGCCATCTCGTGCCGCGTCGTCCGCGACTTCTACCACAAGTACACCGTCGACGAGCACACGCTGTTGACGATCCGGAACCTGGAGCGGCTCACCGGACCCTCGACGTCGGACCGCGAACGGTTCGGTTCGCTGCTCGCGGACCTGGCCGCGCCGGAACTGCTCGTGCTGTCGCTGTTGTTTCACGACGTCGGCAAGTGGAGAGACGAGGATCACCGCGTCGAAAGCGTGCGGATGGCGCAGCAGATGTTCGCGCGCCTTCACCTGCCGGCCGAGGCCCGCGACACCGTGCAGTTTCTCATCCAGCACCATCTGCAGATGTCACTGGTGGCGTTTCGGCGGGATACCGAGGACCCGGAAGTCGTCAAGCAGTTCGCGGATCTGGTGGGCGTCGAAGAGCGGCTCAAGATGCTCTGCCTGATGACGCTCGTCGATGTCGGGGCCGTCAGTCCCGAGACACTCACGCCCTGGCGCGAGGAACTGCTGTGGCGCTTGTACGTCGACACGTACAACCATCTCACCCTGCAGTACGGAGACGAGCTCATCGAAGGCAACCAGTCCGGCCTCTCGGAACTGCTGGCCGGACGCCCCCGCGACCTGTCGGCGGCTGACATTACCCGGTTTCTCGAGGGACTGCCGCGCCGGTACTTGCAGTTGTTTTCACACGACGCGATCTATCGCCATGTGAAGCTCGCGCGCGCCATCCAGCCCGCCCAGGTGCACGCCACGCTCGAGCCGAAAGGGGACGCGTGGGAGCTGACCGTGGTGACGCTCGACAAGCCGTTCCTGTTCTCCAATATCTGCGGCGTGCTCTCGTCGTTCGGCATGGACATCCTGCGGGGTCACGCGCTCACCAATCCCAACGGGCTCGTGCTCGACATCTTCCAGTTCACCGACCAGGAGCGGTTCCTGGCGCTCAATCCAGACGGTCGGGATCGTGTGCTCGAGACCCTCGCCGACGTCGTCTCCGGGCGGTCAGACGTCGCCACCCGCCTCCGTGCGCTCGAGCGCGGCATCCTCGGTCGCCGCGTCTCGCGGTTCGCGCCGGTCATTCACTGCGACAATCAGTCGTCGCGCCGGTTCACCATCCTGGATATCATTGCCGACAACGCCATCGGGCTGCTCCACCGCATCAGCCGGGTGATCTCGCGGCACGGCTGCGACGTCGATCTCGTGCTGATCTCGACCGAGGGCGAAAAAGCGATCGACGTGTTCCACATCACCCAGGCGGGCGCCAAGCTGTCGGACGCGGCACAGCAGGCGCTGGCGGCCGACCTGCAACGCATGCTGGAGGGCACCGATGAAGCTCGTTAAGTCCATCGTCCGACCCAACAAGGTGGACGACGTGAAGGAGGCGCTCGCCAAGCTCGACGTGTCGGGCATGACGGTCACCGAAGTGCGAGGCCACGGCAAACAGAAGGGGCACACGGCCATCTACCGCGGCAAGGAGTACAACGTGAGCCTGCTGCCGAAAATGGAAATCGAGATCGTCGTGGCTGACGCGGTCGTCGATGAGGTCGTGAAGGCGATCATGCAGGCGGCCCGAACGGGCGAGATCGGCGACGGCCGCGTGTTCGTCTTCCCCGTCACCCAGAGCTATAAGATCCGCACGGGCGAAGTCGAGGCCGGCTAGACTCTGAAGCGTTGATAGTCGACGCCGAGCTTCCGCACTTTGTAGTTGAGCACGCGCTCGGTGGTATCGAGCAGCCGCGACGCCTTCGCGCGGTTCCCCCGCGTCGTCTTGAGCGCGTCCTGAATCAGATCCTTCTCGTACGCCGCCACGGCATCGGCAAGTGCCACGCGCGACACCGTACCTGACGATTCGGCCGTCTGGAGCGACGGCGGCAGATGGTGTGCGTGGATGACCTGGCCGTCGCATACGAGGACCGCACGCTCGAGCACGTTCTCCAGTTCGCGAACGTTGCCCGGCCAGTGGTAGCTCATCAGCATGTCGATGGCGGGCGTCGAGATTCGCTTGATCACCTTGTGATGCTCCGACGACAGCTTCTCGAGGAAATGATCGGCCAGCAGCAACAGGTCGGACTTGCGGTCGCGAAGCGGCGGCACGAAGATCGTGAAGACGTTCAGCCGGTAGTACAGGTCTTCGCGAAACGTCCCGGCAGCAAGCGCCTTCTCCAGGTCCTTGTTGGTCGCCGCGAGCAGACGAACGTTGACCTTGATCGTCTCGGTCCCTCCGAGCCGTTCGAGCTCTCGTTCCTGGAGCACGCGCAGCAGCTTGACCTGCGTGCCCATGTTGACCTCGCCGATCTCGTCGAGAAACAGCGTCCCTCCCTCGGCGAGCTCGAACCGTCCTTTCTTTCTGGCATCGGCGCCGGTGAAGGCCCCTTTCTCGTACCCAAACAGCTCCGATTCGATGAGGCTGTCGGGGAGCGCCGCGCAGCTCACTTTGATGAACGGCTTCTTGGCGCGCAGCGAGTTGTAGTGGATGGCGTGCGCAATGAGCTCCTTGCCCGTGCCCGACTCCCCGCGAATTAGCACGGTCGTATTGGTGCCCGCGACCTGCGCGACCTGTTCGTACATCTGCCGCACCGGACCGCTCGTGCCGATGATGTTCGAGAAGTCGTACCGTTCGCGGAGCTCCTGCCGCAGGTGCGTGTTCTCGTCCTCGAGCCGGCGGCGGTCCTCTTCGATCAGCCGCTGAATCTTGAGGGCCTGCGCCAGCATCGAGGTCACGACCCCGAGGAACTTCACCGTCCGGTCGTAGTCGCGGTCGGGCTTGAACCGGTAGTCGACCGCCAGCGCGCCGATGGCCTTGCGATTGAGCACAATCGGGACGCAGACGAAGCTCAGCTCCTGTTCGGGCAGCTCGGGCCGCTTCGACGCGCGGTTGAGCAGCATCGGCTCGCTGCTGACACGCGGCACGACGACCGGACGGCCAGTCTCGACGACCTTGCCGGTGACACCCTCGCCCAGTCGATACCGCACCGGGGCGCCTGGCTTCTCGAGGCCGTCAGAGGCCTCGACCCGCAGCTCGCCGCCCTCCTGCAGCAGCGTGACGATGCCCCGGACGGCGCCGTGGTGGCGTGCCAGAATCTCGAGCACGCGGTGCAGCGCCGACTTCAGATTGAGCGTGCCGGACAGGGCCTGGCTGACCTCCAGCAGCGACGACAGCCGGCGGATTTCCGGGGCTTGCGTGTCGGCCGGGGCGACGCGGCGGAGTTTGGGAAGGGCACTAGTCATCGGGTGACCATAACAACCTACAACAATGTTATCAGTAAATCAATATCAGACATTTATGTCGAGCATCAGAGAGAGCCTAGACGCCGCCGTGCCGGCCCCCTGCGCCCGAAAATCCAGCCCGCGCCTCAGGAAACCTGAGGAAACGCCCACGTCGTGCCGACTGCTCGCCGGGACTCGTAGAGCACCTGGTCGATACGCTCTGCAAGCGTCGTGCACAATCCGGTTTCGCTGGACAGCCACTGGGCGTGGAGTTGCGCGACACCCACGACGATCTATGGACATTCTTGTCGGTCTGAAGAGATTTATATACCGTTATGTTCGTCTCACGCAGCGAGGGAACCGTTGCGTCAGTGTGCAAACGAAGGGGGGCTGGCCTCATCGACGCGCGACAAGCTCCGGGCGTCCGAACACGGCATCGAGGATGACCTCGCGACAGACGGTTCTGGCGCGCGCGCAGCTGACGCCGGTCGTGGCCAGCAGGCGCCCCACGAGCAGGGCCCGATCGACAAGATCGATCCCCACCCTGACACCCTCGATCTCCTCGAGCCGCCCCTGAAGCTCGGCCGCGGTCTCCGAGGTCGCCCTCGGGTGATGCACGAGCGTCGTACCCACGTAGTGAGCCTCGCCTGCCATCCACGGCTCCCGCAGCTTCCGTTCTGTGGGTGCGAGTCGGTACCGTTCAAGATATTTCAGGGCACCGTCGATGGTCAGTCGCAGCTCGTGATCGATCGCCGCACACTGCCACGCTTCTCCGCGGCTCGCGCGCCCTGACATCAGCGTGTCGCTCCAGTACAGCCGGCCGCCACGCGCCACTTGGAGGTCGAACCGCTCGACCAGACGCGCGCCGGCGAACGGGATGACCGGGTCCCAGTGGCAGTGCAGCTCGCCGCCTTCCTCTACGTGGTACTCGTGATGCACCTGCGCCGCGTCAAGACTGTCCGTCCGGTGGACCTGCAGCGCGGACTGCGACGCGAGCAGCACACGGGCGCCGCCTTCGACCGTCACGCGCTGGTGCAGGCAATCGCCGGCGAACACGCCGGGGCCTGCGCACACCACGATCACGTACGCCGCGCCCCCGATCTCAAACACGCGGCCGATGTGAAATGGCGGTTCGGCGTAGGCGTGGGTCAGCACCGTCCGGCCGCCTCGGCAGCCGACGACGAGGTCGAGACGCGCGTGGCGACCAACGACGGCAGCGACGCGACGATCACGCATTCTCGTACAGGAGCTCTCGCCGGATCCACGCGACGACGTCCTCGAGCCCTGCGCGGCTCTTCAGATTCGTGAAGACGAACGGCCGGTTGCCCCGCATCAGCTTTGAATCGCGCGCCATGACCTCGAGGTCGGCGCCGACGTGCGGCGCGAGGTCGATCTTGTTGATGACCAGCAAATCGGATCTCGTCACGCCTGGTCCACCCTTGCGCGGGATCTTGTCGCCGCCCGAGACATCGATGACATAAATGGAAGCATCGACCAGCTCGGGGCTGAAGCTGGCCGCGAGATTGTCGCCCCCGCTCTCGAGAAAGACGATATCGAGATCGGGATGGCGGCCCGTGAGCTCGTCGATCGCATCGAAATTCATCGACGCGTCTTCGCGAATGGCCGTATGCGGGCAGCCGCCGGTTTGAACACCAATGATGCGATCGGAGGAGAGCGCCTGGCTCCGCACCAGGAATTCCATGTCCTCGCGCGTGAAGATGTCGTTGGTGACGACCCCCAGCCGATACCGTTCACGCATGCTCTTGCAGAGCGAATCGACGAGCGCGGTCTTCCCCGACCCGACCGGTCCACCGATGCCAATGCGTAAAGGCTTCCGCGTCATGCACTCCTCTCACAACTCATCACGATGCCCCGCCCCTTCAGCAAGCTGACGCTGACCACGAAAATGAAACAACCACAGAGTCGCCGGGCCACGGAGGCGCTCGATGCGGCCGGCCTGCTACGCAGGTCGGCTTTCAGGGATACAAATCGACGGATGAACGACAATCTAGACACGATGTCGCTCGTTCATCCGTCGATTTGTATCCCTGATTCGCCGCTTCGCGGCACCGCATCGAGCGCAACAGACTTGTGTCTTAGCTCCGTGCCTCTGTGACCCTGTGGTTTCATGACCTCTGTGTTCCTTCGTATCCTTTGTGCCCTTGGTGGTCTACGATCGAAACAGTCTCGAGTGCAGATACTGCTGCGTCATCGTCGCGATGTCCATCGCCGGCGCGAACGACTCGGGCGCCCACCCCTTCTCAATCATCGCGTCCACGGTCGCAGGGACGCGCGCGAGCGTCTCGGTTAACAAGCGGTGCGCCTCGCTCTGCCCGATGGGCATCAGCCGCATCGCCGACGAGATGGTCGCCGCCAGCCTGGTGTACGCGAACGCGTCGACGGCGTCGCGACGATCGATGCCGGCCGCGACGCATGCGCCCGCGAAAGCCACGGGCAGCGCTGGACCGAGCCGCCCTTCGTGCGTCAGCCTCAGCGCGTGGGCCAACCGTGGGTCCGGATAGAGCGCCTGCCATGTGACGAGCAGTCGAGAGCCCATCGCCCGGCTGGCGCGGCGCGCGGAGGACGAGGGCCGGAGCGCGACGACCTCCTGATCCAGCCTCGCCAGTGCCTCCCAATCCCGATCGTGAAAGGCCGTCCACGCGTGGAGCACGGCCGGACCATCCAGCCGCCCGATCGCTTCGTCGAGGCAGACGTCGAGCCAGTGACCGAGATCACTCGCGCTGCTCACCGCGCCTGATGAGGTCGCCGACTCGAGACCGTCCGAGTGCGCAAAGCCGCCGAGCGGAAACAGGCTGTCGCACAGGTGCAGAAGCGACATACGGCTCGCGCGCATGGGATGGCTAGTGATGATGAGCCGCCACGGCGGTCGCCGGCGTAAACGCCAGCATCGATCGCGTGTAGGGGATGCGCTGCTGATGCAGAAGCTGCTCGACGCCCGGCGCCTCGGGACAGACGATCGTCTTGTCGGTGATCATCACCGGCTGATGCCGGTTGCCGATGTGATAGGCATAGAGGGCCCATTGCTGTGCCGATCGCGGCTCGATCACGAAGACGGCCTCCGTCCGTTCCACCACTCCCACAATCACTCTCGCCTCTTCGAGCACGAGACAATCTCCACCGTGCAATGCCGTTCCTCGAGGCAGCGACACGCCGAATTCGACACCGGCGTCAGACGTGCGCCGCCCGTGCGCGTGGAGGCGCTCCTCCCAGCCGAGGGTGATCGTGTCCCGCGCGTACGCGCGAGCCGACTCGGGGAGCTCCGTCTCCCGATACGTGCGCTCGATGAGAATCATCAGATCACCCGGCGGGTCCAAAAGGACCCGCCCTACTCGCGTCGTACGTAGGCCGGGTCCTTTCGGACTCGGCACTCAAAACAGGAAATATCGTTGCGCCAACGGCAACACATCCGCTGGTTCGCTGACCAGTCGATCGCCGTCGGCCCGTACGTCGTAGGTCTCGGGATCGACGTCGATTCTGGGCAACGCGTCGTTGAGCACCAGGTCGCGTTTGCCGAGCGACCGACAGCCCCGAACCGCAACTAACGGCCGATCGAGGCCCGACAGCGCGCCGGCGTCGATGCCCGCCTGACTGACGAAATGGACGCTGCACGTCGTGAGCGCCGCGCCAAAGGCGCCGAACATCGGCCTCGCCACCACGGGCTGCGGCGTCGGAATCGAGGCGTTGCCGTCTCCCATCATCGCGCCGGCAATGAATCCGCCTTTGATGACGATCTCGGGCTTGCAGCCAAAAAACGCCGGCTTCCACAACACGAGATCTGCGAGCTTCCCCACCTCGACCGATCCCACATGGCTCGCGATGCCGTGCGCGATCGCCGGGTTGATCGTGTACTTGGCGATGTAACGGCGGACGCGCAGGTTGTCTGCTCCCGGCGCCTCGCCGGCGAGCGGCCCTCGCTGCTTTTTCATCTTGTCTGCCGTCTGCCACGTCCGACAAATCACCTCGCCGATGCGCCCCATCGCCTGAGAGTCCGACGACATCATGCTGAAGGCGCCCATGTCGTGCAGCACGTCCTCGGCGGCAATCGTCTCGGGACGGATGCGCGAGTCGGCAAACGCCACGTCCTCCGGCACGTTCGGCGACAGGTGGTGACACACCATCAACATGTCCAGGTGCTCGTCCAGCGTATTCCTCGTAAACGGCATCGTCGGGTTGGTGGACGAGGGCAGGACGTTGGGCTCGCCGCAGAGCCGGATGATATCGGGCGCATGGCCGCCGCCCGCGCCTTCCGTGTGGTACGTGTGGATCGTACGGCCGCCGATCGCGCGGATCGAGTCCTCGACACACCCGGTCTCGTTGAGGGTGTCGGTGTGAATCGCCACCTGTACGTCGAACTCGTCCGCCACGTTCAGACACTGATCGATTGCCGCAGGCGTCGATCCCCAATCCTCGTGGAGCTTCAAGCCGATGGCGCCGCCGCGAATCTGCTCGCGCAAAGCGTCGGGGCCGGACGCATTGCCCTTCCCGAGAAAACCGAAGTTGAGCGGGAACGCCGCTGCCGCTTCGTACATCCGCCGAATGTGCCAGGCGCCCGGCGTGCACGTCGTGGCCTTGGTGCCGGTCGCCGGACCAGTGCCGCCGCCAATAAGCGTTGTGATGCCGGAATGGAACGCGTCAGGGATCTGATTCGGCGAGATGAAATGCACGTGCGAGTCGATGGCACCGGCCGTGAGGATGTGACCTTCTCCGGCGATGATTTCGGTCGACGCGCTGATGACGAGGTCTGGCGTCACGCCGTCCATGACGCCTGGATTGCCTGCCTTGCCGATCCCGCTGATGCGGCCGTCGCGAATCCCGACGTCGGCTTTGCGGATGCCGGTCGCATCCACGATGACGACGTTCGTGATGACGAGGTCGGGAGACCCGGTGGCGCGGCTGGCGGAGGTTGACTGGCCCATGCCGTCGCGAATCACCTTGCCGCCGCCGAACTTCGCTTCGTCTCCGTAGACCGTCGCGTCGTGCTCGATGCGAATGACGAGATCGGTGTCGGCCAAGCGAATCCGATCGCCGGTCGTTGGGCCGTAGTGGTCAGCGTAGATGCGTCTGGAGATTTGCATTGTTCAATGGCGCGTGGGGCCCCACCTTTTCTTACTGCGCCGGGGCCCCACCCCCGGCGCTGACACGCTCGCGCCGTGGCGCTCGCGTGTATCTAGAACAGAACGTCACCGACTTGTAAACGCGTTGATCTTCCGCTGTGCGGCTTCTCGGACGGTCGGGTCGTCGAGGCGGCCGTCGACCAGCCGGTTGAGGCCGAACACCTCGCGCGTGCCGCCGATCGCGACGAGCTCGACCTCGCGCGTGTCGCCGGGCTCGAAACGCACGGCCGTCCCTGCCGCGATGTTGAGCCGCATCCCGTACGCCGCCGCACGATCGAAGGCCAGATAGCGATTGACCTCAAAGAAATGACAATGCGATCCAACCTGGACGGGCCGATCGCCGCGATTGGCCACCTCGATACGGCGCGTGGGCCGACCCACGTTAATCTCAATCGGCTCGGTTTCAAGGAAATACTCGCCTGGGATCATCATTACTATTCCTATGCTCGTGGGGCCCCACCCCCACTCGATGACGCCTTCGCGCCGTGGCGCTCGGCGTATCTGGAACAGAACGTCACCGCGGGGCCCACCCCGGGCTGCCGCTCGCAGCCAGGTCACCGACTACCGGACGGGATGGTGGATGGTCACCAGCTTTGTCCCGTCGGGAAATGTGCCTTCGACCTGAATCTCGCCGATCATCTCGGCCACGCCTTCCATCACGGCGCTCGCCGGCAGGATGGTTGGACCGATGCTCATGATCTCGGCCACCGACTTGCCGTCGCGAATCAGTTCGAGGATGTCCGACGTGATGAGCGCAACCGCTTCCGGATGATTGAGCTTCAGCCCGCGAGCCCGGCGCTTCCTGGCGAGCTCGCCGGCCGAAAAGATGAGCAGCTTGTCGACTTCGCGCGGCGTCAGGTGCACGGCGCAGAATCATAGCCGATCGCCGCGCGCGGATCCCGCCTTCAATATTGTCGGGTCGGGTCAGCGGGTGGCTGGTACCTTCTGCTTCAGCTCTTCGAACCAGTTTTCGACCACGACGATCTCCGTGGCTGGGAGAGGTGCCCTCTCCTCTGGCTGGACCAACACGAAACGGCCGCCGTCCGCCGCCACGTCGTAACCCCTTGAAAAGCTCGTAAACTGAAACCGTCCCTCAAAGAGCCTTCGCGGAGTTCCTGTGGTGACACTGGAAGTCGTCGTCACGGGCACAGCCATGATCTCAGCCAGTCCGTCGTCGGCGTTTTGGACGTAAAAGAGTTCACGCCCGTCACGTGACCACGCCGGACTGTGGCCGCCATCACGCGACACCGAATAGCGCGGGCCCGGGCCGGGGAAAGGCTGGACATAGACTTCGCTGCGGCCAGATTCGTCCGAGTCGTACGCGATCCAGCGACCATCAGGCGACCAATCGGGACGCGTCTCGCTGAAACGTGAGTTGAGCCAGGTGCGTGGTGTCCCCTTGCCACTGCCCAATTCGAGTAGCCAGATGTCGTTGCCAGAGGCGGGGTTGGTTTCCACGAATACGAGTGTCTTTCCATCGGGCGACCACGAAGCCGGGTACTGAGAGTACTGCCCGGTCGTAAGGCGCACGGATGCCATGCTGCCATCCGCAGCTCTTGAGAACAAACTTCGACTCGCAGCATCTGAGAACGCCACGCGGGCTCCGTCCGGCGTCCAGACCGCGAAGGCGACGTTACCGGGATCGGTTAACGCAGTCGTCGTGCCGTTTCGAAAATCGTGGATCCAGACACGTCGATCAGGACTGCGCGTGTAAAAAGCGAGCCGGCCCCCGTCGGGCGAGATTCTTGGCGCCCAATATCCTTTCAGCGGTACGGCAATGGGCGTGGCGGCGCCCTCACGATCCACCCACACCAGCGACCGGAGATCCTCCGAAAAAGGGCCGCCCTGCGCGTACGCCAGCGTTCCCGATGACGACACAGTGATCTGAGCCGCACCATTATCGAACCCAGTACTCGGCCCATTCGCGCTCTGCATGACGCCTTCGAGCAAGCCAACGGCGCCACCCGTGAGCGCGAGCTGGTTCACATCAAACGGCGCGGCCAGAAGCGCCCCGAGACGGACGAAGACGAGATGACCAGTCGGCAGATAACGGGCGTCGGCGCCCTCCGTCACGACCTTCTGCTCACCGGTTTCAAGCGACCGCACGACGATCTGCGCGTCGTCCCACTGCAGCGGGCCGCGCGTCACCGTAAACAGCAGCGCTTTTCCACCCGGTAGCGCGTGAGGGAGGCGATAGCTGAACTCGCCCTTTGAAACGTCGGGCGCCGCGATGCGCTCTGGCTGACCGCCGGTAGCAGCGACTCGTAAAATCTCGCCTTCGCCAAGTCCTTGTATGCTGCCGAAGAAAATGACGTCACCATCGGCCCACGTCGCGCCGGAGATCGCACGCACCTTGCAGATCGTCACGGGCGGGCCACCACGGGACGGCATCCTCTTCAATTCGCCGCCGACCCAAAAACCAATCCATTGCCCGTCGGGCGAGAAAAACGGACTACTCGCGCCCTCGCTGCCGGCAAGCGGCATTGCCTGCAGCTGATCGAGCTGCCGAAGGTACAATTGCTGGACGCCGGCGCGTACGGCACCGAAGACCAGGCTCCGGCCGTCCGGCGACAAGGCCATCGCCACGCGCGTCGGGCGCCCCAGTGCATTGGTTCCCTGTCCTCCAAGCAATGACTCGGCTGGCTGCAGGCTCATCTGGAACCGCGTGACGGGCGGCGGTGATGCGGCGGGCGCGCGGCGCACAAAGGCGAAGGCCCCGAGCGCGAGTGCCGTGATGAGGCACACCGCAGCAGCCGACCACGCGACGCGGGCATCTCCGACGACGGTCTTTCGTCGTTCGACTACCGGCAGCGACACGCTCGGTGCCGAGTGCGCCGACAGTCCTTCGAGCGCGAAGGCGAGATCGTCGGCCGACTTGAATCGCGCGGCCGCGTTCTTCTCCAGACACCGCCGCACGATGCGATCGAGTACCGGCGGGACGGTGCGATCGCCGGCCGACATGTCCGGCGGCTCCTCTTTCACGATCGCGATCATCACGTCGGCGGCAGTCTCGCGCTGGAAGGCCCGCATCCCAGCGAGCATCTCGTAGAGAATCGCCCCGAACGCGAAGAGATCAGCACGGTAGTCGGTCGTCAGCCCGCGCACTTGCTCGGGCGCCATGTAGCCGAGCGTGCCGAGTACGGTGCCCGGCAAGGTGTTCGGCAGTCTTGTCGACAGCGCACTTGGACCGCCGACCGCAGGCTCCGCCTGCGTCAGTTTGGCGAGACCAAAGTCGAGAATCTTTACCCGCTCATCACGCGTGACGAAGATGTTCTCCGGCTTGAGGTCGCGATGGACGATGGCCTTCTCGTGCGCTGCAGCCAGCCCACGCGCGACCTGCACCGCGTAGTCCACAGCTTTGCGCGGCGGCAAGGCTCCATCCCTCAGGCGTTCGCGCAGCGTCTCGCCATCCAACAGCTCCGAGACGATGTATGGGAAAGCCTGCCCTGAGCCTGTCGAAGCGTGTTGGCCGATGTCGTAGACCGCAAGGATGTTCGGATGGTTCAGCGCCGCGGCCGCGCGCGCCTCTTGCTCGAACCGCTGCAGACGCTCGGGGTCGGTCGCGAAGCCGGCGGGTAGGACTTTGATCGCGACATCGCGTCCGAGCCGCGGATCGCGTGCTCGATACACTTCGCCCATGCCGCCCGCGCCAATGAGCCCGAGGATCTCGTACGGGCCAATGCGTGTCCCAATCCCTAGAGACATGTGGGGAATTATAGGCGCCGCCGACGCTGGCACAAAGCGTGATGTCGACGCGCCAAGACAGGGAGAATTCCGCGATTCAGCGAGAATCAACGAAGGCTGCTCGCCGAAGGTTCCGACCAGTCGATGATGGGCTCCGCGTCAGTCACGTTGCTTGCGGACGATGAACGGGGCCGGCTGCAATGACATCCGCCTTATAATCGGGGGCCGATGACCAACTGGCTCGCGGCCGTGCAGAAGTAATGGCGTCGTTCGCCACCGCCCTTCGCGCGTTGAACGATCTCAAGCAGGCCGACGTCATTCGCGAGTACGCGATTGGCGGCGCCATCGGCGTCGTCTTCTGGACGGAACCAGTTCTGACCTACGACCTCGACGTGTTCATCGTTCTCCCCTCTCAGGAAGGTCCAATCGTCAACCTCACACCCCTGTACCAATGGGCGGCGCGGTCTGGCTATCAGACCCTCGCCGAGCACGTGATCGTTGACGGCGTGCCCGTGCAGTTTTTTCCGTCCCACAACGAACTGTGCGACGAGGCGATTCGGACGGCACAGACGCTGGAGTACGAAGGCATCGAAGTGCGCGTGATTCGCCCCGAATACCTTGTCGCTCTCTGGCTCGAACCTGAGGCGCGAACGGCGAAACGCCGTGAGCGGGCCGCGGCGCTCATGGAGTCGAGCGTGACGGATCAGGCGGTCTTGCGCGAATTGCTCGATCGATACAAACTGAGCTGGTAAACGCCATGGAGATTCGCACCGACCCGACGCCCGCTCGACCGGATCGCGAGCTGCTCGATCGCTTGTATCTCTCCAAGCAAGCCTTGCGCGCCATGCGAACCGCGCTCCCGCTGCCGGCGAAGGTCGCAGCAGTCGTCCAATTGCAGCGAGCCATGCATCCCCTGATCGAACGTCAGCGACCTCTTCGGCCGTGGGAGCGGCCGTGGAATGTCACGCCATGAAGGAGCGTCGATGGCCCAAGTCGATGTGACCGCCCGGTTGGCCAAGCTCGAAACCGAAGTTCAGGAGCTCAGCGCCGTCCAAGATCTGCTGCTGCGTCTGATGTCCACGACGAGGCCGCTCGCGCGCCTGATCGAGCAGTACGGCGCGACGGAAACGAAGGAAAAAGCGCTCTTCGATCTGCTCGACGAGCTGGTCGAGCGCGTGCAGGGACCCGAGACCGACCGCCCGACCCTTGGATACCTCCAGATGCGCCTCGCCACCATCTTCCCCGACATCGGCCGCGATCCCGAGTTCGTGCAGCTCCTGATCGACACGCTCAGAGTCGAACGGCCCGCGTACCGGGCCCTGCACACCCACCCAATCGAGCAGCAGCGGCTGGTGTAGTGCGTCCGCGTACCTGGCTCGTCGCGGCGCTCCTCTTCGGTTCCGGCTTCTGCGCGCTCGTCTACCAGATCGGCTGGCTACGCGACTTCCGGCTCATCTTCGGCTCGTCGACCTCCGCCAGCGCCGCCGTGCTCGCCATCTTCATCGGCGGCCTCGGAGCCGGCGGCCTGCTGCTCGGTCCGCGGGCCGACCGGCATCCGCGGCCACTGCTGTTCTACGCGCAGATCGAGCTGATCGTGGCGCTGTCGGCCGCCGCGACGCCGTTTCTGCTCGACCTTGTCCGCTTTCTCTACATCGCGAGCGGCGGATCATCGCAGCTCGGCACACTGGTGGCCACGACCGGGCGCGTGGTGCTGAGTGCTATCGTCCTCGGCGTGCCAACGCTCGCGATGGGTGGAACGCTGCCCGCCGCCGCGCGGGCCGCGACCCGCGACACCGACGTTGGCCGCCGGGACGTCGCCGCGCTCTACGCGCTCAACACGCTCGGCGCGGTCGTTGGCTGCCTCGCCGCTACCTTCTGGCTGCTTGTCACCTTCGGAACGCGATCGACGCTCTGGCTCGCCGCCGGCGTCAACCTCGTTATCGCCGTCACGGCATGGGCGGTCGACCGATCCCTCTTCAGTCCGCTGCCTGGCGCCGGCACCGAGCCCATCGCGCCGGCAGTCAGGCACAACGGTGGGAAGAAGAAAAAGGCCACGCCGACACCCAGCACTCCAGCACCCAGCACCTCAACACCTGGCACCTCTGCACCTCTCTGGTTCCTGTTGATCGCATCCGGCGCCGTCGGCTTCGCCTTCTTCCTGATGGAACTCGTCTGGTATCGCCTGCTGGCGCCGCTGCTCGGCGGCTCGGTGTTCACTTTCGGGCTGGTCCTCGCCGTCGCGCTCGCCGGCATCGGGCTCGGCGGATTGTTGTACGCCCTCCGCACCGCCGACAGGCCGGCGTCGCTGTCGGGATTCGTGTGGACTTGTCTCATCGAAGCGACCGCCATCGCCGCGACCTTTGCGCTCGGCGACCGCGTCGCCGTTCTCGCGGTCACGCTCCTTCCGCTGGCGAGCGCGGGATTTGCTTCGCAGATCGCGGGCTGGTCGGTCGTCACCCTCGTCGTCGTGCTGCCACCGGCGATCGTGGCCGGCTATCAATTCCCGCTCCTCATCGCGCTCTTCGGTCGCGCGAGAGACGACGTGGGCAGGCAGATCGGGCTGGCCTACGCGGCCAACACGTGTGGCGCCATTGTCGGCTCACTTGCCGGCGGTTTCGGGTTGCTGCCCTGGCTGTCTGCGACCGGCGCCTGGCAGCTGGTGCCCGCGCTGCTGGTCCTCCTCGGATCCGCAGCCGTCGTGATCGACAAGGACGTCGGGGGACGGCGTCCAATGTTCCGGCTTGTCGGCGAACTGGCGGTGGCCGGCGCAACAATCGCATTCCTCCTGGCGACCGGCCCGACGGCGACCTGGCGGCACAGCGGCATCGGGGCACGGCGAGCAGGCCCGGCCCGGGTACTCGCGACGCCGAATCGCTTCCGCGAGTGGGGCATGGCCGAGCGGCATTCCATCGTGTGGGAAGGCGACGGCACCGAGAGCGGCGTGGCGCTGGCCCAGAACGACGCCGGCTACGCGTTTGTCGTCAACGGCAAGACCGACGGCAGCGCGCGCAGCGACGCTGGCACGCAGGTGATGAGCGGTCTCATCGGTGCCCTCGCGAGTCCGGAGGCGCGACGGGCGCTCGTCATCGGCCTGGGCACGGGCAGCACCGCTGGGTGGCTGGGCGTCGTGCCGACCATCGACCGCGTCGATGTCGTCGAGCTGGAACCGCTGATTCTCGAAGTGGCGCGCGCGTGTGCGCCGGTCAATCAAAACGTCCTCGGCAACGAGAAGGTGCAGATCACCATCGGCGACGCCCGCGAGACGCTGCTGACCTCACGCGACCGCTACGACATCATCGCGTCGGAGCCGTCCAACCCGTACCGCGCCGGCGTGGCGAGCCTGTTCACCCTTGAGTACTACCGCGCGGCCAACGATCGACTGACCGACACCGGCGTGTTTGTCCAGTGGGTCCAGGGGTACGAAATCGACGCGGAAACGCTTCGCACGGTGTACGCGACGCTCGGCACGGTGTTTCCCCACATCGAGACGTGGTACACCAGCCCCGGCGATCTCATCCTCGTGGCCTCCAAGCGACCACGCACGTACCGCGCGGCCGACCTGGCGAAGCGCATCGCCGAAGAGCCGTTCAAGTCGGCGCTCAACCAGGCGTGGCGCACGACGGACATCCACGGGCTGCTCGCACACTACCTGGCGAATGAATCGCTGGCGCGTGCGGTCGCCGCCATGCCTGGGGTCCAGATCAACACCGACGATCGGAACATCGTTGAGTTTGGACTGGCCCGCACGGTCGGCATCACCTCGGCCATGGTCGCCGAGGTCAGGAATGCGGCCCGCGCCACGGGCGCCGGACGTCCCACCCTGACCGAGGACAACGGCATACGGTGGCCCGAAGTCGACACCGCCTGGACGAGCTACAACGCGTCTCAGGGCTCGTTCGCCGATGTTCGGTACCAGGGACCGGACAACGAGCAGGCGCGCCAGGCTGCAGTGGTGGAGTACTACCGCAACAACGATCTGGAACGAGCGCGCGCCTACTGGGAGCAGCAGCAAGACCCGGCGCGCGATCCCACCGAGATGGCGATGCTGGCCGACATCGCGGCCGCCACCGCCTCGGACCTCGCGCTGCCCTTCATCAATCGGTTGCGCGCCTACCGGCCCGGCGAGACCGACGCGCTACTGGCGACGCTCCGCCTCCAGCAGCTCAGGCTGCCCGAGGCCGCTGCCGCCGTCGAAGCGGCGCTCGTGAGATTCCGTACCGACCCATGGTCGATGCAGCGATACATGGAGCGAGCCGTCCAGATCGCACAGATTCTGGTGAGCCGCGATCGGACGCTCGCGCGCCGGATGTTCGACGCGCTCGGCCAGCCCTTCGCCGTGCACGCAATCGAGGACAGGCGCCTGGTCGCCCTGGCAGAGCTGACGCGACAAGTGGATTTTCGAGGGCTGTGTGGAGCGGCCGTCAGCGCGCTCGGGCCGGATGTGCCGTGGACGGAAAGCTTTCTGCGGCTCCGCCTCGACTGCTATCAGGCGACGAGCAGCCCGCGAGCGGCCGCGGCCGCCCGCGACTTGGACGAGTTCCTCGTGAACCAGCCGCAGCCCCTCATCAAACCGTAACGTCCGGCTAAAGCCCGACGCTACGACGGAAGATATAGCGTCCGCCTTCAGGCTGACGTTCGCACGATCACTTCGCCGTCGTCGTGTACCACTCGCGCAACCGCACCTCGATGCCCGTGCCCTGAAGCGCGGTCGTGAATTCGCTCATGTCCGCGCCCATGTAGTGATACGGGTACACGATCTTCGGCTTGAACGCCTTGACACACTCGGCGGCCTCGGAGGGCGGCATCGTGTACGGCAGGATCATCGGGATGAACGCGACGTCGATGTTCGTGAGCGCCTTCATCTCGGGGACGCACTCCGTGTCGCCGGCAAAATACAGGCGCTTGCCGCCGACTGTGACGATGTAGCCGTTGCCGCGGCCTTTGGTGTGAAACAACTGGCCGGCCGATGGCCCGCGCACGAGGTTGTACATGGGTACAGCCTCGATGGTGAGCCCCATGACCGACCTGGTCTCGCCGTTGGCCATGACGGTCGAGCCCTGCAACTGGCCGGCGGCGGCCGACGGCGCGACGATCGCGGTCATCGGCGTGCGCAGCCGTCCGACGAGCCCCGCGTCGAGGTGATCGTCATGAATATCGGTGACGAGGATGATGGCGGGCGCCTGGAGGCCGGTGAAATTCGCCGGCGCGGCCGGGTCGACGTCGATCACGTGATTGGCGTGCACGACCTGCAGGCTGCCGTGGTAGACAGGGATGATGGTGATATTGCCGCCCGTCGCCGGGATCACGTCTCGCGTCTGAGCCGACGCGACCGCCACCGTCAGCAGCAGGCCCGCGGCCGCACAACCGATATGAACACGTAACATCGCGCGCTCCTTTTCTTATTCCTCGCGGGGCCCCACCCCCGCTCGCCCACGCCTTCGCGCCGTAGCGCTCGGCGTATCTAGAACAGAACGTCACAGACATGATGCATCGATTCCGGTTGTCTAATCTAGGCGTAAGGCTCCTTCAACGTTCATGATTCGGACGGGATACCGGCGTATGATGACCGCGGAGGGCGGATAGCCATGTCAGGTCGTGCGCGTCGTTGGACGGGGGTGCTAATAGTCGCGCTGGCGGTGTTGTCGGTCCACAGCTCGCGCGCAGACGAGGGCATGTGGACGTTCGACAATCCCCCGCGCGCCTTCTGGAAGGCACGCTACGGATTCGAGCCCACCAATGCCTGGCTCGATCACCTGCGGCTGTCATCCGTCAAACTGGTTGAAGGGGCCGGTGGCGGCAGCGCGTCAATCGTCTCCCGGGACGGCCTCGTGCTGACCAATCAGCACATCGCGGCTGGCCAGCTTCAGAAGTTGTCGACCGCCGAGCGCGACCTGGTGCGCGACGGCTTCTACGCGCGGGCACGCAGCGCCGAACCGCGGCTGGCCGACATCGAGGCCCTCGTCCTCGTGTCGTACGACAACGTCACGGCTCGCGTGCAGGCCGCTGCACGGGCCGGCGCGAGCGATGCGGATGTCGCCGCGGCGCGGCGCAGCGTGATGGCGGCCGTCGAGAAAGAGTCGCTCGACGCCACCGGCCTCCGCTCCGACGTGGTCGCGTTGTACAACGGCGGCGAGTACTGGTTGTACAGGTACAAACGGTACACGGATGTGCGCCTCGTCTTTGCGCCCGAAGAACAAATCGCGTACTTCGGCGGCGACTACGACAACTTCACCTACCCGCGGCACGACGTCGACTTCGCGTTTCTGCGTCTCTATGAGAACGGGCAGCCGGCGCGAACCGAACACTACCTCCGCTGGTCTACCGCTGGTCCGTCTGACGGCGAGTTGGTCATCCTGTCCGGCAATCCCGGATCGACCGATCGCCTACAGACGCTGACTCAGATCCGGTATCAGCGTGACATCGGGAATCCGTTGCAGCGGACAGTCTGGGAATCGCGCCGGGACACCCTCGCCTCGTATTCGAAGGCTGGCCCGGAAGCGGCACGTCGAGCGGGCGCAACGATCCGTTCGCTCGAGAACTCGTTGAAGCGGCTCGTAGGCCAGCAGCAGGGCCTCGAGAATCCGCGCGTCCTTGGCCAGAAGGAAGAGGAGGAGCGGATGTTTCGATCGGCCGTCGCCCGGAACGCCGCGTGGCAGCGGACGTACGGCGAGGCCTGGGGGCGCCTCGACGCGGTGTACGGTGAGCTGGCGCAGCGGGCGCCGCGCCTGGCGTTCTCGACGCTGGGAGTGTCGCGGCTCGGCGGCTATGCGACCACGCTCGTGCGGTACGCGGACGAGATTGACAAGCCGAACGGCGTGCGGCTCGAAGAGTTCCGCGACTCGCGACTCGAGACGATGCGCTCGACGCTGCTGTCGAGCGCGCCGGTGTATCCCGACCTCGAGCAAGCCGTGCTCGCTGGCTGGCTGGAAGAGGCACGCCGCACGCTCGGGGCCGGCGATCCGTTCGTGAAGGTCGCACTCGAGAACCGCTCGGCTGCCGACGTCGCGCGGGCCGCAATCGTCGGCACGAAGCTGGCCGACCCGGCGGCGCGCCGGATGCTCCTCGAGGGCGGCCCGAACGCCATTCGCCAGTCCACCGATCCGCTCGTCGCGCTCGCCCGTCGCGTCGATCCTGTCCTTCGCGAACTGCGCGCCTGGCAGGACGAACGCCTCCGGAGCGTCGAGGCGAGCGCCGGACAGCAGATCGCCGCCGCGCGATTCGCCGTCTACGGCACGCCGGTGTATCCCGACCTCGAGCAAGCCGTGCTCGCTGGCTGGCTGGAAGAGGCACGCCGCACGCTCGGGGCCGGCGATCCGTTCGTGAAGGTCGCACTCGAGAACCGCTCGGCTGCCGACGTCGCGCGGGCCGCAATCGTCGGCACGAAGCTGGCCGACCCGGCGGCGCGCCGGATGCTCCTCGAGGGCGGCCCGAACGCCATTCGCCAGTCCACCGATCCGCTCGTCGCGCTCGCCCGTCGCGTCGATCCTGTCCTTCGCGAACTGCGCGCCTGGCAGGACGAACGCCTCCGGAGCGTCGAGGCGAGCGCCGGACAGCAGATCGCCGCCGCGCGATTCGCCGTCTACGGCAACACGGTGTATCCCGATGCCACCTTCACGCTGCGGCTCGGGTTGGGCCGCGTGCTGGGCTACGAGGAAGACACCACGCTCGTGCCGTGGAAGACGACGTTCTATGGGCTCTACGATCGCGCGGAAAGCTTTGGTGAAAAGCCGCCGTATCGGCTGCCCGCGCGGTGGCGGGACGCCCGAAACACGCTGAACCTGTCCACGGCGCTCAATTTCGTTTATACCGTGGACACCATCGGCGGCAACTCGGGCAGCCCGATCGTCAACCGCAACGGAGAACTGGTGGGCCTCAACTTCGACAGCAACCAGCAGAAGCTGCCCAACCGCTACCTCTATATAGATGAAGCCGAGGGCAGCCGCGCGATTGCGGTCCACAGCGCCGCGATCGTCGAAGCACTGACAAAGGTCTACGGCGCGACCGATCTGGTGGCCGAGGTGATCGGATCACGGTAGGTGGAATTAAGATGAGGTCCGTTATGGCTCGATACTCACCGACCCTCGCCGCCATCCTCCTCACCCTCGCCACGGCCGGCTGCGCCCCCGCCGCGCCGCCGCCGCCGACCGCCGCCGACGCCAAGGTGTTTCTCGACAACGCGAATCAGACGATTCTGAGGCTCGGCATCCAGGGGAACCAGGCCGGCTGGGTTCAACAGAACTTCATCACGGCGGACACCGAGGCCCTCAACGCCCGCATCAACCAGCAGCTCATCGATGCGATCGCCCGCTTCGCCAAAGAGGCGACGCAATTCGACCGGCTGGACCTCCCCGCCGAAGATCGCCGGCAGCTCAACGTGCTGAAGACGTCGCTCGTGATGGCGACGCCCTCCGACCCCAAGGAAGCCGAGGAGTTGACGACGATCGCCGCCAGGATGAACGGGACGTACGGCAAGGGCAAGTGGTGCGCCGACCCGGCGAAGCCGGACGTCTGCCTCAACATCGATCAGATTACCGAGATCATGGCGACCTCGCGCGACGACAAGCGGCTGCGCCAGGTCTGGGAAGGGTGGCACACGATCTCGCCGCCGATGCGCAAAGACTACGCGCGGTTCGTCGAGCTGTCGAATAAGGGTGCGAAAGAGCTCGGGTTCGCCGACACCGGGGCCATGTGGCGGATGAAGTACGACATGCCGCCCGAGGCATTCACCAAGGAGCTCGATCGGCTGTGGGATCAGCTTCGGCCGCTCCATCAGAAGCTTCACGCCTACGTTCGCATGAAGCTGCGCGAGAAGTACGGCGACGCGGTGCCCGCCGGCGGACCGATGCCGGCCTATCTGCTGGGCAACATCTGGGCGCAGGACTGGTCCAACATCTACCCGCTCGTCGCCCCGGCCCGCGCCGACGCCGGGTATTCGCTCACCGACATCCTCAAGCGGCGCAAGACGAGCGCGACCGACATGGTGAGGATCGGCGAGCGTTTCTACGCCTCGCTCGGCTTCGAGCCTCTGCCCC
>MELA01000032.1:0-24594 GCA_001767495.1 Acidobacteria bacterium RIFCSPLOWO2_12_FULL_65_11 | reverse complement strand
TCTGGTGGCCGATGTGCGCATCAAGATGTGCATCGACCAGACGGCAGAGGATTTCACGACCATCCACCACGAACTCGGCCACAATTTCTATCAGCGCGCGTACAAGGATCAGCCGATTATTCTCCGTGACAGCGCCAACGACGGCTTCCACGAGGCCATCGGCGACACGATTGCACTGTCCGTCACGCCGGAGTACCTGGTGAAGATCGGGCTGCTCGACAAGGCGCCGGATGCGTCGCGTGACATCGGGCTGCTGATGACGCGCGCCCTCGAGAAGATCGCGTTTCTGCCCTTCGGGCTGCTCATCGACCAGTGGCGCTGGAAGGTCTTCTCGGGCGAAGTGGCGCCCACCGACTACAACAAGGCATGGTGGGACCTGCGGCTGAAGTACCAGGGCGTCGCGCCGCCTTCGGTCCGCGACGAACAGTTCTTCGATCCGGGCGCCAAGTACCACATCCCCGACAACACGCCGTACACGCGCTACTTCCTCGCCTCCATCCTGCAGTTCCAGTTTCACCGCGCGCTGTCGCAGGCCGCCGGCTGCACGACACCGCTCCACCGCTGCTCGATTTACGACAGCAAGGAGGCCGGCAAGCGCCTGAGCGCGATGCTGGCGATGGGACAGTCGCGTCCGTGGCCCGACGCGCTCGAGGCTCTCACCGGCTTGCGGCAGATGGATGCAACGGCGATTCTCGATTACTTCGCGCCGCTCTCCACGTGGCTGGACGATCAGATCGCCGGAACACCTGTCGGTTGGTAGACCACGCGGGACGCAGAGAACGCGGGGGACGCAGAGTGAAATTAACCACAGAGCCACAGGGCCACAGAGGTCCGAACGCATTCGACGCGGCGCCGCAAAGCGGCGAATGCCTCCGGGCCTCCGTGACTCTGTGGTTTGATCCTCTTCGTGATCTTCGTGAGCTTTGTGGCAAAGCAGTTGTTTGTCTCGCGGTCGCGGTGGCCTTCGTCGCAACTGCTCCGCGGCTCGCGCCCGTCGTGGCTGCGCAGACCGACCTCGACGCCTTCATGCAGCAGGTGCTCGCGCGACGCGACGAGAACTGGAAGAAGCTGCAGCAGTACGTGCTCGACGAGCGCGAGGTGATCGCGCTCACCGGCCCCGCGCGTTGGTCGCTCTGGAACGAGCGCCGCGAGTACACCTGGTTCGTTCGCGACGGCTTCTTCGTGCGAAGCCCGGTCAAGGCCAACGGCGTCACCGTTGGCGAGGCCGACCGCCGCAAGTACGAAGAGGAGTATCTGCAGCGGCAGAAGGACATCGAGCGGCGCCGCGGACGCGGGACTGGACAGGCCGCCCCCGCAACGCCGGCCCAGCCCTCACCCACCGACGACACCGCCCCGAGCGGCACCGACGCCATCCTGCGGCAGGCGCGCCAGCCCGAGTTCATCTCCTCGGCCTACTTTCTCCGGTTTCGGTTCGAGGAAGGCAAGTACGCGCTGGCCGGCAGGGAGATGCTCGACAACCGCGAGGTGCTGCGCGTCGAGTACTATCCGGCCAACCTCTTCCGGGGCGACACCCGGCGCCGGGGCGGCGGCGACCGATCGAACAGGGGCGACCTGGTCGAGGCCGAGATGCGCCGCATGATGAACAAAGTGGCACTGGTCACGCTGTGGATCGAGCCCTCGGCTCACCAGATCGTCAAGTACACGTTCAGCAACGTCGCCTTCGACTTCCTGCCCGTGCCGTGGCTCGCGCGCGTCAACGACGTGCATGCCTCGATGACCATGGGCCAGCCGTTTCCTGAAGTCTGGCTGCCCAGTCACGTCGAGGTGGCGGCCTCGGTGAGCTTTGCCATTGGCGATCTCGACCTCCGCTACGCAATCGATTACTTCGACTACCGCCGCGCCGAGGTCACCGGGAAGCTGGGACTGCCGGCAGCGCAGTGAATGTCGTTCTACCCCGTCCTGCTTCTGGCGCTCGCGTTTCAGTCGGTCCGCCTGAAGGCGGACACTACGACAGATACGCCGGCGACGGTCCGCCTGAAGGCGGACACTACGACAGACACGCCACCAGTCGTACGTAGTGTCCGCCTTCAGGCGGACCGTGGCGCCGGCGGTCAGGCGGACCGTCTTGAGATCCTGACCGCGATTCAGGTCCAGGGAAACGTCGCCTCGACCGATGCCGACGTGCGCCAGATTGCCGGCGTCGAGATTGGCACGCCGGTCGGCGTCAACCTGGTGAACGACGTCACGCTCCGCCTGCGCGCGAGCAAGCGTTTCGAGAGCGTCGAGGTCCGCAAGCGCTTCGCCTCGATCGCCGATCCTTCCCAGATCGTCCTCGTCATCATCGTCAACGAGGGTCCGGTCAAGATCGAATTCACCGGCGACCCTGACAATCCGACCCGCGTCGTCCGCCGTCGTGGACCTAATCTCCTCTTCATGCCCGTCCTCACATCGGAAGACGGCTACGGCTTCACCTACGGCGCGCGCTTCGCCCGGCCGAATCCCGTTGGCGCCAGGAGCCGCCTGTCGTTTCCGGCCACGTGGGGCGGCGAGAAGAAGGCTGCCGTCGAGCTGGACAAGACGTTTGAGAGCCGCCGCTCCAGCCGCGTGCTGGCGACGGGAGCAATCTCGAGGCGCACGAATCCTTTTTTCGAGGCAGACGACGACCGGCGGGGCGTGCAGCTGCGTGTCGAACAAGATCTGTGGCCGGCGGTGCGCGTAGGCGGCAGCGTGGGATGGCAGAACGTGTCGTTCCTCGGCGCGGACGAGTCGTTCACGCAGGCCGGCGCCGATATCAGGTTCGACACGCGGCCCGACCCGGTGCTGCCGCGCAACGCCGTCTACGTGCACGCTTCGTGGGATCGTCTCGGCCTGACGGGCGGCAGTGCCAGTCGATCGACGCTCGACGCGCGGGGATACGTCGGCGTCTTCAGGCAGAACGTGCTGGCGGTGCGCGCGCTGCGCGAGGACTCGGACACGCCGCTGCCGCCCTACCTCAAGCCCATGCTCGGCGGCATGTCGAATCTTCGCGGCTTCCATGCGGGGACGGCCGTTGGCGACACGCTCGCCGCCGGCTCGATCGAGCTCATCATCCCGCTGACCTCACCGGTCAACATCGGGCAGTTCGGCGTCAGCGCGTTTCACGATATGGGAACGGTGTACGCGAAGGGCGAGCGACTGGTGGATCAGAAGTGGAAGCGGGGGTACGGCGGGAGCGTGTGGTTCAGCGCCGCGTTCATTCAGATCAATCTCGCCATCGCACATGGTCTCGGCGCCACCACGCGCGTGCACCTGGGGGGCAGCATCTCCTTCTGACACTGGTAGATGGTCTCCACCGAACCGGTTCCCCCGCGAGCCTCTTGAGGGCAGGCGGCTCGTGGCATAATCGACGCCTCATCCTCAACTATGCCCGGAAGTTGCCCTCAGTGCGGTGCGGCGACGCCTGTCGACGCCGACAGTTGTGCGACGTGTGGTACGGGCTTCGCTCAGACGTCGCTCCCGACCATGATGCCATCCCAGGCCCCAACGGGTCTCCCTCCAGACGGCACAGACCTCGACGCGACCGGCTTCCCTCAGAGTACTCTGTCGACCACAGGCGGCACGCTCGCGACGACAACCGATGCGGCGATCGACCACGCGACGGGTAATGTCCGCCCGATGGCCGGACCGCTCAGGATAGGCCAGACCTTCGGCACCCGTTATCACATCAGCAAGCTGCTCGGCATGGGCGGCATGGGCGCCGTCTATCAAGCCTGGGACTCGGAGCTCGGCGTCACGGTCGCGCTCAAGGTCATCCGCGCCGACAAAGGAAGCGGCGTGTCATCGGATCTCGAAAGACAGTTCAAAAACGAGCTGCTCCTCGCCCGTCAGGTCACGCACAAGCATGTGGTGCGCATTCACGACCTGGGCGAAATCAACGGCATCAAGTACATCACGATGCCGTACGTCCAGGGGAAGAATCTCTCGAAAGTCCTGCGACAAGACGGTAAGTTGCCGCTGGCCCGTGCGTTGCGCCTCGCGCGGCAAGTCGCCAACGGTCTCCAGGCCGCCCACGAGGCCGGCGTCGTGCACCGCGACCTCAAACCCGCCAACATCATGATCAGCGGGACCGGAGACGAGGAGCAGGCGCTCATCATGGACTTCGGGATCTCCGCGTCGACCTCAGAGGCCGAGACCGGCGACATCGTCGGCACGCTGGAGTACATGGCGCCGGAGCAGGGCGAAGGCCGCGCCGTCGACGGCCGCGCCGACATCTACGCGTTCGGGCTGATCCTGTACGAAATGCTGCTCGGCCCGCGGCGCGGCACGGCGACCACGCCGCACGATCGGCTGACCGAGATGAGGCGACGGTTCGAGCAAGGGGTGCCGTCACTCCGCACGGTCGATGCCTCGATTCCCGATCCGCTCGACAGCCTCATCCGGCGCTGCCTCGAGCGCGATCCCGCCGCGCGGTTCGCGACGAGTACCGAACTGGTCGCGGCGCTCGCGGCGCTCGATGACGCGGGCGAGCTGATTCCGATTCACGCCCGCATCAGCAAACGGACGATGGCGGCCGCCGCCGTGCTCGTCGTCGTGCTGCTCGGCGGGATGTATTTCGTCGGACGCCGTCTCGCACCCCCGCCGCCCGCTGCCCACGAACCGGTCTTGGTGGTGATCGCGGACTTCCAGAACGGCACCGGCGATCCGACGTTCGACGGCACATTGGAGCCGATGCTGAAGCTCGTGCTCGAAGGCGCCGGCTTCATCAGTGCGTACGACCGGAGCGGCATCCAACGCAGCCTCGGCGTCCGCCCCCCCGAGCAACTGGATGAGCGGGCGGCGCTGGAGCTCGCGGTGAAGCAGGGCGTGGGTGTCGTCCTCTCCGGATCGCTCGACCGTCAAGGCAGCGGGTACGGCGTTTCAGTCAAAGCGACCCAGGCGGTGACTGGGACCGTGATCACGAGTGGCATAAGCAGGGCGTCCAACAAGGACCAGGTCCTGAGTGTGGCGACGAAGCTGGCGACCGCGGTTCGCGAGGCGCTCGGTGACGACACGTCAGACGCCGCGCAGCGCTTCGCCATGGAAACACTGTCAGCCACGTCGTTGGACGTCGTACGCGACTATGCGGCGGCGATGGAGGCCATGTCCAACGGCCGGTTCGAGGAGGCGCTCGGACACTTTTCGAAGGCGGTAGACCGGGATCCGACGTTCGGTCTCGCATACGCGGGGATGGCCGGTGCGTCGGCGAACCTGGGCAGGCCGCAAGATGCGGAAAAATACATCAATGAGGCCATCAGTCATCTCGATGGGATGACCGAGCGCGAACGCTATCGCACGCGCGGCCTCTCCTTCGGGCTCAGAGGCGACTCTCAGCAGTGCGTGAAGGAGTACGGCGACTTGGTCGTCCGGTACGCGGCGGACGTCTCGGCACGCAACAATCTCGCCCTGTGCCTGACGTTTCTGCGAAACATGCCCAGGGCCGTGGACGAGATGCGGCAGGTCGTCAAGATCCTGCCGAACCGGGCGCTCTACCGGGTGAATCTAGCGCTGTACGCCGATTACAGCAGCGATTTCACAGCCGCCGAAGAAGAAATACGAGCGATGCCAGAGCCGGGGTTGTCGGGCTTGCTGGCCCTGGCCTTTGCCCAAGTGGGACAGGGCCAGTTGCCAGAGGCGACTGAAACCTTCCAGGCGATTGGCAAAGTCGACGCGCTGGGTGCCTCCTTCGCAGCGTCGGGTCTCGGCGACCTGGCGCTGTACGAAGGCCGTCTCTCGGATGCCGTACGGATTCTCGAGCAAGGCGCGGCCGCCGACCTGACGTCCAAGAATCCCGACCGAGCGGCCGCGAAGTTCGCATCGCTGGCGCATACGCACGTCGTGCGAGGACAGAAGGGCCCAGCCGTCGCGGCGGCCCAACGGGCGCTGGCGAATAGTCAAGCCGTGAAGATCCGGTTCCTGGCGGCACGAGTCTTTGTCGAGGCGGGCGAAATCGCCAGAGCCCGCCCCCTCATCGCCGCCCTTGCCTCCGAACTGCGGGCCGAGCCTCAGGCCTACGCCAAGATTCTCGAAGGTGCGATCGCGTTAAGAGACGAGAACCTCAGCCAGGCGATCAAAGTCCTCATCGAGGCGAATGGCCTTCTCGACACCTGGATCGGCCACTTCGATCTCGGACGGGCGTATCTTGAAGCCGGCACCGGCCAGCTCGTGCAAGCCGATTCCGAGTTCGACCGCTGCATCAAGCGCCGTGGCGAGGCTCTCAGTTTGTTTCTAGACCAAGAGCCCACGTACGGCTACCTCCCGCCCGTCTATTACTATCAGGGTCGAGTCCGCGAGGGGCTGAAGAACGCGCGGTTCGCCGATTCGTACCGTACGTATCTCGAAATCCGCGGCCGGTCGAAGGAAGATCCGCTACTGCCAGAAGTCCGCCGGCGCGCCGGGCGTTAGAGCGCTGTTCACATGGTGCAGCGTTACATGTAGTACGTAGTAGGGCGGGTCCTTTCGGACCTGCCGGGAAAGCCGGGTCCAGAAGGACCCGGCCGACGTACGCGACACGCATGAGCAAGACGCGTTAGCCTCCTGGGATCCCTCGCTGCCACTCCAGGCAATGACGGCCGGTCTATCCAGTCCGGACTCACTTCAATTGCACCGCCGTCGTCATTTTCGCGGCCGACTCGTCATTCAAGTAAATCAGCACGGTGTAGCAGCCCTTGCCCGTGAGGACGGGCAAGGTGGTCGTGGTTGTCGTGTCCCAGTTGAATTTATAACCGCCGGAGACAAGGCGGAACGTGCTGCCCCCAGTCGCGCCGTTCGGGAGGCTATACAGTGTTTCCTTCGTCCCGATGGCAGAAGACACGCAGCCGCCAGGCGGCACCGGGCCATTAAACGCGCTCTCCATCTTGAGCAGCGTATTCAGGGAGCTGATGATGTTGCCCAAGCCATCCTTGAGTTGCCACACGACCGGCACGGCGCTCCCCTGTTGGGCCGGACTCTTCAGCGGCGTGAGAGTCATGCTGTAGTTGACAGAGTAGTTGTTCGTCGTCGTCGTTTGGTTCCCAGCGACGTCCCTAGCGGTAACGGCAAACGTCTTGGGGCCCACGGTACTGGTGTCGAAGTTCGATCCGCTCGAGACCGGTCCGACGCACGTGGCCAGGCCAGATCCCGGCGTGGGATCCGAACAGGTAAAGCTCGACGCGACGGACGCGTTGAGAAGATAGGCTGCGTTACTGGCGGGCGCCGCGATCGTGACGGTTGGCGGCTGCGTGTCAATCTTTACGGTCCCCGTGTTGGAGGAACCGCTGGCCGCCCCGCTGTTACCCGCCGAGTCGGTGGCCGTGCAGATCAGGTTGTGCGTCCCTTCCGCGCTCACGCTGAGGCTTCCGCTCGCCGTAGGCGTCCCGATCCCGGCCAGGCTGCCCGGCCCGATCGGTGAGCCATTGTCGGTGCAGGCGAACGCACTCACACTCGAGGCGTCTACTGCCGACACCCCCACGATTACGGGCGAGGTAACGAAGAACCCACCCAGTCCATCCGGTGTCGGAAGACTGAGCGTCACCACCGGCGGCGTGGTGTCCTGCACCGTGATCGACACGGTCGCCACGTTCGAGCTGCGACCTGGGTCGACGTCGTTCGCGGTATACGTGAAGCTGTCCGAACCGACGAAGCCAGGAACGGGCGTGTAGGTGAATGAGCCATTGGCGTTGAGGACCAGCGTGCCACCGAGCGGTGGGGCCACGAGCGCTGCCGTCAGCGATGCGCTGTCAACGTCGGTGTCGTTGCCAAGCACACCGGGGGTCTCCACGTTCAGCGTCGTGCCCTGGTCGATGATGTAGCTGGTGCCGATCGCGACAGGCGGGTCGTCGACGGCCACCGGCGGGTCGTTGACGGCCATGACCCACGGATCGCCCGTGGGTCCGATCGCAGGGAAGGACGGGCCGCTGATGGTGTTCGAGGTCGTCGGGGTCGCGTCGTTGAATTCCGCGACCACGACATACGTAAAGCTCGCGTTCGGAAGCTCTTCGGAGTCGACCAGCGAGTAGTCATCGACACCAATCGCCGCGGACACCTGTCCCACAAGCGTCTTGGTCTCTGTCGGATCGTCGGTCCTGAAGCGATAGGCGAAGTACCAGAGCACGGTGCCCACATTGGGCGACTTCCAGTCCAGCCTGATCCTATGGAACGGGCCACCTGTGCATGTTCCGATGCCGATCACGCAGGCCGTCACCTGAGTTGGAGGAGTATTCCCCGAAGCCGCCGCGATCACGTCGTCCACTTCACCAGCGGCACCGATGTCCCAATAGCCGTCGTCGTCGCCGACGTCCCAATAGCCGTCGTCGTCGCCGAGGTCCCAATAGCCGTCGTCGTCGCCGAGGTCCCAATAGCCGTCGTCGCCGAGGTCCCAGTAGCCGTCGTCGTCGCCTAGGTCCCAATAGCCGTCATCGCCGAGGGCCAACACCACGTTTCGCCTGCTCCCGAGTTGGTTCAGGCCGAGATTGGCCCAGTCATCGGACCCCGCGTTCAGTTGCGTGTTTTCGCCGTTGAAGTTGATGTCCTGGGAGAACGCCGAATCCAGAGGGTCCCCGTCCGCGTTCCAGTCGATCGCACCTGTGACACTTGTGCCGTCGACGCGAACCATTGGAACCCATCCGTCCGGCAGAGGGTTGGGGAGCGCCGAGCCATTACAGTACCTCCTCGCCGCTGAACCGATCATGTCTGGGCGTTGAGGCGCGTACCAGCCAGTGCGGTAGCGTGGCGTGCCGCTCAGAGGGCCATCGGCCAGGAACCGCTCATCGAGATCGCCGAGCACCTGAGCGGAGAAATCCACGTGAGGAACACCGGGGTTGAGGTCGTTAAACAGCCCGCGCAACTGGAACAGGTAGTTCATCGTGCTCAGGTAGTTGGGCTTGCAGTTCGGTTCTCGTGGGACTTGCGGGGCTCCAGCATGCGTGAGCTCGAAGGTGTGCCCCAGCTCGTGCATCAACGTGGCGGCTTGCATGAAGGGGGTCCCCACGGGCTTCCCGGCGGAATCCGCAAACCCTCCGAGCGTCAGCATCAGGTCACCGCCCGGGAAGTCGCCGACGCCCGAGATCGTTCTGGGGACGTGGAAGTCCGGGTTGTTTTGTCGACAGTCAGCGTCTGCGCTACCGTCCTCATTCAGACATGGGGCTTTTGGCAGACCGAGGAAGTGTGCGCCCAGGACGTAACGGAACATGTCCTTCCGGTTGCGATCGAATCGTCTCCGGCAGTCTCCTGCCGCTCGGCACGCGGCTAGCTCCTCGGGGGTGATCGGCCCGCCATCGAGGCTGCTGACGGGCGCGTCCCTATAGAGCTGGAAGCCGGTCTTCCAGCTGATCGTGCCCGGATACGCGGGGAACTGGCAGCCCCACCGCGGCGGGCTCTGTGTGTCTGCGACGCATGCCGCTTCCGTGATGGCCTCTCCGCCCCGGGCCAAGCTCGCCGGGATGATGTACGGATCCAGAGCGCTGCCCTCTGCCTCATGGTCCGACTGACCCGGCTGGTAGTTGTTGCCGACATCGAAATGCACGCTGATCCCAGGGTAGGCATCGGGATTGGAGACGGGCGCATTCTTGAACGCGTCGCCCGCCATCTTCAGCGCCGCGGGCGCGGGCAAATGCGTGTGTGCCGGCTTGAGCACGCCACCATACGTCCCTTCGCCAGCGGACATGTACCCGACTTCAACAAAGAGATCCTTGTGCAGGGGGTCTGCGCCCATCGCGTGGAGATTGGGCAGGGGCTGGCCATTCGGATCGTCGATCGTGTCTGTTGACGTCTCCCAGACATCGAGGAGGCCGTCGCCATCCGTATCCTGGACGCTTGTACTGAACACGATCGCGCCCCAGGACAGACAGTCGAAGGAGCTAAAGCCCACGTGATCGACCGATGTCGTCGTCGAATCCGTTCCCGCGGGCACACCCACGTTGAATGTCGAGCTGTCCCATGACGCGCCTAATGAGCCCGTGAATGGATTGAGGATCGGGGCCAGCCCGGGGAGTAGCAGGCGCTCTGACTTGTTCGCTTGGCCGCTGCCCACAATGTGAGTGAGCTTCGCGTTGGGGGCCTCAGCGGCCTGGTAAAACCCGCGGATCGCCTGAGACATCGTCTCGTTGGTTTGATCCATGGTGTAGCCGCCGTCGTACAGGACAACCGCACGTAGCGGTGCAGCGGCGTCCCGGTAAACCACGACGAGGCTGGCGCCGAGGGCAATCGGCACGCCGTTGCCGCTGGATCCAGAATCCGGCAGTTGAATCTGATGCGCGCCGTTGACCCTCAACTTTCCGTCTTGGTCGACATCGAAAAGTCCGAGGACATCGGCGCGGTACGTGTACGTTTTGTGCTGGCCGCCCGATGAGCCCGTGCCGCCTCCGGAGCTCCAGCACGGCGCCGTTCCGGCCGGGTCCAACACTTTCGCGAGCGGCCCATCGGCCGCAAAGAGAGCGTTGCCGTTGAACGTCGCACCGACGGCGCCAGAGTCCGGACCCAAGCTGTCTTTTGATACCTCTTGCCAGTACAGAAATGCGGCCAAGATGTTCGCGTCGGCTGGTACGCCGCCGATCGTGATCGTGCCGGTTGCGATGCCGTTGACGCCTAGGCCCCGCAAGCCGACACCGCCCACGACGTAGTCGCCCGTGACGAAGTAGTTCTTGAAGAACGTCAAGGCGTTCCCATCACCGGTTTGCGCATGCCCGCCTGGCTGCGCGAAGAGTAAGACGAGGCCCAGAGAAAGAAGCGCAGCCGCTCTTTTCAGCTGCCCGGCTGCGAACGTGCCACCGCTTGCTCTTCGTGACATGATTTCTCCTCTGCTTCGTCCCAGCTGACGCCAGACCCTGCTAGCAATCCACACGCCCGCGGAGCGCATAGGCGCGCTCTCTATGTATGAACGTTCAAAGGCCCAACCTTGAACAGCGGGCTCGACAACTCATGGTCTTTCGAGGCGAGAGCGGATTGTGGCAGCGCGACCACTCCAATGGCAAGGCATGTTCATGTCGGTGGTCAGCCACCAGAAGTCGCGTAGTCGGAGGACTTTAGTCAGGCCGATGCTGGGTTCCCCAAGTCGCACGATGCCCGGCTGAAGCCGGACACTACGCATGGGTGACGTTAATTCCCGCGTCCTGGAACGGCAGGCATGTCCGCGGCGCTGAAGCGCGGCAGCATCTCGTCGCGCATGGCGAGCTCGTAGGCCGTTGCGGCGATGACGATGGCCGCCTGCTGGACGTCGGACTGGAGGATGCGCTCGTACGTGTCGAGGTTGGTGTGGTGCGTGTGGGAATCGTACTGGATCGGATCCTGGTCGAACCAGATGCTCGGCAGGCCCGCGTTGTCGAACGAGGTGCCGTCGGAGCCGCCCAGATTGCGGTTTCGCGTCGCGATCGTGCCGAGCACGCCGAGGCTCTGAAGCGGCGCGAAGATCTGCCGGACGAACGCGGCCGCCTCCGGCGGACCGAACACCCGGGCGCCGCGCAGGCGGCCCGTGCCCTGGTCGACGTTCAGATAGGCGACAAGCTTCCTGTAATCGGCCTTTGGATTCTCGAACGATCCAAAGTGCGCTGCCACGTACGCCCGTGACCCGAGCAGGCCTTGTTCCTCGCCGCTCCACAGGGCCACGCGAATCGTGCGCCGTGGCGCCACGCCCAGTGCCTTCAGGATACGCGCCGCTTCCATCATGATCGCGCACCCAACGGCGTTGTCGGTCGCCCCGGTCGCCGAGTGCCACGCATCGAGATGACCGCCAATCATGACGACCTCGTCTCGCTTGTCCGCTCCCGGGATCTCGGCGATCGCGTTGTACGCCGTGCGCCCCTCCGGATGCGTGCGATTGACGATGGTGACCTCGAGCTCGACCGCCGTGCCGTCGGCAAGGATCCGCCAGATGCGGCCGTAGTCCTCGTTCCGCAGCATGACGGTCGGCAGCCGCGTGGTCAGATCGTACGACGTGTTGTTGAACGCCGTGATCTGTCCGTGCTCGAGGCCCGCATCGTTCAGACGCACCTTGGCGCCCGTTGCGACCAGCAACTGGTTGATCTGGTCGTTGACCTGAGCGGCCGTCAGCCCGGCTGGTGCGGCGGGCTGGCCGCGACCCGGCCCACCGCGGCCGCGGCCGGCGGGCGTGGCGTTCGGATCGTAGCGCTGCCGCAATCGATCGTCGTCCTGGCGCGAGGCCGGCGCCATCAGACTCACCGGCACCACGACCGGCCGGCCGACGAGCACGATCGCTCCTCGAACCTTCTCCCGCAGACCGTCGAGGTACGCGGCCAGCTCGTTCGGCGTCGGCCGCTCGGGTGGGACCACCTGAACGGCTTGGGCGACGACTGTTCCATCAGTTCCCGCGGTCCACGCCAGCACCTCGCCGACGAGCGAGTCCTTCACCGGTGAGACGATGTGCGCGGAGAACTTCTCGTTGGTCCAGCCGGGACGGCCGAAATCCCACGCCTCGAGGTGACCGTTGGCCAAACCCCAGTCGCTCATCTGCGTGACCGACCACTCGCCCGCCGCCTTGAGATTCGGCGAGCCGGTGAGCCGCGGCCCGTACACATCGCTCAGGTAGTGCACCGTCCGCAGGATCTGCGACCTGCTGCTCGCCTCCTGCTGGATCCGCGCGAGAACGTCTGTATCGGTTTGCTGTTGCGCCTGCGCCGGCGCGAGGAGCACGACAGCGGCGACGATCAGCATCAAACGTTGCAACATGAGAATCTCCGGGTCCGGCTGAAGCCGGACACTACGTACGATAGACGATTCGTTCGTACGATAGACGATTCGTGGAAACGCCGATTTGTGCGATCACGAATGCGCGGAAATCACGATTCGTGCGATCACGATTCGAAACCTGTGAAATCGTAGTGTCCGGCTTCAGCCGGACCGTTACGCATTCCGTCGCAAATCGGCCGCCCGAATCGGCAGCCGGTAGATCCGCTTGCCCGTCGCGGCAAAGATCGCGTTGACGAGCGACCCGGCAATGACCGCCGTGCTCGGTTCGCCGATGCCCCCGGGCGCCTCGCCGCTTGGCACGATCGCCACGTCGATCGCGGGCATCTCGTTCTGCCGCAGCATCGGATAGTCGTTGAAGTTGCGCTGCGTGACGCGACCGTTCTGGATCGTCACCTCGCCCTTGAGCGCCGCCGTCAGTCCGTAGACGATGCCGCCTTCCATCTGGGCCACGATGGTGTCGGGGTTGATGGTCCAGCCGCAATCGACCGCGCAGGCCACCTTGTGCACGCGCACCGTGCCGTCGGCGGCGACCGAGATCTCGTTCACCGTGCCTACGATGCTCCCGAATGCCTCGTGAACGCCGCTGCCGCCGGGCCATCGCGGCGGCCTTCTCCAGGACCACCTTGTGACGAGGTGCCTTGCTCAGCAACTGTCGTCTCAACTCGAAGGGATCCTTCCCCGCTGCCGCAGCCAGTTCGTCGAAGAAGGCTTCCGTGACGTAGCCGTTGACCGAGTTCCCCACCGAACGCCAGAAGCCGTACGGAATGCCCGGATCGAACTCCGTGTACTCCACACGAAGATTCGGGATGGCGTACGGCAACGTCGCCGCGCCATCCACCGAGATGAAATCGATGCCGCGCGAGCCCTCGAGTCCGCTCGGGTTGATCCGCTTGAGCAGGGACTGCTGCACGATGCGCTGCTGCCAGGCGACGATCGCGCCGGACGGATCGACAGCGCCCCACATCCGGACGTACGTGGCCGGGCGGTAGAAGTCGTGCTGGATGTCGTCCTCGCGCGTCCACACGACCTTGACGGGCTTCCCCACGGCCTTCGACGCTTCGACCGCGTCGGTGACATAGTCTGCCTCGCCGCGCCGGCCGAATCCGCCGCCGAGATACGTTGTGTGAATCTTCACCGCTGTTTCGGGCAGGCCCGACGCCGCCATCGCCGCCTGCTGGGAAGCCGTCTGCGACTGCGTCGGCACCCACACGTCGCACCCGTCGGCGCGGACGTCGGCCGTGCAGTTCATCGGCTCCATGCAGGCGTGGGCGAGGAATGGCACCTCGAACACTCGCTCGATCGTGCGCGCGCCGCTCGTCAGCATGGCGCCGACGTCGCCGTCGTTGCGCGCCACGGCGCCAGGCCGATCCGCAAGTGACGCCATCTGCCGGCTGATCGCCGCGCTCGAGAGGCGCGCGAGCGGCCCTTCGTTCCACGTGACGGTCAGCGCCTGCACACCGCGCGTGGCGGCCCAGTAGTTGTCGGCCACGACGGCCACGCCGGCGCTGACCGGCACGACGGCGCGGACACCGGCCACGGCCTTGGCCTTCTCCGCGTTGAAGCTCGCGACCTTGCCGCCAAACACCGGACACCGCACGACGCGCGCCACCAGCAGGCCGGGGCGCGTGACGTCGATGCCGAACACGGCGCTGCCGTCGACCTTCTCGGGAATATCGAAGCGCGCCGTCGCCTTGCCGAGCAGCTTGAAGTCCGTCGTGGCCTTGAGCAAGACCTGCGGCGGGACGGGGAGCGTCGCCGCTTTGTCGACCAGCGCACCGTAGCGAAGACGGCGGTTGGTCGCCGCGTGAATGACTTCGCCGTTCGACGTCGAGCAACTGCTTGCCGCGACGCCCCATGTTTGCGCCGCGGCCGTGACGAGCATCGCTCGCGCGGCCGCCCCGGCTTCGCGCAGCGGCTTCCAGTAGCCGCGGACGCTGCTGCTGCCTGCGGTGATCTGGGTGCCGCCCAGACCCGGGTTGCCGTACCGCCGATCGGCGCCCACCCACTCGGTGCGCACCTTGCTCCACTCGACGTCCAGCTCTTCGGCGACGAGCATCGGCATCGCCGTCATCACGCCCTGGCCCATCTCGAGCTGCGTGAGCATGACCGTGACGCCTTCGTCTGCGCCGATCCTCACCCAGATGTTCGGCTCGAATACGCCACCTGCTGCCGCGCGCTGAGCCGCGTCCACCGAGTCCACGAGCGCCGGCAGGTACGCGCCGAGGATCAGGGCACCGCCGCCCGCGGTGCTCACCTTCAGGAAGGTTCGTCTGCTGAGTGCCATGGTCGACCTCATATTTCACTGGCGCTGGGGGCCCCACCCCCAGCGCGAACTGACGCCGATGCTCGCCTTCGGCTTTGCCTGGCCTCAGGCTCGCATGGCCGCAGGCGCTTCTTCACACTTACGCCCGCGCCGCGCGGTGAATGGCGCGGCGGATCCGCTGATACGTCCCGCAGCGGCAGATATTGCCGTTCATCGCCCGATCGATGTCTGCGTCGGTTGGCCTGGCGATCCGGGCCAGCAGTGCCGCCGCGGACATCAGCTGCCCGGACTGGCAGTAGCCGCACTGTGGCACTTGTTCGGCCACCCAGGCGTGCTGCAACGCATGGCTCGCCGTGGGCGACAGACCCTCAATGGTCGTCACCTTCTTCCCGGCGGCCAGCGAGACCGGCGTGCTGCACGAGCGAATCGGCGTCCCGTCGAGGTGGACGGTGCAGGCGCCGCACTGCCCGATGCCGCAACCGAATTTGGTCCCCGTCAGACCGATGACGTCCCGGATCACCCACAGCAAGGGCATGTCCGAGGTGACGTCAACATTGTGTGGCTTGCCGTTAACGGTGAGGGAAATCATGGCGCGAATGTAGCGCACAGTGGGCCGGATGGCAACGGCCAGATGGGGCGTGCGGTAGAATGAGCGGCATGAACAAGACCCTGCAGATCATGGCCGCCAGCTTCGGCCTCCTGATGTTCCAGCAGCCGGCCGCCCCGAGACTGATGCCGTATCCGCAGGCGAAGCAGCCCGCGCTCGAGCTGCCGCCGTATCAGCTGCCGCGGCCGAACGACGTCATCCGCGCGACGTACAAGTTCGCCGCCGAGCATCCCGAAGTGCTCGGCTACATGCCGTGCTTCTGCGGCTGCGAGATGATGGGCCACAAGTCGAACGCGAGTTGCTTCGTCAAGACGCGCGCCCGAAACGGCGACGTCACGGCGTGGGACAACCACGGAATCGTGTGCCCGATGTGCCTGGCGGTCGGCGAGCAGGCGATGCGCATGCACGCGTCGGGGTCGTCCGTTCAGGAGATCCGCGCAGCGGTCGAAGAAAAGTACGGCGGGATCACCGAATTCAAGACGCCGACGCCCGCTCCTCCCAGGAGATAGCAGTAGATCGTACGTAGTGTCCGGCTTCAGCCGGACCGGGTCCGCCTAAAGGCGGACACTACTTCAATTCTGCGTAGACCTGTCCGACGAACCGGTCGCCCGTCATCGCCGTGGCCCCGGTGACCTTGCTGTCGAACTCGTTGGTGAGCTTCGCAGCCACGACCTCTTCCTGTGTCTTCCCCTGCCGCACGAGCGGCGCCACCTTGTCGCGGAGCGCGACGATCATGTCGCGGTGCGCGGCGACGGCGGTTCTGTCCGCACTGTCGCCATGGCCCGGAATGATCTTCGTGGCGGGCCCGGCAAGCTGGATGACGGCGTTCAAGCCGTCGATCATGCCTTTGAGCGACCCGCCGTTGTTGCGGTCGATGTTGGGATACTCGGTGGACCGATAGAAGTCGCCGGCCATGATCGCATCCGCTCTTGTGAAGTGGATGAGTGTGTCGCCGTCGGTGTGCGCCGCGGGGATCGGGATGAGCCGCACGTCTTCACCGTTTATGTGAATTGCCCGATCGCGGCGACGATCTTCTCGGTGAGCGGCGCAAACTGCGAGTCCACCATGAAGACGCCGTCGGGTCCCGTCAGTACGCCAATCGTGCCGCCCTGTCCGGCGAGCGTATAGAAGTTGTCGGCGACCTTGGTCGCGACGATCTGGACCTGGCTGAAATCCTGCCCGCGGCCCGCAGGCGCCTGAGCGGCTCCCGGCTGGGCGCCCCGCTGGCCGCCGGCGGGCGCCGGGGCCTGGGCACTGGCTGAAACGGCGGCCGCGACGACCGCCATCGCTATCGCAAGACGCGCGAACCGTATCGAGAGTGCATGCATATTCGTTGCTCCTTCAAAAACAGGTCCGCCTGAAGGCGGACACTACGACCCCTGACGACCTGTCATGGTTTTTCAATAGACACAACCGTTGCGCCGTTGCATATTGTTCGCTATCGTAGCTCCTTACGAATTCTCGCTCCAGTCAGGTCCGGCTGAAGCCGGACACTACACCTGAGGAAACCCGCCGGAGGCTCCATGGCCAGAGTACTCGTTGACCGACGCGCCTTCCTCCGCATCAGCGCCGTCGCCGGCGGCGGCGTGCTGATCGCCTCCTATCTCGACCCGGTGGCCGACCTCCTCGCGCAGCGAGGAGGTCCTGCCGTGCCGCTCGTGCCGAACGCGTTCATCCGCGTGGCGCCCGACGGCATCGTCACGATCATGGCTCCGCGCCCTGAGCTTGGGCAGGGCATCAAGACGAGCCTGCCCATGATCATTGCCGACGAGCTCGACGTGGACTGGAAGGACGTGCGCATCGAGCAGGCCGACCTCGATCCGAAGTACGGGCAGCAGACGACCGGCGGCAGCAATGGCACGCCGGCCAGCTGGACGCCGCTGCGTCAAGTGGGCGCGGCCGGCCGGCAGATGTTCATCGCCGCGGCCGCACAAACGTGGAGCGTGCCAGAGTCGCAGCTCTCCACAGCGTCTGGCACAGTCACGCATCAGGCAACCAACCGCACGCTCGGCTACGGCGCGCTCGCGGCCAGGGTCGCCACGATGGCGCCGCCCGATCCTCAGACCGTCCGCCTCAAGGACCTGAACGACTTCACGATCATCGGCAAGCAGGTCGCGCCCGGCGTCGACAACCCGTCGATCGTCACGGGCAAGCCGCTCTACAACATCGACGTGACACTGCCCGGGATGTTGTTCGCCGTTTACGAGAAGTGCCCGGTGTTTGGCGGCAAGGTCGTCAGCGCCAATGTCGACGAGATCAAGACGCAGCCTGGCGTGCGCCACGCGTTTGTGGTCGAGGGCGGCACCGATCTGACGGGTCTCGTTGGCGGCGTCGCGATCGTCGCCGACAACTGGTGGCAGGCCGAGCGCGCGCGGCAGAGACTGCGCGTGGGGTGGAACGAAGGTCCGACGGCCGAACAGAGCAGCGAAGGCTTCGCGCGCCGTGCGCAAGAGATGTCGCAGCAGCCGCCGGCGTTCACGCTGCGCCAGGACGGGAACGTCGATGCCGCACTCCAAAGCGCCGCCAAGGTCGTCGAGGCGGCGTACTCCTACCCGTTCATTGCGCACTCGTCGATGGAGCCGCTCGGCTGCACCGCGCGCTTCGAGAACGGCAGGCTCGAGATGTGGGCACCGAGCCAGGGGCCCGCGCAGGGTCGTCTGCTCATCGCGAGGACGCTCGGCATCGCTGATGCCGACATCACCGTTCATCTCGTCCGATCGGGCGGCGGCTTCGGGCGCCGCGGCACCAACGACTTCATGGTCGAGACGGCGTGGATCGCCAAGACGATCGGCGTGCCGGTCAAGCTCCTCTGGTCGCGCGAAGACGACATGCGCCACGACTTCTACCGTCCGGCCGGCTTCCATTTCATCAAGGGCGGCGTCGGCGCTGACGGCAAGGTCGTCGCCTGGCGCCACCACTTCGTCAGCTTCGGCGAGGGCGAGCGATTCGCGCCGGCGGCCAACATCCCGGCCACTGAATTCCCGTCGCGCTTCCTCCCGAACTTCGCGCTGCAGGCCACGTTGATGCCACTCGGTGTACCGACCACCGTGCTGCGCGCGCCGCGGACCAACGCCACCTCGTTCGTGTTTCAGTCCTTCATAGACGAGCTGGCCAGCGCCGCCGGAAGCGATCCGATCGCATTCAGACTCGAGCTGCTCTCCGCCCAGAAGCTGCCGGGCGGGCAGGATGACGGATTCGATGCGGATCGGATGAAGGGCGTGCTGGAGTTGGTGAGAGAGAAGTCAGGATGGGGATCGCGACAGTCGGCGAGAGGCACCGGCATGGGTGTCGCGTTCCAGTTCAGCCACCGCGGCTACTTCGCCGAGGTGGCCGAGGTCGGCGTCAGCGCCGACAACAAGGTCAAGGTCAACAAGATCTGGGTCGCCGGCGACATCGGCAGCCACATCATCAATCCCCGAAACGCCGAGCATCAGGTGCAGGGCGCCATCATCGAGGGTCTCGGCAGCCTGATGCAGTACGAGATCACTATCGACCAGGGCCGTGTCGTGCAGGGTAACTTCAATCAGTACCCGCTGCTGCGGCTGACGCAGGCGCCGCCGCAGATCGAGGTCCATTTCAAGACGACGAACAATCCACCGACCGGACTCGGCGAGCCCTCACTTCCGCCTGTCCTGCCGGCGGTCTGTAATGCTATCTTTGTGGCCACGGGCAAACGCATCCGCACGCTGCCGCTCGCCAAGAGCGGCTTCAGCTGGGCGTAATCCGCCAGATGTAGTGTCCGCCTTTAGGCGGACCGTGAACGAGGATCTGACATGGCTTACACACTCAACGTCAACGGAAAGGCCTCGACGGTCGACGTCCCGGCCGACATGCCCCTGCTCTGGGTACTGCGGGACGTCCTCAACTTGAAGGGGACAAAGTACGGCTGCGGCATCGGCCAGTGCGGCGCCTGCACGGTCCACCTCAACGGCCGCCCGGTCCGCTCGTGCCAGACGCCGGTCTCAACGGCGACGACGGCGATCAAGACCCTCGAGGGCCTCTCCGCCGACGGGACGCACCCGGTGCAGCTCGCGTGGCAGGAGATCGACGTGCCGCAGTGCGGCTACTGCCAGGCCGGACAGATGATGTCGGCCGCGGCGCTGCTCGCCCGGATCGCCAGGCCGACCGACGCGGACATCGACACGGCGATGAACGGCAACCTCTGCCGCTGCGGCACGTATCTGCGGATCCGCCAGGCGATTCACCGCGCCTCGGCTCTCGCCACCGCCGCGGCGCGCCCCAACCCATCGCCGCAGGCCGGTAATCGACCTGCCAACCAGTAAGAAGGAGGAGACGACATGGAACCCATGCTGCTCAACCGTCGCTCCTTCCTCCGCGTGGGCGCCGTCGCCGGTGGCGGCGTGCTCATCGCCTCCTACTTCGATCCCATCGCGGACGTGTTCGCTCAGCGAGGTGGGCCGCCGCCCGCGCCGCTCAATCCGAATGCCTTCATTCGCATCGCGCCGGATGGCGTCGTGACGATCATGGCCAAGAATCCCGAGATCGGCCAGGGGATCCGGACGATGCTGCCGATGATGATCGCCGAGGAACTTGACGTTGATTGGAAAGACGTTCGCGTCGAGCAGACCGACCTCGACACAACCAAGTACAACCAGCAGAACGCCGGCGGCAGCACCGCAACGCCGAACAACTGGATCCCGATGCGGCAAGTGGGCGCAGCCGGCCGGCAACTGATGCTGGCCGCCGCCGCGCAAGCCTGGAGCGTGCCGGAAGCCGAGCTGTTCACCGCATCCGGCAAAGTGACGCACCGGCCGACGAACCGGACGATCGGGTACGGCGCGCTTGCGGCCAGGGCCGCGACGCTGCCACCTCCCGACGTCACGATGCTTCGGCTGAAGGACGCGAAGGACTACACGATCATCGGCAAACCGACGCCGGGCGTCGACAACGCCGCGCTCGTCGTGGGCAAGCCCATCTACAGCATCGACTTCACGCTCCCGGGGATGCTGCACGCCGTCTACGAGAAGTGCCCGGTGTTTGCCGGCAAAGCCGTCAGCGCCAATCTCGACGCGATCAAGGCCATGCCCGGCGTCCGGCATGCCTTCATCGTCGAAGGCACAAAGGATCTGCTCGGCTTGCACAGCGGCGTGGCCATCGTCGCCGACAGCTGGTGGCAGGCGCACACCGCGCGGCAGAAACTGCAGGTTGTGTGGGACGAGGGGGCAACGGCGCAGCAATCGAGCGAAGGATTCTTGCGCCGCGCGCAGGAGCTGTCGGCGCAGGCGCCGGTGTTCTCCATCCGCAACGACGGCAACGCCGACACGGCGCTCCAGGGAGCGGCCAAGGTCGTCCAAGCCGCGTACGCCTATCCGTTCATCGCGCACGCGCCGCTCGAGCCGGAGAACACGACGGCGCGCTTTGAGAACGGCAAGCTCGAGCTGTGGTCGCCGAGCCAGACGCCGGCGCAGGGTCGCGCGGCGGCGGCGCAGCTGCTCGGCATCCCCGAGACCGACATCACGCTGCACATGATGAAGGCCGGCGGTGGATTCGGCCGGCGGCTGACCAACGACTACACGCTCGAGGCTGCGTGGATCGCGAGAGTCGTCGGCGGCGCTCCCGTCAAGCTCCTGTGGACGCGCGAAGACGACACGCGGCACGACCACTATCGTCCGGCCGGCTACCACTTCCTCAAGGGCGGACTGGACGGCTCCGGCAAGCTCGTCGCGTGGCGCAATCACTTCGTGAGCTTCGGCGAGGGCCAGATGTTCGCGGCGCAGGCGCAAATTCCCGGCGACGAATTTCCGGCGAGCTTCATGCCCGACTTCGGCTTCCACGCGACGCTCATGCCGCTCGGCGTGCCGACATTTGCGCTGCGCGCGCCGCGCAGCAACGCCTACTCGTGGGTGTTCCAGTCGTTCGTCGACGAGCTGGCCGTGGCAGCGGGCAAAGATCCGGTGCAGTTCAGGCTCGACGTGCTGAGCGCGCCGCGTACGCTGCCGCCACCTCCCCCGGCCGGCGGACGCGGCGGGGCGGGCGGGCCCGGCGCCGGCTTCAACCCGACGCGCGCGGCGGGGGTCGTACGAGCCGTCGCGGAGAGGGCCGCGTGGGGATCCCGCCGGGTGCCGGCCGGCACCGGCATGGGCGTGGCCTTCCAGTTCAGCCACAACGGCTACTTCGCCAACGTGGTCGAGCTTCGCGTCGGCGCGCAGAACAAGATCACGATCAACAAGGTCTGGGTGGTCGGCGACATCGGCCGCCAGATCATCAATCCGAGCAGCTCCATCAACCAATCGCAGGGCGCCGTCATCGAGGCCATGAGCCATCTGATGGACGAGATCACGATCGAGGGCGGTCGGGCCGTGCAGGGCAACTTCAACACCTACCCGCTGCTGCGGCTGACGCAGGCGCCGCCAGAGATTGACGTGCACTTCCTGCTGACCGACAACAACCCGACCGGGCTCGGCGAACCCGCCCTGCCGCCGACGCTGCCGGCCGTCTGCAACGCGATCTTCGCGGCGACCGGCACACGCGTCCGCACGCTGCCGCTGTCGAAGAGCGGATTCAGCTGGGTCTAGGGACCAAGAGCCAGGACGGCTCAGGGCTCAAGACTCAAGGCTTAGCTGGCCTGAGCCATGAGTCCTGAGCCTTCAGCCGACACCATCGTCTCAATTCACCTCCCCCATATGCCATTTACCGGATTGAAGCTCCACGCGACACTCCTGCTCGGTCTCAAGGATCTTGGCTTTCGGCGTCCGACGGCCATCCAGGCTGAAGCGATTCCGCCGGCGCTCGAGGGCCGCGATCTGCTCGCCTCGGCGATGACGGGGAGCGGCAAAACGGCCGCGTTTCTCCTTCCCATCCAGCACAAGCTCATCGATCGACCGCGTGGGGTCACCCGCGCGCTCGTCCTCACGCCCACGCGCGAGCTTGCCGCGCAGATTCTTGGCGACTTCAACGACCTCGCCGTCCACACCCCGCTCACCGCCGCGGCCGTGTACGGCGGGGTCGGGATGGGCCCGCAAGAGCACGCGTTTCGCAGCGGCGTCGATGTGATCGTCGGGACGCCCGGACGGCTGCTCGATCACTTCCGCGCGCCGTACGCCAAGCTCGCGGCGCTGGAGTACCTGGTGCTGGACGAAGCGGACCGGATGCTCGACATGGGGTTCCTCCCGGACATCCGCCGCATTCTCCGGCATCTGCCGTCGAAACGGCAGACACTCTTCTTCAGCGCCACGATGCCGCCGCCCATCGCACAGCTGGCGCGGGAGATGCTGCGGAATCCGATGATGATCGATGTCGAGCGGCCGTCGGCGCCGCCCACGGGCATTACGCAGGCCGTCTACCCGGTTCCGCAGGCTTTGAAGGCGGCGCTGCTCGTCAAGCTGCTCCAGGGCGGCGACATCCAGGACGCGCTGGTGTTCACGCGCACCAAGCACCGTGCGAACAGGCTCGCGCGGCATCTCGCCGACCACGGCGTCAACGTGGAACGGATCCACGGCAACCGCTCGCAGGCGCAGCGCACCGAAGCGATGGCGGGGTTCAAGAGCGGAAAGTACCGAGTGCTCGTCGCGACCGATATCGCCGCGCGCGGGATCGACGTCAGCGGGCTGGGGCACGTCATCAACTTCGACGTGCCGGCGGCGCCCGACGACTACGTCCACAGGGTCGGCCGCACCGCGCGCGCCGAAGCGACCGGCACGGCCTTCACCTTCGTGTCGCCAGAGGAAGAAGGGAGCCTCCGCGACATCGAGCGGACCATCAACCGGCGGCTGCCGCGCGTGACGGTTCCTGGGTTCGACTACGCGGCGCGTCCGCAGGCGCTCGAGGTGCCGCACGCCCAGCGCATCGCCGAAATCCGCCAGCGGAAGGCGCAGGACCGGGAGCGGGCACGGGCCAACGCGGCTCGTCGCGCCGCCCACGAGCGCGGGCACGCGCCCTCACGGCCGCCTGGTCCGCCCTCGGGCGGCGATCGGCCGCGCCATCCGGGATCGCGACGACCCCACTGGGCCGGCCGAGGACGCTAGAGAGGCGGCTGGATGGCATCGGCCGCCGCCACCCGTGTCGGCCGCCGGAACTGCGCGCTTCCGGTTCGTACTCTTCGCTTATTGCTGCTTATCGATCGAGGGGCCCCACCCCCGCTCGCTCGCGCTCGGCGACGAGCGCCTCGCGCGGGCCGCAGGCGCTCGCCAGCGCGGCGATCATCAGCTAGCTTGAGCTTGGTCCGCACTTGGCAAGCGCCGCTTCGGGTCATGTGTCGGTAGTCCCTTCACGACCAATCAGGAGCAATCGGAAACTCGGCGGCTGCAGAGGCGAAAAGCGTCCCTTCATACCCCTTCCCGCATAATGGTTTGGTGATCGACGCGCTTGCTACCGCCGGAGCAGCCCTCAGCTTCTTCTTGGTACTGGTGCTGGCCGTGAAGCGCCCATTCCGTTCCGCTGATCGTTGGCTGGCCGTGTGGTTCCTCGCGCAATGCGTCTTCTGCGTCGGCGTGCTCCTGGGTCTGGCCGCGCCGCCGCGTGTCGCCGTCGCCGCGCTAACGGCGGGACAGTTCGCGATATTCGTGACCGGGCCCGCCCATTACCTCTACGCTGCCTCGGCACTTGGCGCGCCACGCCATTCAGCATGGCACGCGGCCATGGTTGCTGCTGCGGCTGTGCTCGTGTTCACCATGCCCTTCGTCGTGCCGATCAGGGCCGAGGCCGGGGCCATGGTGGCCGATCTGAGCACGCCGTGGCTGCTGATCCTGCCGCCCACGGGCTTAGCTTTGGCATCGCTCTATCCTTTGGGAGTCCTCGGGCTCGTCAGCCGGCGGCGCGAGCGGCTGAAAGACCAGCTTTCCGACCTGAGCGCTTCCGATCCAGGCTGGCTGCGGGGCTGGGCCGGAGCTATCTTGGCTGTCAACTTCGGCCTGATCTTGGCTTTCGCAAATTCGGTGGTCGCCGCCTGGCCGGTGAATGTGCATATGGCGGTGATCATGACCATGCAGGTGGCGCACATCGCCTACGTGGGCCAGCGGGGCCTCACGCGTCCCGGCGTCTTCTTCGCGCCGACTCTCTTCGTTCCGCCAGCAAGCCAGCGGCAGCCCGTCGACCGACTCAAGGCGAC
>MELA01000031.1:3066-25095 GCA_001767495.1 Acidobacteria bacterium RIFCSPLOWO2_12_FULL_65_11 | reverse complement strand
GGCGGCGGTGGCGGCGGTGGCGGCGGCGGCGGCGCTACAGCCACTTGGGGAGCGGGCCTCCGGCAGCCAGACGCGACGACCACAAACGCCATGCTCAAGGCGCTCAGGACAAGAAGAAAGGCAAAACGGCGTAGGCGAGTCATATGATTACGCTCCTCACAAACCACAGTCCAGAAATCAGGTCACAGCTTACAAACTTGGTCCAGCAGTGTCAATCTGAGCGAGCACGCCGGAACGTTTCACGCAGGCCGCAGCAGCAGCCCTTCGTTGAGGCTGCCGGTCCGGTAGCCCTGGAGATCGAGCGTGACGTATCGATACCCGGTGGCCTTGATCTCGCGTACGATCGCGGCCCTCGTCTCCGGATCGAGCGCGCGTGCCAGCTCGTCGCAACCGATCTCGACGCGCGCCAGCTCGTCATGGTGCCGGACGCGATACACACGGAATCCGAGCGTGTCGAGCGCCTGCTCGGCGCGCTCGATCCGGCGCAGCTTCTCGTCGGTCACTTCCGTATGATACGGGATGCGCGACGACAGACACGCCGAGGCGGGTTCGTCCCAGCCCGGCAGGCCCGCGCGGTGCGACAGCTCCCGGATCTCGGACTTCCTCAGATCGACTTCGTCGAGCGGACTGCGGACGCCGAACTCGCGCGCCGCCTGCCGGCCGGGCCGGTAATCGCCGCGATCGTCGGCGTTACTGCCGTCGACGACGACGGCGTGGCGGCGGGCAGCCATCTGCGCCAGGTGCGAGTAGAGCTCGTGTTTGCAGAAATAGCAGCGGTTGGCCGGGTTCGCACGATACTCGGGCCGGTCGAGCTCGTCGGTACGAATGATCTCGTGCCGCAGCCCGAACTGCTCCGCGGTCTCGATCGCGAGACGCCGGTGACGCTCCGAATAGCTCGGGCTGTCGGCGGTGACGGCGAGGGCGCGGTCGCCCAGCGTCCGGCTGGCCATGTAGGCCAGATAGGCGCTGTCGACGCCGCCGCTATACGCGACGATCACCGAGGTGAACGAACCGAGCGTCCGGCACAGCGCCTGTTCTTTCCTAACGGGCTCGGTCATTCGTTCCAGCCCTCATCGTCGTCGGTGTCCTCGTCTTCGTCGCCCTCCTCGTCGCCCTCCTCGTCCAGAGCCTCGTCTTCTTCTTCGTCCTCCGGCGCGAGGTCGAGTTCGATGGGCGACACACCGGTCACCTCGAGATTGCTGCCGCACTCCGGGCAGCTCAATTGATCGCCTTTGTCGACGTCGAACTCATCGACCTCGATTTCAGCGTCGCATTCGGGGCAGGTGGCCATGGACGGTCCTCGGGTCCTCGGGTCGTCGGGTCGTCGGGTCGTCGGGTCCCCACAGGGTCTCCGGGAGCGCGACGGCCGGCAAACCGTTTGGTGTTTAGGTCGATGACGTGCCAGAATCCGGCTCTGAGGCGCGGCCGCGCTCGGGTCGGATTATAGCGACAACCTTCGCGAATCTGCAATGCGGCGGGCCGCGCTGACGGCGCCAACAGTGCCTCAGATGGCCAGCACCGCGATCACGAGCAAGACGATCATCATCGCCGATGACACGGCGTTTGTACGCGATCGGTTTCGCACGGCGCTCGAGCACGCGGGCCACAAGGCGCTCCCGGTCAAGAGCGCCGCGGAACTGCTGGCGCGCGTCCGCGCCGACGTCGCCAAGCTCGATCTCATCGTCCTCGATCTGCGGCTGCCTCATGCGCCTGGCGTCGATCTGGTGCGCGCGATCCGCAAGCTCGACGACGGGCGGCTGCCGATCCTCGTCTTCAGCGGCACGATCGCCAACGCCGACGAGGTGCGGGAGCTGGCCAAGCTTGGCGTGGCCGGGTACGTCAACGAGTACAGCGCGGTCCAGCACATCCTGCCCTCACTCGCGCCGCACCTGTTTCCCGACAGCTTCAACCGCCGCGGCAGCCCGCGGGTCGTGCTCGGCATCCCGGCGCAGTACCGCTTCGGCAACACCATCGCGGCGGCCCTGACGCTCAACCTGAGCCACGGCGGCATTGCGATCCGCACCACGAGCCCGCTCGAGGGCGGCTCGAAGATCAAGGTGCGCTTCCGCATGCCCGGATCGAAGAAGGAGATCGACGCGGAGGGGCGCGTCGCCTGGAGCGACCGCCGCGTCGGGATGGGCGTCCAGTTCGACAAGGTCGATCCCGCCAGCCAGGCCATCATCGACGAGTTCGTCGACGCACACTTCTTTTCGAACCGCAAAGCGTAGCCACGAAAACACGAAAGCACGAAAAAGACAGCCATTTGGTTGAGTTTCGTGTTTTCGTGCTTTCGTGGCGGCTTTGTTACAGTGAATCCGGAGGCTGTGGATGGAATCGACGTTTGCAGGCGCCGCCTGGCAGGTGGCCGGGATCTTGGCGCTGGTGGTTGCCAACGGGTTTTTCGTCGCCGCAGAATTCGCGATCGTCACCGTGCGCAAGACGCGCGTCGATCAGCTCGTCGCGGAAGGCCACTGGGGGGCGCGCGCGGTGCGCCGCGCCGTGACCGAGCCCGATCACTACATCGCCGCTACGCAGCTCGGCATCACGATGGCGAGCCTCGGTCTGGGGTGGGTGGGCGAGCCGCTGCTGGCCTCGATGATCCAGCCGGTCGTGGACGCCGTCGCCCGCCTCGTGGGGTTCTCGACGTTTGTGGCCGCCGCGACGGCCCACTCCATCGCCGTCGTCATCGCCTTCGCGATCATCACCGGCCTGCACGTGGTGCTGGGCGAGCTGGCGGCGAAAACCATCGCGCTCGAGCACTCCGAGGCGACCGCGCTCGTGGTGATCAGACCGACCGAAGTCTTCATGAGAATCTTCTGGCCCTTCATCCGGCTGCTGAACGGCGCCGGTCAGGCCTTCGTGAGGGGCCTTGGCCTGGGCACCCGGGTCCGCTCCCGGATGGTGCACTCGGAAGAGGAACTGAAGATGCTCGTGACGGCCAGCCAGGAGGCGGGCGTGCTCGAGGAGGACGAAGAGCAGATGCTGCATCGCGTCCTCGGCTTTTCCGATCTCACGGCCTCCCAGATCATGACGCCACGCACCGAGATCGTCGCCGTCGCCGCCACCGCGCCGCGCGACGTGCTGATTGGTCAGTTCGTGCACGGCGCCCATACGCGACTCCCGGTCTATCGCACCGGCCTCGACGACCTGATCGGGTTTCTCCACGTCACCGATCTGGTGAAGGTGCTCGCCAAGCCCAACGAGCCGGTCGACGCTGCCGCGCTGGCGCGCGAGGCGCTCGCGGTGCCCGAGACGCTGCGCGCCGACGATCTGCTGGCCGAGATGCGCCGGCGACGCGTGCGCGAAGCCATCGTGATCGACGAATACGGCGGCACGGCGGGGATCGTCACCTTCGAATCGCTGATGGAGCGCATCGTCGGGGGGATCGGTGGCGAGTTCGGCGCCCCGGCCGCGATCGCAAACCGGGCCGATGGATCGGCGGACATCGACGGCCTCACGCTCGTTGCCGACGTCAACGTCCAGTTTGGGCTGCACATCGACGAAGCGGCCTACACGACGGTCGGCGGCTACATGCTGGGACGACTGGGACACGGCGCGCGGATCGGCGACACGATCGACGTCGAAGGGCGCCAGCTGCGGGTCGATCAGATGGACGGACTGCGGGTGGCCAAGGTGTGGCTGTCGGCCCCGGCGCAAAGCGCTGCCACGGAGGACACGGAGGACAGCGACGAAACCGACGAAAAGCCCAAACGCAGCCGCGAAAACACGAAACCACGAAAGACAGGATAGTGCTGGCGTTCAGTCGGCGCGCAGCAGCCGGAGCGCGTTGGCGATGACGAGGACCGACGCCCCGGTGTCGGCCACGATCGCCATCCAGAGCGTCGCCACGCCGGCCACCGCGGCCACCACAAAGGCCGCCTTCATGACGAGCGAGATCGCGATGTTCATGCGGATGTTCCGCACCGTCGCGCGGCTCAGACGCAGCGCGTAGGGAATCTTCAACAGCTCGTCGGCCATCAGCGCCACGTCGGCCGTCTCGATCGCCGCGTCGCTCGCGACCGCCCCGAGCGCAATGCCGAGATCGGCCGCGGCGAGCGCCGGCGCGTCGTTGATGCCGTCGCCCACCATCGCCACCGAGCCGAACCGCCGCCGAAGCTCCTCGACGGCGGCCACCTTGTCCTCGGGCAGCAGCTCCGCGCGAAATTCGTCGATGCCCAGCTCGGCGGCCATCGCCTTGGCCGTGTTCCGACTGTCGCCGGTCAGCATGACGATCGCTCGGACGCCCTGGCGCCGCAGCAGATCGACGGCGGCGCGCCCGGTGTCGCGCGGCCGATCCGCCAGGGCAATGATCCCCACCGCCTCGCCGTCGCGGGCGACGAGCACGGGCGTCCGGCCCCGAGCGCCAAGATCGTCGAGGCGATCGTGAATCGCCGACGTGCAGAGCCCGCGCTCTTCGAACAGTCGATGGTTGCCCAGGAGCACGCGCGTGCCACCCACGCACCCTTCCGCGCCGCGGCCGGAGAGTGACGACACGCTGTCAGCCGGCTCGGTGGGAATCCGCGCCGCGGCGGCATACCGGAGGATGGCCCGGGCGATCGGATGCTCGGACCGCTGTTCCACCGCCGCGGCCAGGCCGACGATGCCGACCGAGCCGACGCCATCGAGCGTCAGGACATCGACGACTTCCGGCACGCCGTGGGTCAGGGTGCCCGTCTTGTCGAACGCCACGCAGGCGATCCGAGCGGCCCGCTCCAGGTGCGCGCCGCCTTTGATCAGCACGCCTTTGCGCGCCGCGCCGGCGAGCGCCGCCACCACCGACACAGGCGTCGAGATGACGAGCGCGCACGGACAGGACACGACCAGCAGGACGAGCGCGCGGTAGATCCACGGCTCCCAACTCTGGCCAAGCGCGAGCGGAGGCAGAGTGGCGACGCCGATGGCGAGCACGATGACCGCCGGGGTGTAGACGCGGGCGAAGCGCTCGACCAGCGTCTGGGCCGGGGCGCGCTGGGCCTGCGCGCGCTCGACCAGATGGATGATACGGGCGAGCGTGGTGTCGCGGCGGATACGCGTCACCCGTACTTCCAGCGCGCCGCGGCCGTTGATCGTGCCGGCATACACCTCGTCGCCGGGCGCCTTGTCCGCCGGCAGCGATTCGCCCGTCACCGGCGCCTGGTTGACGGCGCTCTGACCGGTGACGACACGCCCATCGAGCGGAATCTTCTCGCCCGGGCGCACGATGATGACGGCGCCGGGCTGCAGGGTGTCGACCGCAACGCGGCGCTCGACGCCGCCCTCTTTGACCAGTGCCTCGGCCGGCGTCAGATCCATGAGCGCGCGGATCGCGCTCCGCGCGCGGTCGAGCGTGCGCGCCTCGAGCGCCTGCGCGACGGCGAACAGAAAGACCACCGTGGCCGCCTCAGACCACTGGCCGAGGAGCGCCGCGCCAGCGGCCGCGATGAGCATCAGCACGTTGATGTCGAGCGTGCGGGCCCGCAGCGCCCTCCAGGCCCTGGCAACCGTCAGGCCCGCGCCGGCTCCAAGCGAACAGACAAAACCGAGCGTCGCGAGGGCCGCCGGACCAGTCAGCACGTCGACGAGCAGGCCGGAGGCGAGCGCGACTCCGGAGGTCCACACGAGCAGCCGGCGGATCCCTGTCTGCCGCTCGCTGAGGGCGACCGGCTCCTCGTGCTCGAGCCACGCGCGCATCCCGGTGTCGGCCACCGCGTCGACTACATCCGCCGCCGACAGCTTCGCCGCGTCGTATGTAACGTGGAGCCGCTCGGCCATCAGGTCGGCCGAGAAGTCTTCCAGGCCGGCCAGGTTCTTGAGCCGTCGCTCGAGGATCACGACCTCCTCGCGACAGTCCATCCCCTCGATCTTGAATGTGGACTCGGCATGGAGCTCGCACACCGAGCAGACGTTGGCGGCCATGTCACTCAGTGTACGCTTGGGACAGGGCCCCGACCTAGTGACCGGCGGCTGGCGGCGGCGACGAGCGCCATCAGCACCTTCGGCCTCCTATGTTGTTCCAAACGGGCGGTTCGGTTAGCATTTTCGATTGTGATTGAAGTCCAGCACCTCACCAAGCAGTACGGCCGCGTGACGGCGGTCAACGACATCAGCTTCCGGGTCGAGCGGGGCGAGATCTTCGGCTTTCTCGGGCCGAATGGCGCCGGCAAGACCACCACGATGCGGATCCTCACCGGCTACATGCCGGCCACGGAGGGGAAAGCCGTCGTCGCCGGCTTCGATGTCTTCGAGCAGCCGATCGAAGCCAAGCGCCGCACCGGCTACCTGCCGGAGACGCCGCCGCTCTACCCGGACATGACCGTCGCCGAGTACATGGACTTCGTGGCCAAGATCAAAGGCGTGCCGGCCGCCGGGCGGCACGAGCGGATTCGCGAGATGATGGCCCGTACGCGCATCACCGACATGGCGAGCCGTCAGTGTTCGAAGCTGTCCAAAGGGTACCGTCAGCGCGTCGGCCTGGCACAAGCCCTGATCCACAACCCCGACGTCCTCATCCTCGACGAGCCGACGGCCGGCCTCGACCCCAAGCAGATCATCGAAACGCGGGAACTCATCAAGGAACTGGCCGGCGATCACACGATCATCCTCAGCACGCACATCCTCCCCGAAGTCTCGCAGACCTGCCAGCGCGTCGTCATCATCAACAAGGGCAAGGTGGTCGCCGTCGATACGCCCGATAACCTGACGGCGCGGCTGCGCGGATCGGAAACGATGTACGTCCAGATTGACGCCAACGGCGCGGACGCCGCTGCGGCGCTCACGCGCCTGGCGGGCGTCACGCGGATCGTCGAGTCGGAGAGAAAGGATCGTCTGGTCGGCTACGAAGTGGAAAGCGAGCGCGGGCACGACGTACGCCGCGAGCTGGCCCGGGCCGTCGTCAACAACGGTTGGGGGCTGCTCGAGCTCAGGCCCATGCGCATGAGCCTCGAGGAGATCTTCCTGTCACTGACCACTGAAGAGAAAGACGCGGCGCCTGGAGAGAATGTCGAGGCCGAGGGGACCGCAGAGGACACCGCCAATGCGTAACGTGCTGGCCATCGCGCAGAAAGAGCTGAAGACGTATTTTTCGTCGCCGATGGCGTACGTCGTGATCGGCTTTTTCGCGCTCCTCTACGGCTGGTTCTACGTCGCGATCCTGAGATACTTCGTGATGATGAGCATGCAGGCGGGCCAGCTCGGCGGACCGCAGGCCATCAACGTCAACCAGTCGCTGATTCGGCCCCTCCTGCAGAACGTCACGATTCTCGTGCTGTTCGTGATGCCGATGGTCACGGCGCGCATCTACGCCGAGGAAAAGCGGTCCGGCACGATCGAGCTGCTGCTCACCTCGCCCCTCACAGACCTTCAGATCATCATGGGCAAGTTCCTGGGGGCGATCGCGCTCTACGGCGTGATGCTCGTCGTCACGCTCATCCACCTCGCGGTGCTCTTTGCCTACGGCAGCCCCGAGTGGAAGCCGCTCGTCACGGCCTATCTCGGCTTGCTGCTGATGGGCGGCTCGTTCATCGCGCTCGGCCTGTTCATCTCAAGCCTCACGAAGAACCAGATCGTCGCCGGCACGGTGACCTTTGCGGTGTTCCTCATGCTCTGGGTCGTGACGTGGATCGGAGAGACCGGAGGACCCACGGTCGGCGCCGTGACCAACTATCTGTCGATCGTCAATCACTTCGACGATTTCGCAAAGGGCGTCATCGACACAACGCACGTCATCTACTACCTGAGCTTCATCACCTTCAGTCTGTTTCTGACGCTCAAGTCGGTCGACAGCGAACGGTGGCGGGGATGAGCACCTTATGATCCAACGCGTTCTCGGTCTCGTCTTCTGGCTGGGCGTGGCGCTGGTGGGCGCCGCGTTCGCGATCCGCTTTGGCTACCCTACGTGGGAGCAGTACGCCACCTACCTGGCGTGGGGCGGTCTCGCCTGCGTCGTCCTCTATTCACTCGGACAATGGCGTGAGATCGCCAAGATCTTCGGCCGCCGTCAGGCGCGCTACGGGACGCTCGCCGGCACGAGCGTGCTGGTCGTCCTCGGCATCATCGTCGCGGTCAACTATATCGGCGTCCGGCAGAACAAGCGTTGGGACCTCACGACCAACAAGACGTTCACGCTCTCCGACCAGAGCCGCAACACGGTCTCCAAGCTCGACGCGCCGCTTTCGATTCAGGTCTTCGTGCAGGAAAGCGAATTCGACCGTTACCGGGATCGGCTGAGGGAATACGAGTACGCCTCGAAGAACGTCCAGACCGAGTACATCGATCCCGATAAGAGGCCGACCATCGCGCGACAGAACCAGGTCCAGCAGTACGGGACGCTTGTCCTCAGCTACAAGAGCCGGACCGAGCGCGTCACCTCGGACACCGAGCAAGACATCACCAACGCCATCATCAAGGTGGTCACCGGCCAGCAGAAGAAGGTGTACTTCACGCAGGGCCACGGCGAGCGCGACACGACCGGCGCCGATCGGGACGGCTACAACACGATCACGACGGGCCTCAAGGGAGAGAACTACACGGTCGAGAACGTGGTGCTCGCCCAGCAGGGCTCGGTGCCCGACGATGCCGCCGTGGTGGTGGTCGCCGGACCGAAGACCGACTTCTTCCCCAACGAGATTGACGCGCTCAAGCAGTACCTGGACAAGGCGGGCAAGCTCCTCCTCCAGATCGACCCGCCGGAGAAGGCCGACAGCCCGTCGCCGACCAACCTCATCGCCCTCGCCCGCGACTGGGGTGTCGAGGTCGGCAGTAACGTCGTGGTGGATGCGAGCGGCATGGGCCGCTTGATCGGCACCGACGCCTCGGTGCCGGTGGCGGCCGACTACCCGATACACGCGATCACCGAGCGCTTCAGCTTCCTCACCGCGTTTCCGCTCGCGCGGTCGGTCACGCCCGTCGAAGGCGGCGTTGGCGGCCACACCGCCCAGCCGTTTGTGAACACCAGCCCGCGAAGCTGGGCCGAGAGCGACATCAAGAGCCTGCTGACGACCGGGCGCGTGGCCCTCGAGGAATCGAAGGGCGACAAACCGGGACCGGTGACCATCGCCGCGGCGGTGTCGGCGGCCGCCACGACGCCGATTGATGCGACGGCGCCGGCCGACGCACCGAAGCCGGAGACACGCGTGGTCGTGATCGGCGACTCGGATTTTGCCACCAACAACGGCCTGGGCATTCAGGGCAACCGCGACCTCTTCATGAACATCGTCGGCTGGCTGTCGCAGCAGGAGAACCTGATCTCGATCCGGCCGAAGGAACCCGACGATCGCCGCCTGACGATGACGGCGACCGAGCAGAACAACATCGCGCTGCTCTCGTGGGTCATCATCCCTGGGGCGATCTTCATCACCGGTGTGTATACCTGGTGGCGGAGGCGATAGCATGCGCGGCCTGCGGTCTACGATTGCATTGCTCGCCGTCCTCGGGGGTCTGTTTGCGTACATCTATTTCGTGACGTGGAAGCAGCCCGCGAGCGACACGGGCCCGAAGCTCAACAGGGTCTTCGCCGCGCTCGAGGCCGACAAGGTCGAGGAAATCAAGGTCAGGTCCGAATCGGGCGAGACCACCACGCTCCGGAAATCCGACGGGGTGTGGCAGGTCGCGTCGCCCATCGCCACGAAGGCCGACGAATCGGCGGCCTCCTCGCTCGCCGCCGATCTGAGCACGATGGAGGTGGCGCGCGTTATCGATGAGAACCCGGCAGACTTGAAGGAGTACGGCCTCGACGCGCCGCGCTTCCAGGTGGACTTCAAGGCGGAGGGCGACACGGCCTACCGGAGCGTGCTCTTCGGTCAGCCTTCGCCCACCGGCGCGGACGTGTTTGCCAAGCGGGGCGACGAGAAGCGCGTGTTCCTGCTCTCCTCCTATCAGCAAACGGCATTCAACAAGTCCACCTTCGACCTGCGCGACAAGACGCTGCTGACGGTCGACCGCGCCAAAGTGGACGGCCTCGAGATACGCGCCGCCGGCAGGACCACCGTGCAGGTGGCCAGGGAGGGCACCAATTGGAACATGACCAGGCCCTACGAGATCCGCGCGGACTCCGGGGCGGTCGAGGGACTGATCGGGCGCCTGCAGACGGCGGCGATGCGGTCCAGCGTCACCGAGAATGCGAGCGCCGCCGATCTGAAGAAGTACGGGTTTGACAGACCGAGTGCCGAGCTCAATCTGATGCTGGGCAGTGCCAGAGCGACGCTGGTCCTCGGCGGGAAGACCAGCGAGAACACCTACTACGCCCGCGACACGTCAAAGCCGGCCGTCGTGACGGTCGACGCGTCGCTGCTCGACGAGTTCAAGAAGGGCGCGAACGAGTACCGCCGGAAGGACCTTTTCGAGTTCCGCGCGTACAGCGCCGACCGGATCGAGATCGCCCGCGACGGCGGGACGGTGGTCTTCGAGAAGGTCAAGAGCCAGGAGCAAACCACGCCGGACAAATGGCGGCGCATCAGCCCGAATGCCGGCGAGGTGGACACGATGAAGATGGAACTCTTCCTCGCCAAGATCGAGAACACGCGCGCCAGCTCGTTTGTCGATACGATCGCCAAGACCGGCCTCGACAAGCCCTACATGACCGTCTACGCGAAGTTCGCGGATGTCCCGTCGGTGGTGAAGGAAGAGCGCGTCACGTTCGGCAGAGTCGGCGAAGACACGTTCGCCCGAAGACCCGGCGAGCCTGGCGCCGCCAAGGTCGGCACGAGCGAGCTCGACGACACCCTCAAAGCCCTCGACGACGTGTCGAAGTAGTGTCCGGCTTCAGCCGGACCGTCTGACAGCGTACAATCGGACAGCCGATGAGGACAGCGGTCCTTCCGTCCCGCCGCGCAGGCCTCACGGTCTGCTTCCCGATCGCGTTCGTTGTGGCTCTGGCCGCCTGTCGCGCGCCCCGCCCCGCGGTTCGGCCTGCGGCGCCACCTTCCCGAGCGGTCGTTCAACTCCGCCGCGACATCAACGCCGTTCTCGCCGCGCCGGCGCTCGCATCGAGCTTCTGGGGCGTCGTCGTCAAGTCGCTCAAGACCGACGAGACGATCTATTCGGTCAACCACAACAAGCTGCTGATGCCGGCATCGAACATGAAGATCGTCACGCTGGCCGCGGCCGCCGACAGGCTCGGCTGGGACTACACCTACGAAACGCGCGTCGTCGGTCTCGGCTCGATCGAGGGTGGGACACTCACAGGAGACTTGCTGGTCGTCGGCTCCGGCGATCCGAGCCTCGACGACTGGGACGGCGCGGCCACGCGCCTGTTTGCCACCTGGGCCGATCAGTTGAAGGCGATGGGCGTCACCTCCGTCACCGGCCAGATCATCGGCGACGACAACGCGTTTGACGATGATGGGCTGGGATTCGGGTGGGAGTGGACGGACCTGGGCGCGGCGTTTGCCGCCCGCACGAGCGCCCTCCAGTTCAACGAGGGCTCGGCCCAGGTCATCGTCGTGCCCGGCAGGGCGGTCGGCGATCCCGCCGCCATGACGATCAACCCGACGACGAGCAGCCTCGTCATCCGGAATCTGGTGAGAACGTCCGACAGCGCCACCAGCATGGCCATCGAACGCCGGCGGCTGCCGGGCCGGGAGGGTATCGAGCTGCGCGGATCGGTGCCGCTCGGCGGCACGCCGGTCGTCCAAACGGTCGCCGTGGACAACCCGACGCTGTCTTTCGTCGCGGCGCTCAGAGCTGCCCTCGTCGCCAATGGCATCCAGATCGGCGGTCCGGCGGTCGACATCGACGATCTCCCCGCCGCGCCGGCACCGAACGGCGCCGCCCCGCTCATCACTTACCGATCGCCGCCGCTCTCCGAGCTGGCCGCGACCCTGATGAAGCTCAGCCAGAACCAATTTGCCGAAGCGCTCTTCAGGACGCTCGGCTCCTCGGAAGGCCGGGCGACGGCCGATGGCGGGCGTACCGCCGCGCGGGCGATTCTGCAGGGCTGGGGCATTGCGCCGGCCGCGCTGACTCAGGTGGACGGATCCGGCCTGTCACGCTACAACTACGTCACACCCGAGAGCCTGGTCGCCATCCTCGTCCACATCAATCGGGACGAGCGCCTGCGGGCCGGGTTCGAGGCGGCGCTGGCTGTCGCAGGGAGTGACGAAGCGCTGGCTCGTTTCAAGGGAACGGCTGGCGACGGGAAAATCCTCGCGAAGAACGGGTCGATGACCAGCGTGCGCGCGCTGTCGGGCTACGTCACCACGGGAGACGGCGAGGCGCTCGCCTTCTCGATCCTCGCCAACAACTTCGAGGGCCCGGCCTCGACCATCATCAGCGCGATGGACGCGATCGTCATCAAGCTGGCGGCATTCACACGCTGACGGATTCAACGGCCGGGACGTCTGCAACTGGTAGCTCGAAGAAGAACGTCGCGCCTCCCCACTGGTTGCCACTGTGGCCGACCGTCCCGCCGTATGAATGGATGATGCCGTAGCTCACCGACAGTCCCAAGCCGGTGCCCTGGCCGATTGACTTGGTCGTAAAGAACGGCTGGAAGAGCTTCGATTCGTACTCCGCCGGAACGCCGGGCCCATCATCGTGCACTTCCACGCGAACCTTCTTGCCCGTGTGGGACAAGCGGATGACGATGCGCCCCGCTGGTCGCGTCGTTGAATCGATCGCCTGCTGGGCATTGACGACGAAGTTGAGCAGGACCCTCTCGATCTCGGTGACATTCGCGTACACCTTCTGTGCGCACGACGAATCGACCTCCAGTGCGATCGACGAGCTTTCGAGGTTCGGTCGACGAAGCTGAATCACCTCGGTGATGACTTCGCGGAGATCGACAAGGGCCGGCGGACCTGATTGATGGCTGCCGAACCGTGAGAGACTGCGGATGATTTCTCGCGCGCGGCTGCCCTGCGTCTTGATGAGGGCCACATCATCGAGCGTCTCGAGGCCGAGGCCCTCGCGACACTCCATCAGCTCTGCCACGCCAAGAATGGCCTGCAGGGGGTTGTTCAGCTCGTGGGCCACGCCTGACACCAGCGTACCGACGGCCGCCAGGCGCTCCTGCCGGACGACCTGCCGCTGGAGCGACTGGAGCGTCTCGCGCATCTTCCGCTCCTGTTCGATCTGAAAATCGAGCGCGTCGCGCGCCTCGCGCAAGTTCGTCGCCATCGTGACGAAGGCGTCCTGCAGCTGCGCAATCTCGAGGTTGGGCGCGGGTCCTCGGGCCGGCGGCGTCAGATCGCCGCCCGCGATGCGCTGCGCCGACGAGCGCAGGGCTTCCAGGCCCCGGCTGGTGTGATGCAACGGCCACAGCACGAGCAGCAGGACGCCGCCGATCGCGGACAAGCCGACGATGAGATCGCGGCGCCATAGCGGCGCGATGTGGGCAGCCACGACGCTTTGCGGTATGCCCACGCTCAACAGCCACGGTCCACGACCGACGACAGCGTTGGCGTGGAGCCGGTCGATGCCGTCGCCTCCCGTACGTGTGAACGTGCGCGGCACGTCCTTCGGTTCGACCGCCCGTTCGTCAAACGCCGTCCCGATGAAGCGCTCGCCATCCACGCTTCGTACCAACACGCGACTTTGTCGGTCAACCAGCGTCACGACCGAGCCCTCCGGTAGCGCGATGCTCTCAAACACCTGTTGAAGCCGCGACACGTTGACGGCGAAGTTGATGACGCCGATAACCGAGTCATCGGCTCCGCGCACCGGATAGGCCTGAAAGACCGTCGGCCTGCCGCTGACCTGGCCCACGGCAAAGTCGGTCACAGTCGGCCGGCCGGTCGCGAGCACCTCGAGCACGTGCGGCGGCGCCGGGACCTGTTGCGGCCGGCCGTCTACCAGACCCGCGCCGGCTGCCCGGACCACCCCGTTTCGATCTCTCAGCGACACGTTCGCCACGAGCGGCTGATCGACCAGCAGCGCCGCGAGCAGCCGGTTGCACTCGTCACCATCGAGTGCGCGGATCGCCGGGTGCCGGACGAGGACCGATGCCATCGCGTCGAGACTCGCGAAATACTGATCGACCGCCGCAGCCGCCGCCGTCGCGACCGCGGCTGCCTGATCGCGCACCTCGGCCGCACGCTCGAGACGAGTGCGGCTGGCGTCCCACCCGATGGCCGCCATCAACGGCAGGGTCATCAGGCAGGTGACCGCCACCATCTGTCGGCGGATGGGTTGAGCGTTGAGCAGCTTCACGGAAGTGGCGATCTTAGCGCAACAGCAGCGGGTCGGCCATGCCCGCCTCGGCGAATCCTCTCGCCCGAAGCTTGCAGCTGTCGCACGTGCCGCACGGCCGTCCGTCGGATGAGGGGTCATAACAGCTGTGCGTCAAGCCGTAGTCCAGGCCCAGTTCGAGTCCCCGTCTGATGATCTGCGACTTTGTCAGCGCGATGAGCGGCGCGTGCACACGAAATTTTGCGCCCTCCACGCCCGCGCGCGTGGCGAGCGCGGCCAGCGACTCGAACGCGTGGATGAAGGCCGGCCGGCAGTCCGGATAGCCGGAATAGTCCAGGGCGTTCACGCCGATGACGATGTCACGCGCCTCGAGCGCTTCGGCCCACGCGAGCGCGAGAGACAAAAACACGGTGTTGCGCGCCGGAACGTAGGTCGACGGAATCTCGGCCGATGCCAGGTCGCGGCCTCTCGGAACATCGGCCGTCGAGGTCAACGAGGAGCCGCCGATGGCCCTGAGGTCGATGGGGATCTCGAGGTGCCGCTCGACGCCAAGCGCGCGGGCAATGGCGCGGGCCGATTCGATTTCGCGCGCATGCCGCTGCCCGTACTGCACGGTCAGCGCGCAGAGCGCGAACCCCTCTGCCTTCACCATCGCGGCGGCCGTATAGGAATCAAGACCGCCGCTTAAAAGAACTACGGCTCGCATTGCAGATTGTTGATTTCAGATTTCGGATCGATCGGAGCGGTCCTTGTAATCTGCATTCTGTAATCTGAAATCTGCAATTCACACGCCTCTCGCCGTGGGCGGCCAGATGTATTTGTGCAGCTGAACCTGCAGCCGTGCCGGCAGACGATCGGCCAGGATCCATTCGGCCAACGTCTTCGGATCGAGGACGCCGTGCACGGGCGACAGCAGAACGGCCGCCGTGCGCTCGGCCAGGCCGTAGCGCCCGATCAGGTCTCGCGCGAACTGGTAGTCGGCGCGATCGCTGATGACGAACTTGACTTCGTCATGCGGCGTCAGCCGATCGAGGTTGGTCCAGTCGTTCTTGGCAGACTCGCCGCTCCCCGGACACTTGACGTCGACGATCTTCAGGACCGCGGACGGCACGCGCGCTATCGTGCGGTGCCCGCCGGTTTCGAGCATCACGGCATAGCCGCCGCCCATGAGGCGATCCATCAGCTCGTAGACGTCCTCCTGAAGCAACGGCTCGCCGCCGGTGATCTCAATGAGCGGGCACCCGTACTGCCCGACCGCGGCCACCACTTCGTCCACCGACATCTTGCGGCCCTCGACAAACGCATACGGCGTATCACACCATGAGCACCGCAGGTCGCATGCCGTCAGGCGCACAAAGACGCAGGGGCGGCCGGCTTGCGTCGACTCGCCCTGAATCGAATAGAAGATCTCGTTGACCGTCAGCATTTCCTGGTCCGAACATCAATCATCAATCCGCAATCATCGATTCCTGTTACTTGACGTACATCCTCGTGATGGTGTCACCACGCTGGATCCGGCCTGGCACGTCGCCGCCCGAGAGCACACGCCCGAACACGGCATATCGGCCGTCCAGATCCGCGCGATCCGCCAGCGTGACGTAGATCTGGCTGTCGGCGGCCGCAGGACTGCCAAGATGCGCCACGCCGACGGCGCCCGTGGTGTGGGTCCGCTCCTTCGAGATCTCGGCCACGCCGATAGGCGTCCCACTCGAGGCCTCAGCACCGCGTCCCCAATCGGCCTCCTTGGCAAGGTCGCGCGACTGCGGATCGCCCCACTGGATGACGAAGCCGGGCTGCACGCGATGGAATCGCTGGCCATCGTAGAACCCCTGCTTCACCAGATCCACCACGTGGGCGACCGTTTTCGGCGCCTCGTCGGGAAATGTCTCGAACTCGAAGGTGCCTTTAGAGGTTTCAACGACAATCACGGACCCGCCGCCGGTCTGGCCGATGAACTCGGTGACCGGCGTGAGGATCGCAAACAAGCCGGCCGCGACGACGAGGAGCGCCCGAACAGTACTCATGACCTTGAGATTCTCGTGACGCCAACCTGCCGACAGTAAGACCGGATCAGGCACGTCCTGCAGCGCGGATACACCGGCCGGCATACATGCTGACCCCACGTTACCAGATATAGGTTGAGGTACGGCCACCAGCGCTCGGCCGTCACCCGGTACAGCGCCTGCTCGGTGTCGTCAGGCGTGCTGGTGCGCACCCATCCCAGGCGATTGGCAATGCGATGGACGTGCGTGTCCACGCAGATGTGCTTCCGGCTGCCGAAGGCCAGAATCAACACGAGATTGGCCGTCTTGCGGCCCACGCCCGGCAGCGTCAGCAGCTCGTCGAGCGTCTGCGGCACCCCTCCGCCGAACCGATTGATGAGGATCCGCGAGGTGGCCTTCACGTGACGGGCCTTGTGGCGATAGAAGCTGACGGGGTAGATCAGCCGCTCGATCCGCCCGATCGTGAGGGTGGCCATGGTCTGCGGCGTCGGTGCGACCTTGAAGAGGCGCGTGGAGGCCGCGAGCGTCGTGTCGTCCTGCGTGCGCGCAGACAGCACTGTGGCAATCAGAATCTGAAACGCATCGTCTCTCTGGGCCTGCGAGATCTTCTCGACGGCCGGCAGATCGAGGCCGTCGATGGCCCGCGCGAGCCGGCGCATGACCGCGCCGACATTCTTCATCCCGCGTGGATAGATGGAATCAATGTCCGTACGATTGGCAGTACCCGCAGTGATTACAGCGCACTGCTGACTCGATCAGGCAGGCCCCGTCACTGTCGGCCCCGCCGGCGATCGGGAACCGCCCGTGACTGGCGTGCCGTCCCTCGAACGATGCGCGCGCGAGGGGTGTCGCCGCTTCTGGCCGTGCGTGTCGCGCGATCGCGTCGCGCACGAGCGCGCGAAGATCCGAATCAGAGACGTCCATCGCAGTCAACCTGATCGATGATGCCGATGATCGCCGCGTCGACCGGTACGGCTTTCTTGTTCAGCACTTCGCCGGCGGCGCGACCCTCGAGCACGATCAACACCTTCTCGTGAACGCCCGCGCCGACACCATCGATCGCCAGCAGCGCGGCGCCGCGCGGGGTCTCGTCCAGGTTGAGCGGCTGCACGAGCAGGAGCTTCGCGCCTTCGAACTTCCGGTGTTTCTGCGTCGAGACAACGGTCCCGACAACTCTTGCGATCTGCACTATCGCTCCACCGTCCAATGGTCCACGATGCCGACGATGCCGGCATCAACCGGCGCTTCGACCGGATAGAACGGGAAGCTCGCTTCCTTGCCGCGGACGAAGAATACTTCTTCTCCCACGCCGGCGCCGACGGCGTCGACGGCCACGAGCGGCCGGCCGACCGCCTCGCGCTCAGGCGTGAGCGGCTGCACGACGAGCAGCGTCAGGCCGACCAGGTTGTCGTCCTTCCGCGTCATGACGACGTCACCGATGACGCGAGCCAGCTGCATGCTATTCGCTCATCTCCACCGCGTCCACGATGCCCACAATGGCCGCGTCGACCGGACAGTCCTTCAGGCCGGAGGCCATCCGCGCCGAGCTGCCGCTCACCACGAGCACCGTCTCGCCCACACCGGCGTCAACCGTGTCCACCGCGACGAGATAGTTGCCCTCGGCCTTGCCGCGGGGATCTATCGCCCTGACGACGAGCAGCTTGTTGCTGACGAGCCGCGGATCCTTGCGGGTGGCCACCACGGTCCCCACGATCTTTGCTAGAAGCACTCGGTACCTCGGACGTGCTTAAGTGCTTGGGTGCTTAGGCGCCTAGGTTCTTCGGTGCTGACGCGCACCCAAGCACCTTCGAACCTACGCACCTCAGCACCGACTAGGCCTTCGCGGCAGTGGCCTTGCCGATCGGCAGCGTGTCTTCGAGATTCGCGTGCGGCCGCGGAATCACGTGCACCGAGACGAGCTCGCCGACCCGGCGTGCCGCCGCGGCGCCCGCGTCGGTGGCCGCCTTCACGGCTGCGACGTCGCCGCGGACGATGGCGGTCACGTAGCCCGCGCCGATCTTCTCCCAGCCCACCAGCGTGACCTTGGCCGCCTTCACCATGGCATCGGCCGCCTCGATCATCGCTACGAGACCCTTGGTCTCGATCATGCCCAACGCCTCACCCATGACATCTCCTTGGGGAGGCCCGAAGACCGTCCCCTGAACTCCGACATTCTCTACAGGCGCTACTTATCGCAGGCTCCGGATGGCGTCTTCGATGAGCGCGGAGAGTTCGTGGTATGTTAACCGAATTTCTGTCTCGTCATTGCTTCGAGGGGTTCCCGGGACTCCGGGGGCTCCCGATGCTCCACGGGCCCGAGCGGCTTCGCCCGCGGCGCCGCCCGCACGCGGGTCAATCACATCGGGCACGAGCCGCACGCCCGTCCCCGACGGAGCCTGCACGAACTGGCAGGTCGGGTCGTCTTCGGCGGGCTTCCCGTCTGGAGGACAGAGCGGCGCCGGCGCCTTGATGCCGTAGGTGCCCCGCAGCGCCTGCAAGTGCTCGACCTCCTCGCGCGCGATCAGATTTTCTCGACCGAGCATCCGCGCCACCAGGCTGATCTTCGCAAAATGCTCGATCGTCTCCATCTTGTAGTACGCGCCGAACAGGTCCGGACCGACCGTCAGCGCGCCGTGGTTCGCGAGCAGCATGCCGTCGTACGCCTTGATGTACTTGCGGACCGCCTCGGGCAACTCCTTGGTCGAGGGCGTCGCGTAGTCGGCAATCGGAATGCTGCCGAGCGTCGCCAGAACCTCGGCGAGGACGGCACGATCGAGCGGAATGCCAGCCACCGCAAAGCCGGTGGCGGTGGGCGGATGCGCGTGCACAACCGCGTGCACGTCCGGGCGCTGCCGGTACACCTCGAGGTGCATCAGCATCTCGCTCGACGGATCGCGATCGCCCTCAAGCTTGACTCCGGCAAGGTCCGTGATGCACATCATGTCGGGCGACATGAATCCCTTGCACACACCCTTGGGCGTCATCAGCAGCCGATCGGCGCCGAGCCGCACGCTGATGTTGCCGTCGTTGCTGGCCGTGTAGCCGCGCGCGTACATGCGTCGGCCCACTTCGACGATGTCGGCGCGAAGCGAGGACTCGGTGCTCATGCGGTCTTGGCGCGGTACTTGTCGCGGCAGCGCGAAGAGCAGAAGAACACCTGCTGGGACGCGTCGCCAACGGCGAGGGCGCGATCGGGAATCACGTAGGTGCCGCAGACCGGATCGCGCACCATCGAAACGCTTCGCTGCGGAACGGTGCCACGGCGTGCCCGACCTGTGAACCCGTCGACCACGCCGTCGACGAGCCGCCAGAAGGCGCGCGCGGCGAGGGCGAACAGGACGATGAGGAGGGCCAGGCGCAACATCAGCCACCCGGCCTGGTCGCCGAGGCGCCCGTGCTCGGATGGGCCGACTGCAGCGTGTCGAGCGCCCGCTTGGCGGCCTGTCCCTCCGGGCTGTCGGGGGCGAGCGCGATCACCTGCTGCCACGACAGGATCGCGCCGTCGAGATCCTGTTTGCCGAACGCTCTGACGATGCCCTGATTGAGCAGCGTCTTCAAGTGCCTGGGTTCGAGCTTCAACGAATGCGCGAACTGATCGAGCGCCTTGTCGGGCTGGTTCGTGTAGTAGTAGGACACGCCAAGATCGGTGCTCACGTTGACGTCGTTCGGATTGAGCTTGAGCGCGTCTCCGTACCACTTGATGGCGTCGTCGTAGCGGTCGGCATCGAAATACAGGTTCGCCAGATCGACACGCGGCCTGGGATTGGACGGTTCGCGCTCGGCGACCGAGGTGAGCGCCGTGACCTGCGCCTGGTCGAGCACGACCGGTGGCGCCGACGCTGGCGTCGCCGGCGCGGCCGCCGCCGGCGCGACCCCGGCGGCCGCGCCCCCCGATCCGCCTCGCGCCTGCTCGGTCCCGATGACCCACCCGGCGATCAGCCCGAACGCGATGCCGGCGATGCCAAACGCCACGGCGTCTGATTTCATACGTAATCTTTGTGGCCGATCATATCAGACCGACACATCAGCCGGTCGTCAGTCGGCCGTCACCAGTCGACCGTCACGAGAGGAGCGCAAGGTATTCGCGAACGACCTTCGACAAGCCGACAAACAGCGCGCGCGAGACGATCGCGTGGCCGATGGAGACTTCTGCCAGAAACGGCAGCTCGCGGAAGAGCTGCAGATTGTCGAGATCCAGATCGTGGCCTGCATTGACAAAGAGCCCGAGCGAGTGCGCGAGGCGCGCGGCCTCGGCATACTGCGCAAACGACGCCCTGGCCTGCTCCGGGCCCTGCTCGTAGGCACGGGCAAAAGGCTCGGTGTACAGCTCGACACGGTCGGCGCCCAAGGATGCCGCCCAGCGAACTGGATCGGATTCGGTCTCGACAAACAGGCTGACGCGAATGCCGATGGCCCTGAGGCGAGCGACGACCGCGCCCAGCCGCTCGGTGCCGGAGCCGGGCCGCCAGCCGGCCTGGCTCGTCACCTCGCCCGCCACGACCGGCACGAGCGTGCACTGGGCGGGCCGAACCTCCTCCACCAGGTCGACGAGCTCCTGGCGGGGATCGCCCTCGATGTTGAACTCGACCGTCGGCGCCCGACTGCGCAACCAGTCGGCCACCTCGTGCACGTCGTCGGGTGTGATGTGACGCCGATCAGCCCTCGGATGGACGGTGATGCCCGGTGCGCCGGCCGCCACGCAGACGCGCACCGCATCGATGACACTCGGCACCCGCCCGCCGCGCGCGTTGCGCAGCGTGGCGACTTTGTTGACGTTGACGGACAGGCGAACCATACGAGATCGTGAATTACCCTAGGTGTTCCTTGACCACGTCCACGATCTCCTGGGCCCAGGCGCGGATTTCGTCCTCCCGTCTGCCTTCGAGCATCACGCGCAGCAGCGGCTCGGTCCCCGAATAGCGAACGAGCAGGCGCCCCTGGCCCGCCACGCGGGCCTCGATGCGCTCGATGGCCTTCGCCACGGGCGGCACGCCCTGCAAGTCGACCTTCTTGCGCACGCGAACGTTCAGCAGCACCTGCGGCAGGGTTGTGAGGTCGGACGCGAGATCGGCCAGCGTCCGCCCGGTGACGGCCACCGTTCGCAGCACGTTGAGGGCCGTGCACAGGCCGTCGCCGGTAAACAGGTACTCCGAGAAGATGATGTGGCCCGATTGCTCGCCGCCGAGCGACAGGCCCCGTTCGAGCATGGCCTCCATGACGTACTTGTCGCCGACCGCGCAGCGCACCAGATCGATGCCAAGCGGCCTGAGCGCCAGCTCGAGACCGACGTTGCTCATGACGGTCGCCACAATCGCGTGGCCGTTCAGCCGGCCCTCACGCTGCAGCTGCCGGGCACACATGAGCAGGACGGCATCACCGTTGACGACCTCGCCCCGATGATCCACGAAGATGGCCCGATCCCCGTCGCCGTCCAAGGCGATGCCCATCCGACAGCCGCGTTCCACGACCAGCGCTGCCAGATGCCCGGGATGCGTCGATCCGCAGTGCAGGTTGATGTTGCGGCCGTCAGGCTCGTTCGCGACGACAATGGCCTCGAGACCCAGACTCGCAAACAACCGCGCCGCCACCCTGGTCGTCGCACCGTTCGCGCAATCGATCGCCACCTTGACGCCCTTGAGGATTGGCGCCTCGGGAAAGACCGTGCGCAGATGATCCAGATAGGCGCCGACCAGATCCGCCTGCGGGACAACGGCCGGTTCGCCGCCGTTCGCGTTCCACGATCGATCAGCGACGATGGCCTCGACCTCGCGCTCCGCGCGCTCGGTGAATTTCTCACCACGGCCCGAAAACACCTTGATGCCGTTGTCCTCAAACGGATTGTGAGAGGCCGAGATCACGACCCCCGCGTCGTACCCCAGCTGTCGCGTCAGGTAGGCCACGGCGGGCGTAGGCACGACGCCCG
>MELA01000031.1:0-3058 GCA_001767495.1 Acidobacteria bacterium RIFCSPLOWO2_12_FULL_65_11 | reverse complement strand
AGGCACGACGCCCGCGCTCGTCACGCTCGCGCCCTCGCCCCTGGCGCCGTGCGCCAGCTCAGCCTCGATCCAGCTGCCAGACTCGCGTGTGTCGCGACCCACGAGCAGCTGCGCCGCCTCCCCGGCGTGCGGAAGCACGCGCACCAGCGCCGCGCCCAGCCGGCGGACCGTTTGTGGATCGAGTGGATAATCGCCGGCGACGGCCCGCACGCCGTCGGTCCCAAACAACCGGGGGGCTGTCACGGTTTGCCGCCGATCGCGGCCGGCCGGGCGGGCGCGGACCCGGCGGCTTTCTCGACAAACGTCATCACCACGGTGTCGGGAATGACCTGCACGACGTCGACGCCAAAGGGCGCACGCACCTGTCCCGGCGACACAGGAAACAGGTGCCGGCCGGGTTCTGTCCCGCGGAGATCCAGCACGACCACCACGTCGCCAGCCGTCATACGACTGAGCGTGCCTGAGGAGCCTCGGACGCGAACGTCGATGGTCGTGGGAAACTCACCCTGCAACTCGAGGCCGGGCGGAACGCGCTGCAGCTCCAGGGGCACACGAAGGCCCCGCTCGACGACCTGCTCGCCCGCGACCACCATCCAAAGCAGCGCGGCGAGCCCGACCGAGAGGAGCTTGAGGCCAAGATGACGAAAGGGCCAGAATCTAGGCATTGATCACTTTGCGGTGGGGCCCCACCCCCACCGCCCGCCACCGCTCGCTCGTTCGCTCGCGGCGCTGGTTACCGGCGGCTGCCCGCGGCGCTGGAGGATGAGCGCCCGGAGGCGCGTGCGCAGCCCGTCGACATCGAGCCCGCGCTCGAGCTGGCCGTCGACGACGAGCGACAGGCCCCCGCTCTCCTCCGACACGACGATCGCCACCGCGTCATTCTCCTCGGTCAGCCCGATGGCCGCACGATGCCGAGATCCGAGCCCCTTGCTCAGCTTCGGATTGACCGTGAGGGGCAGAAAACACGCCGCCGCTGCGACGCGATCGTCCCGCACGATGACCGCGCCGTCGTGCAGCGGCGAGGACGGTTGAAAAATGCTCAGCAGCAGGTCGTAGGTCAGCACGGCGTCGAGCCGGATGCCACCTTCGATGTAGCTGCCGAGGCCGATCTGGCGCTCGATCGCCACAATGGCGCCAATCCGTCCCTTCGCGAGCATACCGGCGGCGACCACGATCTCCTCGATCGATTCGGCGGCCGATTCCGGCTTCGCAAAGTAACGGAAGAAGGGCGCACGGCCCAAGTGCGCCAGCGCTCGGCGGATGTCGGCCTGGAAGAGCACGATGATCGCGACCACGAAAGCGCCGACGAGATTGCGAATGAGGAAGTTGACGGTCTCCAGGTGGATCCAGCGCGACAGGTAAAACAGCCCGACCACTATGCCGCCTCCGAGCGCCATCTGCACGGCGCGCGTGCCGCGGATGAGCTTCAGCGCCTCATAGATGAGGAACGACACCACCAGAATGTCGGCGATGTCCCACCAGCTCATGGGCGGACGCTCGAGAAAGGCGGTCAGCCAAGTCATCAGTCGGCAGTCATCGGTAGGCAGTCGGCAGTCCGGCTCTTCGAATCTGTTCCGCGGTTCGCACAACCTGAACCATTTCGCCGACGGCGTGAACCCTTACCATATGCGCTCCGGCGAGCACGGCGGCGGCGACGGCGGCCGCCGTGCCCCAATCACGTTCGACCGGCTGGCGCCCGCCCACCTCGTCGTGCAAGAACGACTTGCGGGAAGGACCGACGAGCACGGGCCGGTCGAGCGCCGCCGCTAGCTCCGACAAGCGCGCCAGCACACCATAACTGTCGGGGGCCCGTTTGGCAAACCCGATTCCTGGATCGACGATCACGCGATCGATGGTGACGCCAGCTGCCGTCGCCGCCGCCACGCTTGCCTGTAATTCCACGGCCACGTCGGCGATGACGTGCTTGTAGGCCGCCTCGGCATACATCGCCTTCGATCGGCCGCGTGTGTGCATCAGCACGATGGCTGCGCCGCGCGCCGCGACGACCGAACCGAGCTCGGGATCGTAGCCGAGCCCGCTGATGTCATTGACGAGACCGGCGCCTGCTTCGAGTGCCATGCGCGCAACGTCGGCTTTGTACGTGTCCACGGAAATCGGAACCCGCAGCCGGCCGGCGAGGCCCTCAAGCACTGGCAGAATCCGCGCGATCTCTTCGCTCGCGCCAACTGGCTCGGCGCCCGGCCGCGTCGACTCGCCGCCAATGTCGATGACGTCGGCGCCCTCGGCCTCCATCTGCAACGCCGCATCAACGGCCCGGGCCGGGTCGAGCCGCAGCGCGCTTTCGGCGAATGAATCCGGCGTGACGTTCAGGATCCCCATGATCAGGGGGCGCTCCCCGAAACACAGCCGGCCGCCGTGAGCGAGGGGGACCGTGTAGAGATGGCGGGGGGGGAACACTGTAGTCGACAGTCTCCAGTCGACAGTCGGCGGTGGACAGTGAACAGCCCTCAGATCCGCCCACGATGGGGTGACTGACGACTGGAGACTGATGACTGATGACTATTCTTGAGGTATCGGCGTACCGAGTGCAGGGACGATCGGCGCGCGCTCCTTCTGGCGCGGCGGACGTGCTTCGTCGACCTCGGGCGTGGGCTCGCGGGTGGCCGCCGGCAGCACCTCGTCGAGCGGCTGGCCGGCAGCCAGGCGCCTCACCTGGTCGGCATCGAGGACCTCGCGGGCGAGGAGCGCCTCGGCCATCTTCACCAGCGCGTCCTTCTGCTCCAACAGGAGCTGGTTCGCGCGCTCATAATTATTGGTGATGAACTTCTTGACTTCGTGATCGATCTTGAGCGCGGTGTCCTCGCTGTAGTCCTGGTGCTGGGCGAACTCGCGGCCGAGGAAGATCTGCTCCTCTTTCTTGCCGAAGGTGAGCGGGCCCATGCCGTCGCTCATGCCCCACTCGCACACCATCCGGCGCGCGAGTTCGGTCGCCCGCTCGAGATCGTTGCCCGCGCCGGTCGTGAGGCTGTGCATGGTGATCTCCTCGGCGATGCGGCCGCCGAGCAGAATCGCAATCTGGTCGTTGAGGTAGTCGCGC
>MELA01000030.1 GCA_001767495.1 Acidobacteria bacterium RIFCSPLOWO2_12_FULL_65_11 | reverse complement strand
GCTGGCGTGTGCGATACCGGACCTCGCGCTGGCACAGGCCGGGCCTGCGCCTCAGGCCCAGGGTTTGTTCCAGGCTGGCGGCGGCGCCGCCGGTGCCGGGAGGCAGAGCCTGACCCTGTCGGTTTCGTTGGTCGAAGCGTACGACAGCAACCTGCGGGCTGGTGCGACTGCGGTCAGCCCCACACTGTTTCAGCAGAGCGGATCCTATACGAGCTTGACGCCAACTATGAGCTTCGCATCACGCGGACGATCGGCGCAGATCACGGCGACCTCCGGCTCGACGCTTCGCTACTATCGCGAGCTCGACCGGCTGGTCTCGATCGGTCACAACGTGGGCGCGGGCGTTTCCGCCGAGCTCACGCGACGCACCAGGCTCAGCGTGAATCAGGGCGTCGCCTACGCCCCATCGTATCTGCACGGGCTGTTCGCAAACGCCGCTCCGGCGACGATGGGGAGTGCCGTCAATCCGGCCACGAGCTATGCGGTCAACGGGCAGCCCTCGTACCAGTACAGCACGAGCGCGGGCGTCAGCCACGCCGTGACGCGTCGCGACACCGTGTCGTTCAATTCGGCGTATCGATACACCGATTTTGTCGGTAACACTGCCGGGGCCTCAGATTTGCGGTCGTATGACGTCGGTGGGCGCTTCACGCATCTCCTGAGTCGAGACGGCTCGCTGCGACTGGGCTACACGTATCGGCAGGCGGCCTATTCGAGCACCCAGCAGCGACCGAGCACTCACGATATCGATTCGGGGATCGCTTACCAGTGGCCGTTGTCGTCCGCTCGGCGTACCACGCTTGGATTCAGCGCCGGTTCGGCCGTAGTGACCGGACCGGTTTCCAGTGCTTCGACCCAGACGCGACGGCAGTTCCGCCTTGTGGTGGATGCATCGCTGAATCACCAGATGGGTCGCACGTGGCAGCTTCAAGGGGCGTATCACCGCGGCGTGGGATTCATCGAGGGGATTGAAGATCCGGTGTTTTCGGACGCTGTGACGGTCACCACGAGCGGCTCGCTGGACCGACGGACCACTGTGGTCATGTCTACCTCCTATTCGACGGGCAACTCCGCGCTCGCCATCGTCTCCTCCAACAGTTTCGACACCTATACGGGCGATGCAGAGGTCCGCTTCGCCATCTCGCGGACTTGGGCGACGTACGTCGATTACATGTACTACTTCTATAACTTCAACCAGAGCCTGCAGTTGTCGCCTGGCGTGTCGCCGAATCTGAGACGACACAGCGTTCGGGCGGGTTTGACGCTCTCGGTTTCTCTCATGGGTAGGTAACCGTGCTGCCAGGCAAAACCTACACACCGGAAGACGTCGTCCGAATCCTCGTCGGTCGGTGGTGGCTCGTCGTCATCCCACTGGTCGTCTGCGCCGCGGCCGGAGCAGCTATTGGGAGCCGCCTCCCGAATCGGTACCGCTCCGAGACGCTCATCATGCTCGTGCCGCAACGGATTCCCGACAGCTACGTCAGATCGACGGTCACCTCACGCATCGAAGACCGGCTGGCCACGCTGCAAGAGCAGCTTCTCAGCCGGTCGCGCCTCGAGCGGATCATCCTGGATCTGGATCTATACTCGGCGCTTCGGCGCACGCTGCCGATGGAAGACGTCGTACAGCGCATGCGCAGCGATATCGATCCCATCAGGATCGAGGGGAGGGAGTCGTTCCGGATCTCGTATGTCAATCAGGACGCGAGAACTGCGCAGAAGACCACCGAACGGCTCGCGTCGTTGTTCATCGAAGAGAACCTCCGCGACCGAGAGAACCTGGCCGAGGATACGAACCAATTCCTCGAGTCCCAACTGGAGGACGCCAAGCGCCGGCTGGTCGAGTACGAAAAGAAGCTGGAAGAATACCGCAGTCGCTACGGCGGTGAATTGCCGTCGCAGGCCACCGCTAATCTGCAGGCGATTCAGAACCTGCAGACGCAGTTGCGAAGCCTGGCGGAGGCGACCGACCGCGCCAGGGAGCGGCGCCTGCTCCTCGAACGCCAGATGGTCGACTTGCAGTCGGATCCCCTGGCCATCGCGGCCGTCACTCCGACGGGCGCACAGGGCGCTCCACAGTCCACGGCGCAACAGCTTCAGGCAGCACAGGCGCGTCTGGAGCTGCTGCTGTCCCACGCCACACCGGATCATCCCGATGTGCGGACGCTGCAGCGGTCGATCCGCGACCTCGATGCCAAGCTCGCGGCCGAGGGTAGCCAGCCGGCCGACGGCGAAGTGCCTGAGACGCCTGTCACGCCGACCGAGGCACTGCGACAGAAGCGCATTCGCGATCTCAAAGCGGATATCGCCGACATCGATCGGCAGCTCGCAGAGAAGCAGGGTCAGGACGAGCAACTGCGCAAAGTCATCGCACAGTACGAGGCCAGACTGGCTGCCCTGCCGAGGCGCGAATCGGACCTCGTCGAGCTGACGCGAGACTACGCCACGCTGCAGACGGCCTATCAGGCCCTCCTCGCGAAGCGAGAAGACGCGAAGATCGCTGCCAACTTGGAGCGCCGGAACATCGGCGAACAGTTCAGAGTGCTGGACCCGGCCAGGATCCCCGAGCGGCCGTTCAGCCCGATTCGCTGGCAGATCGATCTGATGGGGGCAGCCTCGGGCCTGATGATCGGCCTGTTGTTCGTGGGACTGCGGGAGTATCGCGACTCGAGTTTCAAGACCGAGGACGAAGTGACCCGTGTGCTGTCGCTGCCCGTGTTGGCGCTCGTGCCGACGATGATCTCGACGGTCGAGCGCGAAACCCGGCGGCGGCGGGCGCTGCTGGCCGGCGGCGTCGCCGTGCTCGTGCTCGGGTCGGCGGCAATCGCTTTCTGGAGGTTGTGGCCCTCGTCATGAGCCGAATCGACGAAGCTCTCAAACGGGTGACCCGCGCACCTTCACCGAGCCCCAGACGGGCGGAGTCTGCGGAGTCGCGGGCGACGAGTTTCGGCGATTCGTCGCTCGACCATTATCCAGCGGAACATCACTCGGTGCCGTGGACCGGTGAGGGGCGAGAAGGAAATGTCGAGCCGCCTGCCCCCGTGCGGCCGGAGCCGGCGGGCCGGCGCGTCCAGCTCGGGCCCTTCGATCCGAGCATTGCTGGCAAGCTCGTGACGGGGAGCATGCGCCCGGTCTCGCAAGAGGAATACAGGCGACTGGCGGCGGTGCTGCACCAGATGCAGGCGGAGCACAAGGTCAAGACGCTGATGGTGACGAGCGCCCTGCCGCGGGAAGGCAAGACGTTGACCGTCACAAACCTGGCCCTGACGCTCAGCGAATACTTCGGCCGGCGCGTGCTCCTGATTGACGGCGATCTGCGCCATCCGTCCATCCACGAGATTCTCGGCCTGCCGAATACTACGGGGCTCGGCGACGGACTGCGCTCCGAACGCGTGCAGATACCATTTTATGAACTCTCGCCGACGCTCACGGTCCTTCCCGCCGGCCCATTGCATGCGAGCTCGGTCGGCGGGTTGGCCTCGAACCGGATGAAGGCGGTGATTGACGGCGCTGCGCCCCGATTCGACTGGGTGCTGGTGGATACGCCCCCCATCGGGCTGTTGTCGGACGCGCAGTTTCTGGCCGGTTTGGTTGACGGAGTGCTGCTCGTGATTGGCGCCGCCAAAACGCCGTATCCACTGGTACAGCGGGCGGTTGCGGCGCTTGGTCCCGATCGGCTCATCGGGATCGTCCTCAATCGAGTCGAGGAGCAGACCATCACGGCCGACGCGTACTACCGGCACTACTACCCGTCGTCGGGTGCGAAGGATGGCTAGAGTCTTCAAGCAGCGCATCACGTGGCGGTTGGTCGCGCTCATTGCGTCAGAGACCGCGCTAATTGTTGCAGCGGTAATGATCTCCGCCTATCTCCGTCTCTCTTCGGAGGGCATGACCGCCGGCTGGGTGCCGAAGGCCTTCCTGATTGCCGTCGTGTGTCAGGTGTGCCTGTTTTACGTTGATCTCTATGATTTCCGGATCCTGTCGGATCGCCGCGAGCTGTTCGTGCGTCTTATGCAGGCGCTTGGATCAACGTCCCTGATCCTGGCGGTTCTCTACTTCTGGTTCCCGTCGCTCATCATCGGCCGCGGCGTCTTCCTCCTCTCGTCGTTTTTTGTCATCGCGGCCGTGGGCGGCTGGCGCATCCTGTTTGAGTGGGTGACCGGTCGTCTCGGGTACCGCGAGCGGCTGCTACTGGTAGGCACCAGCGCGGCGGCGGTGTCGCTGGCGCGCGAACTTTACAATCGGACCGAGCTTGGGGTTCAGATTGTCGGCTTCATCGATCCCGATCCGGCCCGCGTGGGCGCGCCAGTCCTCAATCCCGGCGTGATCGGTACGATCGACGACATTCCTGGGATCGTCCGCTCGCGCGGCGTCGATCGTGTTGTCGTCAGCCTGGCCGATGCCAGGGGCCGCCTGCCGATGGACAAGCTGCTTGAGATGAAGCTCGACGGCGTGACATTCGATCATCTCGCGTCGGTCTATGAAGAGTACACGGGTAAGATTGCGGTTGAGAATCTCCGCCCGAGCTGGCTCATTTTTTCAGAAGGGTTCAGAAAGAGCCGCATGCTGCAGGCGGTGAAACGGACGACCGACCTCCTCGCGGCGACTGTCGGGTTGCTCTGTTCGTTGCCGCTCTTGGCCCTCATCGCCATGGCGATCAAGCTGACCTCGCCAGGCGAGATCCTCTACCGTCAGCAGCGTGTGGGACTGGACGGTCGCGTTTTCACGCTGTACAAGTTCCGCTCCATGCGCCACGACGCGGAAGCGCTGACAGGCGCCGTGTGGGCCAGCCAGGACGACAAGCGGGTGAGCGTTGTGGGCCGCTTCCTGCGCCGGACCAGGCTCGACGAGTTGCCCCAGTTCTGGAACGTCTTGCGCGGCGACATGAGCCTGGTAGGGCCCAGGCCGGAACGTCCGGAATTCGTCGAGGGCCTCACGAAGCAGATTCCGTTCTACGGGCAGCGCCACGTCGTCAAGCCCGGTGTCACCGGGTGGGCGCAGGTGAAGTACTCGTACGGCGCGAGCGTTGAGGATGCCCTGGAGAAACTGCAGTACGACCTCTTCTACATCAAGAACTTGTCGGTCGGCCTCGATTGGTTCATCGTCCTCAAGACCATCCAGACGGTCCTTCTACGTCGGGGAACCTAGATTCGCGTTCGCTCCCATGCTGGTTCATCAGCTCCTCCACGAGGCCGCCGCACGCGATCGGGAGGCGGTCGCGCTCATTGAGCCCAAGCGGTCGGTGTCTTACGCCGAGCTCGATGGGATGGCAAACTGTTTTGCGAACCTGTTGCTGTGCGCCGGCGTCAAGCGGGGCGATCGTGTCGTGCTGGCGCTCGAGAACAGCGTCGAATTGGTGGCTGCGTACTTTGGGGCGATGAGAGCCGGAGCTGCGGCGGTCCCTCTCCCGCCGGGCCCTCGGAGCGATCGGTTCATCGGCGCCGTTTCCGATTGCACGCCGCGCGTCGCGATCATCGAGGAGAGGCTGGCGAGAGAGCTCGCGCCGACGTTCGACAACATTCCGTCGATCTTTATTCGTCGGGGAGCCGCCGTGACTCGTGGTGCGCAGGCTCCGGCCCTTGGGCACGACCTCGGCAAGGGCCTGGAAACCGCTGGCAGCAACGAGCCGAGCGTCCCGGTCACCGCGGCCGAGCTCGCCGCCATCATCTACACCTCCGGCAGCACGGGCACGCCGCGCGGTGTCATGCTGACGCACGGCAATATCGTGGCGAATACGCGATCGATTGTGGAGTACCAAGGGCTCACGGCGAGCGACCGTGTGATGTGTATCTTGCCGTTTCACTACGTGTTCGGGCTCTCGCTGCTCCACACGCACGTGGCCGTTGGAGGATCGGTCGTCATCGACAATCGATTCGTCTTTCCGAACGTGGTGCTCGAGGCCATGCAGCGCCGTCGCGTGACCGGGCTGGCCGGCGTGCCCTCGACATTCGCGCTTCTGCTGCATCGATCGAACCTGGCCGGCATGAAATTTCCGGATTTGCGGTACGTTGCCCAGGCCGGCGGCGGGATGCCTCCTGCACGCGTGCGCGAGTGGCTGGAACGCGGACCTCAGGTGCCGTTCTACGTCATGTACGGGGCCACCGAAGCGTCCGCACGGCTGACGTATCTGCCACCGGCAGATCTCCGCAGGAAGCTCGGCTCGATCGGGCGTCCGATTCCCGGCGTGGAAATCAGCGTGATGGCCGACGGGGACCGGATCGCGGGGTTTGGCGAGGTGGGCGAACTCGTGGCCCGCGGCGAAAACATTTCGCCCGGGTACTGGAACAATCTCGAGGAGACGCGGGAGAAGTTCGGTGCGCTCGGCTATCGGACCGGCGACCTCGGGTACGTGGACGAGGACGGGTTTCTATTCCTCGTCGGCCGTCGTCACGACATGATCAAGGTTGGCGGCCGACGGGTGGGCGCCCGAGAGATCGAGGATGTGCTGCACGAGCATCCGCAGGTGTTCGAGGCCGCGGTCATTGGCGTCGCGCACGAGATCCTTGGCGAAGCGCCCGTGGCGTTTGTGGCGGCGCGCGAGAAGGATGCCGTCGTGCACGCCGAGAGCCTCGCAGCGTTCTGCCATTCGAAATTGCCGCATTACAAAGTGCCCGTTCGGTTCATCTTCTGTCAGGAGATCCCGAAGTTGCCTGGCGTGGGCAAGATCGACAAAGGCGCCTTGCGCGAGCTGGCGGGCGCCGAAGCGGCGACCGTGGCCGCAAGACGCTAGGCAGGACAACTTTTGTCGCCGCCTGGGAAGATAACACGCGCCCCGGTTTCATCGGCCCTCAATTATCTCATTAAGTAATTGATTCGGTTGCAGTTAGCGACGTATGTCCCCGGTCCATTCTGGCGATGGGCTTGCACGAGCGACAGCGACAATGTCCTTCCTTGGCCCGGCACACACGCGGGTTTCGCAGCAAGCTGTGTGTCCGCCGAAGATCGGCGCGACGGTCCCCACGGTCGTCAACGCGATGACGGTGGATGTTGAGGACTATTTCCAGGTCAGCGCGTTCGAGAGGCACGTTTCGCGCCGCCAGTGGGACACGTTCGAGAGCCGGGTGTGCCGGAACACCGAATACCTGCTCGAGATGTTCGAGCGAGGGCGTGTAACCGCCACGTTTTTTGTCCTGGGTTGGGTCGGCGAACGGTTTCCCTCGCTCGTTCGCAGGATTGCCGCAGCAGGACACGAGGTGGCTTCCCACGGGTATGCGCATCGTCTCGTGTACGAGATGACGCCCGAGGAATTCGGCGAGGACCTGCGGCGGGCCAAAGGGGCGCTCGAGGACGCATGTGGCGCGCCCATTCTGGGATACCGGGCGCCAAGCTACTCGATCACCAAGCGGTCTCTGTGGGCGCTGGATGTGCTGGTCGATGAAGGCTACGTGTACGACGCAAGCATTTTCCCGATCCGTCACGATCGGTATGGTATTCCGGACGCTCCCCGCCATCCGTATCGCGTGACGCGTGATCGCGGCAGCCTGTGGGAGCTGCCCGGCTCGACCGTCCGGTGGGGCGGTCAGAATCTACCGTTCGCTGGAGGTGGGTATTTCAGGCTGCTGCCGTACGCGTGGACGCGACGCGCGATCGAGCACGTGAACAGGGTCGAGGGGAAGGCCGTGATGTTCTATCTGCATCCCTGGGAAATCGACCCGGCCCAACCACGGCTAACAGGCTCGCTGATCAGCCGCTTCCGGCATTATCAGAATCTGGAGATGACCGAGCCACGTTTGCGCCGGCTGCTGTGCGACTTCCGATTTGGATCCGCGGTTTCCCTCCTCTCGCCGCTTGCCTCAACTCAAGCGGCGATAGAGCCTGATCAGGCGCTTGCCTTAGCTTAAAGCCAGTCCATGGCCACGGCACCGGCCATGATACGTAGGACGTGTAGGCCCGTCAGGATGAGAACATTTGCCGCGGGCGTCTGCTTGCCACGCAGCGTGTGCGCCGTGCTGACAACCACGTACACGCCGAGGATTGCTGCGAGCAGCCACGAGACACCGAGCGCCGCAAGTAATAGCGAGGCGGTGAGCAGCAGGCCGGCAGCCGCTACTCCCGCGGGAATGCTGAGTTCTCCTGACGCAAACGGCCCGCTGTGCTTCCTCGAATCTAACCGGTCGGTCTGAATATCCGAGATGTCGTCAAGAATGTAGGTGGCGGACGCACACAGACTAAACGCGACGAATGTCAGGATGCCGGACGCCAGCATGTTGAGCCACGGGATACTGAGTCCGGCGACGAGCGGGACGAACACGAGAGTGTTCTTCGCCCACTGATGTGGGCGGAGCGCCGTGAGGAACGCCTCCAGCGTGCTCCGGCGGCGAGCGAGCACGCGAGTGGCGCTTCGCTCGCTGGTGAGCTGTCGTACCAGCCGTGCGGGACCGGCGACGACGGTCACCCCAGCGGCTGCGCGCCAGACCGGCACGTCGGACCAGCCGTTGCCGATGTAGTCGAACCCACGCTCGCCAAACCGCTCGACCAGAGAGGCGGCCTTCTGGTGGCCCGACAGATTTCGGCGCCCATCGCTCGCGATCACTTGCTGGAAGATCTTGAGATGATCGGCGATCGCCCACGCGTAGGTTTCGTGGGTTGCGGTGGCCAGCACGAGCGGCACGCCCTGTTGGTTTAACTCCTTCAATTCCTCGAGCAAATCGGTTCGATATGGCAAGGCTGCCGGGTCAATCGGGACGTACTCCGCCACGCGCTTTTTGAAGTGGGCACGTCCCTTGGCGAGGCTGAACGAGACCTGCAATGCCGCGAGAGGACTCCGCTGAAAGAGGGCAACAAACGACTCCCAAAGCATGTCTCCGGCGATCAGCGTGCCATCGAGGTCGACGCAGACCGGAGCCGCGGTCACCTTGTCACCCACCCGCTCTACCTCGCCGGCACGGCGCCGGCGACTTTGTACAATCGTGCGTTGTCGTTCTTCCAGATCTCGGTCCAGTTCGAAGGCGCCTGGTCGTAGAAGGTGTGCATTCGATATCCCGACCGATCTGTCGGTCCCGGCGGAAACGCCACCCACATCCCGGCATTCCGATTGAGCCAGGCGATGTACTGCTTGTTCACCACCACGAGGCTGCCCGGAGGAATATCCTTGCTCGAATCGATATTCGCGAAGTCTGTCCAGGCCGTCCGCTCGGGGTAGCCGGCGAAGAACTCGAAGGCTCGGAGCGTGATGCCGTCGGCGTATACGGAAACGTCCGGTCGAACAGTGGCGCGCAGTTTCTTCACCTCGTCGGTCCAGTTTCGGGGATTTGTGACGTCATAGTACAGGTGTGGTGCGGCCGCCCAGAGCATCAGGACGACCGCGGCCAGCCCGCCGCCCGCTGCAACGAGTGTGCGAGGCCGGATATCGAGGTGGAGCACAGGCGCCAGCGTACGCGCAAGAAACCCGGCAACCACCACGATGGCCGGAAAGAACATCAGATACATGTACCGGTGGAAGAGCGCCAGCGGAATGTACTCGGTGGACGAACTCGATCCGAAGTTGAACATCACGACCAAGGCCCACAGCCACAACCCTGGAACCAGGAAAGCCCGGTCGCGTCTTACCCACGCATAGGCAGTGGCGGCCAGGCCGATGAAGGGC
>MELA01000029.1 GCA_001767495.1 Acidobacteria bacterium RIFCSPLOWO2_12_FULL_65_11 | reverse complement strand
CCACTGGAGGTTCGAGGCGCGGGCGTCGGTGAGGATGTTGCGCCGCCAGACGAGCGATCCGGTCCGCGCGTCAAGCACACGAAGTTCGCCTTCGGCGCCGAGCGCATAGATGCGGCCATCGTGATACGTCGGCGTCGCGCGCGGACCGTCGCCCCCCATGGTCTCGATGAACTCGCCGACCCAGCCGTCGGTCCAGAGCTCGCGACCCGTCGCAACGTCGTACGCCGCGACCACTTCCTGCTGCCGGCGCTGTTCGATGGTGAACGCGCGGCCATCGGCGACGACAAACGAGGCGTAGCCGAGCCCGATGGGCTGCTTCCAGATGGGCGTCAGTCCGTCGGCCGGCCAATGGGTTCGAATCAGCGTTTCGTCGTAGCGGCCGTCGCGGTTCGGGCCGCGGAAGTCGGGCCAGTAGCCGCGGACGCTGGCGCTCGTGCCGATGCCGGTGCCGGTGCGTGCGCTGGTGCTCGTGCCCGGGCTCGTGCTTGCGGCGTCGCCTGGGCGCTGATCGGCCGCCGGCTTCGCGCTTCCCGACGGGGCGTCGGCGCTGGTTGTCGCAGGCGCCAGCGCGCGCTGTCTGGCCCGGTCGGCCTCGAGCGCGTCATAGTCGGGCTGTTGAGAGACAAAGCGCGGCCAGAGTCCGCTCCCGTCAGGGGCGATACGCAGTCCGCTGAACCGGAAGAAACCGATCGTGGCGACGATCGCCAGCGCCACGGCGATGAAAGCTTTCTTGATCATTTGTTCTGGTCCGGCTGAAGCCGGACACTACAGCTATCACATTCTACGGTCGCTGGCGCTGAAGCAGGCCGAGATGGACCCGCGCGACCGCGCCCATGTAGCCACCGACCGACGCATAGCGATCGGCGGCGGCGGCGGTGATGTGCTCGAGCGCGCGCGCCTTATTGCCGAGGGCTTCGAAATACAGGCCGACGTAGAGCTGCGCGTAGAACTGGGACACTGGCTGGCTGCCCGCGACGGCCAGGACGGCTTCAGGGGTGAGCGTGCCGCTGAACATCCGATAGATCTGTCCCATGGGCACGCGCGAGTCCGGACCCACAGGGAGCAGCGCGCCCTTCGCCTTGGCCGGCGATTCCGCCCTGGCGACGCAGAGGAAATGCCACGCGGCGTTCTCGACATCGTTGGGATTCACGGTGCGATGGGATTCAAACTGCGCGCGGCAGTCCTGGTAGCGTCCGGCGTAGTAGAGCGCGATGCCGCGTTGCCAGAGCTGCGGAGCCTCGTTGGGGACGAGCTTGGCCAGCTCGTCGAATCCGGCGACCGACTCGGGGATGCGGCCACCACGAAAATCAGAAACCGCGCGATCGAAAACGGCCTGCGCGCGCTCGTTCGTCGTCTGTGCCACAGGCGAAACCACGAAGCACACGAAGGCAACGAAGAAACTGGCAGACTTCAGACTTGAAACTTGAGACTTGACATCGTGTTTCATTTCGGTGCGCCGATTCGATACAGGTTGTTGTTGGTGCGAATGAAGATGGATCCGTCGGAGATGGCCATCGAAGCCAGCATCGCGCCGTCGAGCTCGTTGGTGGCGAGCTTCTGAAACGTTCTCCCCGGCGCGAGGACGGTCGTCACGCCGTCTTCGCTCTGGAAGTAGATCCGCCCGTCGGCAAACACCGGTGACGCCGAGAAGCCCAGGCCGATGCGGGCCTGCCAGTACGGCTGTCCGGTCTTCGCGTCGAGACACATCACGACGCCCGTGTCGTTGACGATGTAGAGCTCGTCGCCCACGAGGAGCGGCGACGGCGTGAGCGGCGCGCCGCGCTTGAGCGTCCATGCGACGTGCGACGAGGTGATGTCGCCACTGCCGTCGGCGCGCACGGCGAGGAACGACGGCTCGTTGAACCCGCCCGAGATGAACACCAGCCCGTGGCCGTAGACCGGGCGCAGGACGTTTGAAAAGCCCTCCGGAAAGCGCACCGGATAGCTCACGCGCCAGAGCTCCTGGCCCGACTGCGGATCGTACGCCGTCGTGCGATACGCGCCGACCGACACCAGCTCATCGCGATCGCCGACGCGGATGACGAGCGGCGTGGAGTAGGCCTGGTCGAACGGCCGGCGCCGCGGCGTCTTCCAGCGAACCTTGCCGGTCGCTTTGTCGAGCGCCACGACAAACGCCGTGTCCGGGCCGTCGCAGCTAAGGATCAGCAGGTCCTGATAGACGATCGGCGACCCGCCGTTGCCGTGCATCGACTCGTACTGCAGGCGCGTCTTCCAGACGATCTCGCCGGTGGTGGTGAGCGCGGCCGTGCCGTCGGCGCCGAAGTGCACGTACACGCGATCGCCTTCGACGATAGGTGTCGGAGAGGCGAGGCTGTTCTTGGCGTTGGGCGCGTCGACGTTCCCGACCCGGAACACTTCGGTGTTCACCACTTGGCGTCCGGTTCCGACGTCAAACGCGAGGGCGCGCAGCGACCCGCTGCGGTCTTTCACCGCCGTGGTCACCCAGACGCGGCCGCCGGCCACGACCGGCGACGACCATCCGAGTCCAGGGACCCGCGTCTTCCACAGGACGTTCTGTGATTCGTTCCACTCGACGGGGAGTCCGCGCTCGGCGGAATGTCCCTGGCCCGTGGGGCCGCGGAACTGCGGCCATTCCTCAGCGCTGGCGGTCAGACCTCCGAAGGCCAAGACCGCGAAGAGCAGCGAGAGGGCGACCGGGCGGGCGGTCACGGTCTGTCATTCTAATTCACTGGCGCTGGGGTGCTACCTGCCCGCGCGGTATACCTTGGTGAATCCGGTGCGCCTGTTGACCACGCTGAACCCGCCGTCTTCGTTCGCGCTCAGCTTGATCCAATACGCCGAGTCTCCCTCATCGAGATTGGCGATGAACTGTTCGGGGGCGTTTCGGGCGCCGTCATTGAGCGAAAAGTGCAGCTGCCAGAGATCTTCCATCCCCGACTGCGCGTGCAGCGTGGCGAAGGAATCGGGCGCGCCGCCCTTGGTCGTGCCGTTGTTCATGATCGCCACGCGCGGCCTCAGTGCGGCCAGCACCGCGGGGACGTTGGCGTCGTAGTTCCCGTGGTGCGGCACGAGATACACCGAGGCCTCACCGAGCAGGTTGACCGGGCACACGAGCGAGGCCAGCGTGATGCCCATCAAATCGCCGAGATCCACGAAGCGGAACGCGCCGTACTTGATGCGCAGGCCGATCGACCGGAAATTCTCCGTGCCATCGGCTGGTTGAATATCGAAGGTTTCGCACATCGGATTGGGCCGTCCGCCGCCCGAGAGCCGCTTCAGGATGATGTCGCCGGCGGAACTGACGATGTCGGCCTCGATGCCCTTGAGGGGGAGGCGATCGCCTGGCTGCGGCTGCAGGTGCCGGCCTCGACCGCGTACCGGCTCGTAGTTCCGAAACCCATTGGTCGCCATGCGGTCGGTGCCCATCGGCGACCCGTAATCGATGAACGTCCCGATTGGAATCTTTGCCGCGAGGTCGGGCACGCCACCGATGTGATCGGGATGGAAATGTGTGACGAGCAGGTAGTCGATGCGATCGATGCGCGCTTCGCGCACCGCGGCCATGATCCGATCGGGATCGCGCCCGCCGCGCCCGCCGTAGCCGGCATCGATGAGGAGCGACTGGCCGGCAGGCGTGACGACGAGCGTGGCCTGGCCGCCTTCGACGTCGATGAAGAAGATGTCGAGCGTCCTGGCGGCGGCTTCCGAAAGCGCCAGTCCCAGCGCCAGGACGACCGCCACCAGTAATAAGCGCTTCTGCAACAGACCTACTTCACCTTCTTCATCCAGTCGAGCACGAACTTGCCGACGGTCTCGTCCTTCGTGTCGAGCGAGAACACCTCGGACATGTGGCTGTGGCGCTTGATGAAGAACATGGTCGGGCACTGGCCGACGCCGTCCTTGGCCTTGGGGCCATCGATCTTGCAGAGCTCGTCGTGCAGCGCGATATCGGCGTCGGTCATCGCGCCGCTGACGCCTGGATCGAGCTCGGCTCGGGCCAACATGATCTTCACCATGCCGGCCTTGAACCCGGGCAGGTTGTCCCGTTCGGCCTGTTCGGCAGGTGTGAGCGGTTGACCGCCGCGGCCACCGCGGCCGCCGCCCTGTCCACCGGCTGCCGGTGCGCCACCCTGGCCCCCAGCCGGAGCCGCCGCCGCCTGACCGCCGCCGGGGGCTGCGCCGCCCGCCGGGGCCGCGCCGCGTCCGCCGACCAGTACGCTGCTCGGCCCCGCAATCGCGCCATCAGTGCCGGCGTTGCCGCCAGTTGCACCGCATGTGCTCGGCGCGGCCTGGCCGCGGCCGCCCGCTGCCGCCGCAGGTGCGCCACCGCCTGCGGCGGGTGCGCCACCTGCCGGCGCTGCGCCGCGTCTGCCACCCGCCGGCACGAGCCCGCCCACCGGGTTGCCGGACATGAAGATGGCCCCGACCACGCCCACGCCGTGCGCCCAGCGCTCGGGGTGGCCGACGTACATGCCGAGCGGCCCGTTACCGGCCGAGTGCGCCCAGATGAACATGCGATTCGGGTTGCCCCGGTACTTGGTAACGTTCGCCTTCAGCCAATCGACCATGACCGACAGATCGCGGCCGGTATCGTCCCAATTGCCTCCGCCGGGATGGCGCTGCACGGTGACACCCACCATGCCGTTCTTGATGGCCCATCGCCCGATGTTGTCGTAGAAGGCGTTGGCCTCTCTGGCCTGCTGCTCGATCTTGTTGCCGCCGCCGCCCGGCACGTAAATGATCACCGGGCGATTGTCGCCGCCTCGATCGGCCGTGAAGATGTCGACCAGGTCCTTGGGATGCGGCCCCCACGACACGTCACGCGCGACGGTCACGCCCGGGTACAACTGGCCCGTCATGACAGGGGCAGGTGCCCCGACCGGCCAGTACGTGTTGAAGTCGTTGGCCGGCATCAGCGGCCTATAGAGCTTTGCCGTGCAGGCTGGGTCGACCACCTGCCCGATTTTCTTCAGCCCTTCGTAAATATCGTCTGGCACTTGCGCCCGCACGGTCCCAGCGGCCATGTACGCTACCAGCATGGCCACGCCCAGCGCCGACGCCAGGCTCTTGATCTTGCTCATCTGTCCTCCTGATTTCATGCTGTTTATAGCTGTAGTGTCCGCCCTTAGGCGGACCTCCTAAGTCCGGCTGAAGCCGGACACTACAGTTAGGCATCGATTATCCCTGCGACAGCAGGCTTGTCAAGGGCGTCGGCTGGCGGATTTCACATCTGGATCTGGACGTTTTCGGTGCCTGAGAATCCGAGGGACACCCCGAGGGCCCGTGACGTCCGCTGAAGGCGGACACTACGCTCGGTATTGAAAGCTGTGCGATGATGACGCCGTGATTCGTCGTGGACGTCTCACCGTCGCCGGGCTCTCAGTGGCCCTGGCCTGCGCGTCCCTGGCCGGCGCTCAACAGATCTGGATCAGCGGCAGGGTATCGGAGCGCGTTGCCACCATCGAGGACTTCGACGGGCAGTTTCTCTATTGCCGCGGGATTTTCAATGGCGGCTGGCGTACCGATTATCCCGGCGCGGACAACAATTTCTCGATTCGACTGGCCGAGCTCACGCGCATCCCGGTCAAGTTCGACCCCAACCGCCAGCCGCACCACGTCGTGGTCCGACTCGACGATCCGGTCCTCTTCCACTGCCCCATGGTGTTCATGGAGAACGTCGAATCGCTCCGAGGTTTCTCCGAGGAGGAGGCGACGAACCTGCGGAATTACCTCGTGAAGGGTGGGTTTCTCTGGGTTGACGACTTCTGGGGCAGTAACGCCTGGGCCAACTGGGAGGACCACATCTCGTCGGTGCTGCCACCGAGCGAGTTTCCGATCTTCGATCTGCCAATCTCCCACCCGATCATGCACACGGTGTTCGACGTGAAGGAGTTCCTGCAGGTACCCAATATCAATTTCTGGTATCGGAGCGGTGGCTCGGTATCCGAACGCGGCTACGACAGCGCGGAAGTGCACTATCGCGGCATTCAGAATTCGCGCGGCCACCTCATGGTCCTGACGACGCATAACACCGACGTGTCCGACACCTGGGAGCGCGAGGGCGCCGCCGAAGAGTACTTCAACCGGTTTTCGCCCCGCGGCTACGCCATTGGCGTCAACGTCGTCGTCTACGCGCTGACCCACTGAGCGTTCAAGCCGCATCTCTATACGTTCCCGAAACGCATTCTCTTCCTTATAACTAAGTACTGCCGCGCTTTGTCGGGACGTACTGGTAGGCCGCATCGGCCGCAGCCGCCGGCTGGAACCAAACCAACAGTTCCTCGAAAAGAAACGACGTCTTAAGCGTGCCGCTTGCGCGAAGGAATGACTTCCGCAGCGTCCGACCTGTGCCCAGCTGCGTTATGGCTGCGCCGCTGCAATCTCTACTTGTGCCTGCAGGTTGTCCAGATCGTTCCTATCCAGCAGTCGCCCAGAAATGACGACCGCCCGAATGCGTCGAATGTTCGTAATGTCCGTCAAGGGATTCGCGTCCAGCAGCACCAGATCAGCCCTATGTCCTGGGGTCACACTGCCGAGCGTCTCCTGAAGGCCAAAATACCGCGCCGGATTGAGGGTCGCTGTCTGCAAAGCTGCTAAAGGCGTCATCCCTCCACGGACCATCGTCGCGAGCTCGTCATGCACGCAGAAGCCCGCAATCAATCCATCGCAGCCGGCCAAGACGCCAACGCCAGCCTTTACCATGTCGGCCGTAACCACGGCGCCGACTGCGGCGCCGGCGGTGAGCGCACGAACCACGTCTGGTGTGACGAATAACCGCTGACTCTCGGCCCACAACCGTCTGACAGACCTGCTTGCGTATGCCAGCTGGTCGGCACTCACGGTGGAAGCGGGAGTGCCGATCGTCGATAGCTCACGAAGCGCAAAAAGCGTCGGCGTCTGCCAGACGCCTCGGCGCGCCAGCATTTCAAAAAACGGCCGACACGCCTCAGGCCGATACTCCGCGCCTCCCGAGCAGGGCCTCCACAGTTGCAGATTCGAAAGGTGCTCGATAGCGCGTTGGCCGGCGTCGATGGCTTCCTCGACCGTCACACGAAGGGGCACGTGGCCGGCGAGGGGTAGATTCTGGCGGCGGGCCTCGTCCGCGATCGCAAAAAACGCTTCGCGCGGGGTCCTGTCGTGGACCTTGATCAGATCGACGCCTCGACGCTTCAGCATCTGCACGGCGGACCTGCCGTCCTCGGCAGTCCTCACCCGCATTCTGAAAGGCCAATCGTCCGGCGCATCATCGAGGATCGGTCCCGCGGCGAAAATGCGAGGTCCGAGCACGCGGCCGGACGAAGTCGCGTCACGCAAATTCAGAATGAGGTCCAGCTCGGAGCCCATGTCGCGTATGCCGGTCACGCCGTTGGCCACATTGAGCTGAAGTGCCGATTCGCCAGTTGCCTCCATGTGCGCGTGCATGTCCCAGAGACCGGGGATGAGGAACTTGCCTTGGCCGTCCACGATCCGTGCGTCTGCGGGCGGAGCGCTATTCTGTGTGACGCTGGCGATCACCCCGCTGCGGATCGTCACGGTGCTATTCGGAAGAATCCGCCCATCCACGACATCAATGATGTTCACGCGGGTGATCGCCAGTGGTCCTGTCTGCGGCGCGACCGAAACAGTGGCCACGGACTTCGCGACAGCAGCACCCGTCGAGACCGCGGGCCGCATATCGCATGAGGAGGCGAGCAGCGCGAGCGAGCCTGCAAGGACCCCGATCACCGAGCGTGTCTGTGTCGTGTTCGTCAGCAAGATAACGGGTCCGGCCACGATCAACTCCTCCGTCAACGTGCCGGCTTGGGTTGCCGGCGGTTGCGTGTAGTCTCGGCGGAATCGGCCGGCGCGTCGTCCGGATTGCCAAAAAAACTGGAGTCCGGACTTTCAGCGGAAGACTTCGGAACCTTAGGGCTCGCGAGAGAATAACACTGACAGGTCATCGGCGAGGTGAGATCGTGTAGTTCCAATC
>MELA01000028.1 GCA_001767495.1 Acidobacteria bacterium RIFCSPLOWO2_12_FULL_65_11 | reverse complement strand
TCTGGCTGACAACGTATCCGGTACTCTGGGTGCCGGTGCCCGTATGTCGCGCGATATTCACTGCCGGCCGGGCCATCGATCGAGTACTGCCACTCGAGGCAGCAGCGCAAGGGCTGCTCACGTGGCTGGGCGCCGCGATCGGCCGAACCCGTGGGGGGGATCGGGACTAGCCCAGCGCACGCGCGGCGGCCGACGTCTATCTGTCTTCAGGAAAGACGTCGCCGCGTCCCGGCTGCGTCTGAATGCCTTTCAACCCCCGGTGTGCCACGCGATCGTTCGCCGGATCGCTTCCGCCAACGGGATGGTCGGCCGTAACGCGAGGTCTGTCTCAGCCCGTGCCACCGATGGCACGTATCGCTCGGCGGAGATGCCAGCGCGCGGCACCTGCGCGACCGTCACAGGGACCGGCGGCGAACACTGGTGTGCCACGAGTTGCGCCAGCTCTTCGATCGTCAGGTCCACGGCAGACCCCACGTTGTAGGGACGGAGCGGCTGACCGCGCAACAAGATCGTCCACAGCCAGACGGCGAGATCGGCGGCGTACAGATAAGACCGGTAGGGAGTTCCGTCGCCATTGACTCGAATGGGTCCACCCGCGAGGGCGTCGCGAATGAAGTTGCCAACGGCAAAGTGCGTGTCGAGCGGCAGGTGTGGACCGACAAACGCGAAGCCTCTCGCGATCGTTGGCTCCAACCCGCGCCCGGCGTACAGGGCGCACAGGGTCTCGGCGGCCCGCTTGCCGGACCCATACACCCACCGCGGGTCGGTCGGATCGGGCGCGCCCTGGTAGTCCTCGGCGATATGAGTCATGCCGGAGGGCTGCCGGCCGTACACGGCGCCGGAACTGGTCAGCAGGAACCGGCGCGCGCCACAGTGCCGAGCAAACTCCAGCACGCGCTCGGTGCCAAGGACAATCGTCTGGAACATCCGCACGGGTTCTTCGGCGCTTAACTTCGCGCTGGACTCGGTGGCGGCATGGATGACGTGAGCGAACGGCCGCGTGGGAAACTCAAACGAACGCACGTCCCCGACGTGAAACTGGATCGCGGGATGGGCGGCGAGGTGCGGGGCTTTGTGCTTGAGGGCGTCGGGGTTTCTCGTCAGCACCAGGGCTGACGCGCCGAGCACGAGCCGGTCGTTGGCCCAGACGAAACTCTCGAGCAGCCAGCAGCCGAAAAATCCCGTCCCGCCCGTGATGAAGACACGCTCGCCGCGCAGTTCGTCCCACAACCCTTCGGTGCACCCCAGGATGTGGTCCAGGTCCTCTGCTAAGGGGTTTGTCGCCATCACAATCGGCAATCAACCATCCGCAATCAACAATTCATCGTGCGCTACCAGGTCTTCCATGGAGCCCGGCCACCCTCCCAGAGCGACTCGAGGTACCGCAGATCGCGGATCGTATCCATACACTGCCAGAATCCCTCGTGCCGGTACGCGAACAGTTGGCCGTCAGCGGCCAGCCGTTCCATGGGCGCGTGCTCCCACATGACGTCCGATGCGATGTAATCAAGCGCCGCCGGCTCGACGACGAAAAACCCGCCGTTGATCCAGCCCTCGTGCAGCGTGGACTTCTCCTTGAAGTGACGGATCTGCGATCCATCGAACTCGAGCGCGCCGAAGCGGGCCGGCGGGTGGACGGCCGTCAGCGTCACCAGGCCGCCATGGCCGCGGTGGAAGGCCAGCAGCTTGTCGAGGCCGACGTCGCCCACACCGTCGCCATACGTCAACATGAAGGTGCGGTCGCCGATGAGCGCCTTGAGGTGTCTGAGCCGGCCTCCCGTCAAGGCGGACTCGCCGGTATCGATGAGATGCACCTGCCACGGCTCCGCCGTGTTTGCGCCGAGCGGCTGGATGCTCTCCACAGCGCCGTCCTTGAGAGAAATCGTGAGGTCACGGCCGAGCGCATGATAGTCGAGGAAATACCGCTTGATCTGATCGCCCTTGTAGCCGAGCGCCAAGAGGAACGTCTCGAACCCGTAGCGCGCGTAGTGCTTCATGATGTGCCACAGGATGGGCCGTCCGCCGATCTCGACGAGCGGCTTGGGACGCACCTCGGTCTGCTCGGCCAGGCGGGTGCCCATGCCGCCGCACAGGATGACCACCGGGATGTTCCGGTCAGACATGGGTATGCGCCTGCTCCTCGGCGGCCGAGAAGAACTGCCGGTACCATCGCAGCGTTGCATCGAGGCCGCTCTCGAGAGAGAAGAGCGGCTTCCAGCTGAACAGTGTGCGTGCCTTGCTGGCGTCGAGGTATTGGACCCGAATCTCGTGAGACGCTTCGTTGCGCACCTCGGGCTCGAGGTCGGAGCCCATCAGCGCGATGATCTTATGGACCAGTTCGAGCACCGTGATCCGAAGCTCGTTCGAGAAATTGAACGCCTGGCCGCGTATATCGGGCCGAAGCTCCAGCTGCTCGGCGAGCAGCATGTAGGCGGCCGCACCGTCTTCCACGTAGAAGTAGTCGCGGACGTACTGGCCGTCGGAGCGAATCACGGGCCGCTCACCGCGGACGACCGATCTGATGGTCCCTGGGACGATGCGGCTCCAGTTGAGATCGCCGCCGCCGTAGAAATTACCGCACCGCGTGATCGCCACCGGCAGGCGGTAGGTGTAGCCGTACATCTGGCCGATCAGGTCGGCGCACGACTTGCTGACATCGTAAGGGTGCCGCCCCTGTAGGGGCGCCGTCTCCGCGTACGGCAGGATCTCCTGATCGCCATAGGCCTTATCGGATGACGCCATGACGATCTGCTGGACCGTGGGCGTGCGCCGGCAGGCCTCGAGCAGCGCCCAGGTGCCGCGGATGTTCGTGTCGAGGGTCGAGATCGGATTGCGGTTCGCGGCATTGACCGTCGCCTGTGCGGCCAGGTGAAGCACTGTCGCGATCTCGTACTCGCCTAGAGCGCGCTCGAGCACCTGCTGAGAGCGCACGTCGCCTCGCACGATCCTGACCTTCTCAATAAGTCGCGACGTGACGAGCTCGGATTGGGGAACCCAGTCGCGCATCAGGCAGACGACTTCGGCTCCCGCGTCGAGCAGGCGCCGCACGAGCCAGCCGCCCACCAGGCCCGTTCCCCCCGTCACGAAGACCGGCCGATCGCGCCAGAAAGATGAATAGGACATTTAGTTATTCCCAGGCGTCAATGTGGATGGCCTCGGAGGCAATGCCTCGGTCGCGGAGGTCTTGCGACACACTGCGCAGCATCGCCGGAGGCCCGGAGATGTAGTAATCCGCATCCTTCGGACGAGGTATTCTCGGCCACAGGGCGGCCACCGACACGCGGCCAATCTGCTCACGCTCCCGCTGGCTCGCTTCGGGAGCAGCCTCACGGCCGTCACCGTGGTCATCGTTCCCAACGTTCCCAGATCGCTCCTCGATAAAGTACGACACATCGAGTCGCGGCAGCTTTCGCGTGCAGCGCCGAACGAGATCCCGGTAGATGAGGAGGCTCCGCATTCGCGCGCCGTACGCCAGACAGATCGACTGGGACGCGGCCGGCGCGGACCCGTCGAGAAACGCCGTAAAGGCCGTCATGCCCGTGCCGCCGGCCAACAGCACCACGTCGGTTGAGCTCTTCACCACGAAGTCGCCGTAGGGCATCTTGACCCAGATCTCGCAACCCTCAGTGAGTTCGGCTTCCATCCGAGTAGTGAATCGGCCAACGACCGAGTAGGTGATGCACAGCCTATCTCTCTCCCACGGCGAACTGGCGATCGAGAAGACCCGTGACTCGGGCCAGAAGCCGGTCGCATCGTAGGGGTCGAGAGCCAGGTGCAGGAACTGCCCCGGGCGGAACACCGGCGAGGGACGCTCGGGTCGCAAGACCACCGTGTACACGCGCCCGCCGTGAGAAACGATGCGCTCGACCCGGCAGGCGAGCTTCTGCGTGACCGCCATCTAGACCCGCTCGCCACGCATGAACCTGGCAAACACGTCGCCCACGTAATCAAGACGCGCCCGATCGAGTCCGGGGTAGACCCCGATAAACAAGGTCTGGTTCATCACCCGATCTGTATTGGTCAGGTCGCGTACGATCCTGTGCGGAATCGCCTGATAGGCCGGGTGACGAAGGAGATTGCCGGCAAACAGGCTCCGCGTCTCGACGCGGTGCGCCTCCAGGAATCGGCTCAGGTCGTTGCGCGTGAAGCCGGCGTTCTCCCGCACCGAAATCACAAAGGCGAACCACGACGGCTCCGAGTGCGGCGTGGCTGTCGGCAGCAACAGCCGGTCCTCATACGGCCGCAGCATCTCCATCAGATGGTCGAAGTTGGCGCGACGGCGGGCGATGAACGCGTCGAGCTTGCCGAGCTGGGCGCAGCCGATCGCGGCCTGCATGTCGGTCACTTTCAGGTTGTAGCCGATATGGCTATAGACGTACTTGTGGTCGTAGCCAAACGGCAAGGAGCCGAACTGCTGGCTGAATCGTGTACCGCACGTGTTGTTCTCTCCGCCCGCACAGTAACAGTCTCGGCCCCAGTCGCGGAACGACCGGACGATACGCGCCAATCCTTCGTCGTTGGTCACCACGGCGCCCCCTTCGCCCATCGTGATGTGGTGCGCCGGATAGAACGAGCAGGTCGCCAGATGGCCGAAGGTGCCGGTCAGCCGGCCGCGGTACCGCGATCCCAGCGAGTCGCAGTTGTCTTCGATCAACCAGAGGTCGTGCTTCTTCGCGAGGTCTGTCGCGACGTCGAGGTCGAAAGGGACGCCCAGGGTGTGCGCCATCATGATCGCGCGCGTCTTTGGGCCGACCGCCTCACGGAGCCGATCGGGAATGGCCGTGTAATCCCCAAGACTGACATCCACGAAGACGGGCACCAGATTGTTCTGCACCACGGGCGCGACCGTCGTCGGAAATCCCGCGGCGACGGTCACGACTTCGTCGCCTGGCTTGAGCCGCCGCGCGCCGAGCGTCGGAGAGGTCAGCGCGGTCAGTGCCAGCAGGTTGGCTGACGAGCCGGAATTGACGAGCAAGGCGTCAGACAACCCGAGGTACTCCGCGAAGCCAGCTTCAAATCGTTCGGCAAAGCGGTTGGCGGTGAGAAAGAAATCCAGGCTGGCGTCGACCAGGTTGCACAGCTCATCGGCGTCGAACGTCCGTCCCGCGAAATGCACGAGATCTTTGGCAGGCTGGAACGGTCGCGGCGACAGCTTCTCATCGTAGTACTGACGCACGAGGTCGCTTATTTGCGCTCTGAGCGCATCGGCAGTGCTCACGGTCTCTCCATCCCGGGTCCGGCTGAAGCCGGACACTACAGTTGTGAGGTCCGGCTCAAGCCGGACACTACGACTGTAGAGCAGTAGTGTCCGCCTTCAGGCGGACCCGTGGATTATATTCGCAATTCACACCGCGACGAGTTGGGACTCGACCAGCTGTCGATAGAGGGGGCAGGTCTGCAGCAGTTCGTCGTGGGGACCGACGCCGACGATGCGGCCGCGATCGAGCACGACGACGCGATTGACGTTGACGACCGTCGACAACCGGTGCGCAATCACGAGGGTCGTCGGACCGTAGTCGAGGGCGCGGAGCGCGTCGTGGACGAACGACTCGCTCTCCGAGTCGAGCGCGCTCGTCGCCTCGTCGAGAATCAGCAGGGACGGACGCCGCAAGACGGCGCGTGCGATGGCCAGGCGCTGGCGCTGGCCTCCGGACAGTTGCACGCCACGATCGCCGATCGCCGTGTGAAAGCCGCTCGGAAAGCGCTCGATGAACTCGCTGGCGGCGGCGAGCTCTGCCGCCGCGGCGACCTCGCGATCGTTCGCCTCGGCGCGGCCGTAGCGAATATTGTCGGCCACCGAGCCCGAGAAGAGCACCGGCTCCTGCAGCACCACGCCAATCTGCTGGCGCAGCCACGACGGGTCGAGCTCGCGCAGGTCGTGGCCATCGAGCACCACGCGCCCCTCAGTCGGATCGTAGAATCGGAGCAGCAGGTTGAGAATCGTCGATTTGCCCGCGCCGGATCGACCGACGAACGCCACGACCTCTCCCGACCGAATCTTGAGGTCGATGCCGTCGAGCGCACGAACGTCCGGCCGAGTCGGGTACGTGAACCTCACGCCCTCGAGATCGAGCGCGCCGGCCACCTGCGCCAGCCGGCGGCCGCCTTCGGTCGGCATTTCGGGCACCCGCTCGAGCATCGCGAAGATCCACTGGGTGGCGCCGATCCCCCGCAGCGCGTCGGCGTAAAAGGCCGTGGCGTTGCGAAAGCCGCGCCCGACGAGGAACGCGTAGAGTACGAAAGAAATCAGGGCGCCGGAGGTCAGTTGTCCGCGGACGATCAAGTTGCCGCCGGCCCAGATACCGAGCAGCGCCGCGCACTGGCCGAAGGTGAATGACAGGCCGCCGAGCGTACTGGTGGCCAGAGTCTTTCGGCGCGCCAGCGCCAACGCCGTCGCAATCTTCCCGCCGTAGCGGCGGGCCTCGGCGGCCTCTTGAGAAAAGGCGCGGACGGTTCGAATGGCGGCGAGCGACTATTCGGCCGCGGCGCCCGATTCGGAGAAGGCCTGTTGCATCGACCCCGACAGCATTCTGATGCGCTTCCCCAGCACGGAGGACGCGATGACAATTGGAGGCACGGCCAGGATGACGAGCAGCGTGAGCGTGGGCGAGATGTAGAAGAGAAGGCCTGTGCCGCCGACGGCGAAGAGCGCGAAGCGCACGGCATCGGCGAGCTCGTCGCCGATGACCCGGCCGATGGCCGGCACGTCGGACCAGAGCCGAGTGGTGAGCTCGCCCGTCTTTTCACGATCGAAGAAGGCGATCTCCTGGCGCAGCAGATGCTCGAACACCTTCTGCCGCAGCCGCGAGATGGCGCGCTCGGCCGCCATGTTGTAGTAGTAGTCGCGAATGCTCGTGGACACCCCCTCGACGACGAGTACGCCAAGGAGCGCGAGCCCCAGCTGATTGATGCGATCCAGGCGACCGCCCGTCACGCCGTCGTCGATCAATCGCCCGACGAGAAGCGGGTAGACGAGGCCGGCGGCGATGCCGACGACAACGAACACCGTGCCGATGGCGTAGAGCCGCCGCTGTTCGAGGACGAGCGCGAAAATCGCGCGCAATTGTTGGCGCACCACCCAATGATATACTCCGCCGCCACTACGGTTTTTCCTTACGTCAGGGCCCCGGACATCTGGTACCATCTGCCGTGATGAGGGGACGCCTGCAGCTTTACCGCCTCGCCCTCACTGCCGCCGCGTTCCTCGCGCTCGACCTACACCCGGCACTCGGCCAGACCACGGAGCGGACCGACGATGCCGTGGTCCTTGAGAGCTTCAGGCGCCTTCCGAACCTCGGGAATCCCGCGAACTCTGAGAACAAGGAAGCGCCGTTCAGTCTCGTGCTGAGGGAAGGCCGGCCGCTGAGCGTGACGTTAGACAAACGCGTGATGATCGGGCGCGTCGGCCAGCCGATCGTGGGAACGGTCACCGAATCGGTATATGTCTACGACCGGATTGTCGTGCCTGCGGGCGCGACCATTTCTGGCCGCGTGGCGAAGCTCGAGAGCCCGTCCAAGGCGTCGCGCGCCTGGACGATGGCAGGTGGCGACTTCACGCCCAGGCGCCGCGTGGCGATCGAGTTCGATACGTTGATCCTGCCGGACGGCCAGCGGCGGTCGATTGACACTGCGGTGACGAACGAAACAGGACGCGTGGGGCGGCAGGTGGCCGGCGGCACCAAGAAGCCGGCGAAGACGCCCGCCAAGTCGTCCAAGGCGCCGCCCTCCAGCCAGACGGATCAGGCGAAGGCCGAAGTCGTCTCCTGGGCGAAGCAGGAGCTGGAGCGGAAGAAGCGGCAGACAACCCAGAGGGTGACCGGCGGGCTTGCGGCGATTCGGCAGCCGGACAGGATGGAGCGGCTCAGGGAGGCGCTCCTCAATCGTTTGCCGTACCATCCTCAGTTCCTGAACAAAAGGACGACCTACACGGTGGAGATGACCTCGCCGCTCGATTTTGGTGTCGTCACGCCGTCCGAGCGCGCGCCCGTCGAGACGGCGCCCGCGCCGGACGGCCTGCTGAATGCGCGGCTGGTGACCGCGGTCGACTCGTCGAAGACGCCACGTGGAACGTCCATCAAGGCCGTCCTGACCCAGCCCGTCTTCTCCGCTGCCAACCAATTGATCCTTCCCGAAGGCGCGGAGCTTGCCGGCGAGGTCACGTTTGCCAAGAAGGCGGGGCGGTTGCGCCGCAACGGCCACCTGCGGTTCTTGTTCGAGTCGGTCAGCACGCCTGACCGCGGAGAGACGCCTCTGCTGGCGTCGCTCAACTCAGTGGATGCGATCGAGGGCGATCACATCGTGGTCGAGGAAGAGGGTGGCGTGCGCGTCACCAATTCCAAGACACGGTTTATCGAGCCGGCGCTCTCGGCGCTCCTGTTGCGCGAGGCCTTGAGCCGCCAGCGTCATCGCAACCCGGGCGGCGGCGTCGCGAGCGCCGGGACGGTCGGCATCCGGGGTGTCGGTGGCGCGATCGGCTTCGGCACGATTGGGGCCGTCCTCAGCCAGTTCTCGGCGCCAGCGGCCATCGCGTTCGGGACCATTGGCAGCGCCCGCACGTTCTACACAAACGTGTTCGGCAAGGGCACAGACGTGTCATTTCAGGCCGACACGCCGATTCAACTCAAGCTCGCGCCTGGGCCCCTCACGGCAGAGTGAGTTGACGTGACGGGTGGCTGGTGGCTGGTGGCTAGTGGCTGGTCGTCGGCGGCGCATTGCCGGCGGCTGACGGCGGTGCTCATTCTCTGCGCCACGGCGGTCTGCGGGCTTCAGGGGCGCCAGGAGCCGGTGTTCCGCTCAGAGACGCGATTGGTCGTCCTGCACGCGACCGTAAGGAACGCGCGCGGCCAGATCGTCGCGGGGCTCGATTCAAAGGTGTTTGCCGTCTACGAGAACGGCAGGCCTCAGCCCATCACCCTCTTTCGCAACGACGACGTGCCGGTGTCGGTCGGCCTGCTCATCGACAACAGCGGCAGCATGCGGCTGCTGCGGCCAAAGATCGAGGCGGCTGCGCTGGCGTTTGTCCGTGCATCGAACCCGGACGACGAGTTCTTCGTGCTGAACTTCGCGGACAAGCCGCGCCTCGACGTGCCGTTTACGAGCGACCGCGCGACCCTCGAAGCGAGAATCGCGCGCGTCGATTCGATCGGGGGCACGGCGCTTTACGACGCGGTTGCAATGGCCCAGGCCTACCTCCGGGCTCAGGCCAAACACGACCGCAGAGTGCTGCTTCTCATCAGTGACGGCCACGACAACGCGAGCGAGACGCCGAAGGAGCGCGTTCGGCGGCAAGCCGAGCTCGACGACGTGGCGATATACGCTGTCAGCCTGTCGGCGCCAGGCGACGAGGGCAAGGCGACGCGCGACGAGGCTCGCAGGGAGCTGGACGATGTGACCGAGGGCACTGGTGGACTCTTGACGTTTCCGTCCAGCATCGAAGCCATCAACGCCGTCGCGCTCGAGATGGCGCACCAGATCCGCAGTCAGTACACGATTGGCTACACGCCGCTCAATCAGGCACTCGATGGCGCGTACCGCTCGATCCGCGTGATGGTGGCAGGGCCCGATCGTCTCGTCGTCCGCACGCGCAGCGGCTATCGGGCCATCGCGGCTGAACCGCCACAGTGACCTCTCGGCGGGCGACCGCGCTCAGAGAGTCGATCGTCCGCCAACGGTCCAGCTATCGGCAAAATATTGCAGGACGATCGTATTGTTGCGTTTCGTGAAGTCGCCGCCGCCCCTGTTGATTAACGCGACGCTTGTTTGCTTATAGAAACGAGCGCGATGGCGCCGGGGGAAGCCCGCGCTCAAAGACGGGACGACATATTTTGACGCCCGGCAATGGGCGCTGATCCAGACATCGTCGACATAAAAGGCCGCTTCGGGAGCCTTCGAGTAGTCGGTGAGGCGCATCGCATCGAAAAATCGCGGTTTCACCAGATATCCTGACAGACCCTGCACAATATCAACACGCCGCCGCTTCCAAAGACGCCGAGCCTTGATGGGCGCGGGAGGAATCATGAAGAAGCTCAAGTAGGCGGTGGCTGGGCGGTCAATCAGATCGGGCGGCGCGATCCAGCCGCTGAGCGCGCAAGCGGCATCCGGGGTCTCCCGGGATGCCGACTCGAGATCTGCCAGCATGGTTCGAGGAAAGATGCGATCGTCGTCCACCACAACGATCTTCCGATCGGGAGCGAGGCTCAAGACCGATGGGATCAGCTTGGTCGCCGGGCCGTAGTCGTCGCAAGAGACGATGGTCAGCGAGCGCAAAGTCCGCAAGCGTTCCGGCACGACATACGCGGCTCGCTCGCGCTTGGAGAAAGCAGGCACATTGAGGCGGATCTCGGCGGGTGCCAGCGTTTGGCGCATCAGGCTCTTGAGCGTCGCGTCGATGTGAGGGAGGCGGCTCGGGATGGTCGTCAGGCTGATCACCACATCCGATCGGCGCGGATGTGAGGCCCATGCGGCGTCCGCCGCCGCAAGATCCAGACGTGAAAGCCGGAACTCGTCGAGCACACTGAACAGGATGAGATCGCCCGCAAAGACGCTGTGCAAGTAGGCTGCAATGAGAAGGATTGCAGCCAGCGCGATCCAAACCGATGCCATGGCCGTATACTACGCGCCGCGCGAGGCCCGCGCGCGAGCTTGAGGCAGACAGATCGCATGCGCCAGGAGAAACTCGACATTGTCTATACCTGGGTTGACGACAGCCTTCCAGGCTTCCAGGAGGAGCGGCGCCGCTTGGCGCGCAATCGGCACGATTTCAACGCCAATCGCGCTCGGGACAACTTCGATCTTCTGAAATACAGCCTGCGGTCGATCGAGCGCTTCGCTCCCTGGCGCGGCACGATCCATATCGTGACCTGCCGGCCGCAAGTGCCGCGCTGGCTCAATCTCGCTCACCCTGACATCCGGCTTGTCCATCACGACGAGATCATTCCGGCCGACCGTCTGCCGACGTTCAACTCCTTTGTCATCGAATCCTATCTTCATTGCATTCCTACAGTGAGTCCCCGTTTTGTTGCCTTCTGCGACGACATGCTGCTCTTGAGATCCTCAGACCGCCGCGATTTCGAAACGGAGACCGGAAGGCTCGTCTATCATTTCAGCGGAACGCTTCCATCCGCCCGGCGCCGCATCAGCGACCGCATATCGCCCTGGAATGCGGCTCTCATCAATGCGGCGCGGATGCTCGACCGGGAATTCGGGCCAGGGGCCCATCCGCTGCTGGCTCATCATCCCCGCATCGTGGATCGCGACGAGATGGAGGCGGTCGTCGCCCGCTGGCCGGCCGAATTCGAACACATGCGCCGAACGCGCTTTCGCGCGCACGATACGGTGGTCCCCTACCACCTGATGGCTGCGTTTCTGGTCCACGCCGGACGCGCAGTGGCGGCGGAGCGAACGCGAACGCGGCAGTGCATGCACTATGTAGGATTGGAGAATATCGGCCTGTGGAATCGCTGGCTCCTCTATCGCGCCGAGCGCGCCCGTCCGGTCTTCCTTGCGCTCAACGATAATTTCGGGGCGCATCCGCGCCCCGCGGCGGAAGCGCCGGTGCGCCGGTTCCTTGAACGCGTGTTTCCTAAACCGTCGGCCTTCGAACGATAGCGCTTCCTCGGGTCAGTCGGCGCGGTCGCCTCTGGCGTTCTTAGGGATGCCATAGAGATCGACGCGGCTCTTGCCCGAAGTCAACCGATAGTATCCGGCGCGCAACAACGCCGCGACGCCCAGGCAGTTGTCCTGGAGATCTTCCAGCACGCTGCGGATGCGGCTGTACGGCCGCGCCGTGCCCTTGTCGCCGCGGCGTGGTTGCATGAAGCCCGGCCCGTAGCGGTAGGTGAGGAGCGCCGGGACGTTCTCGGGTACCCGCAGCGTCGCACCGAGAAACGGCGCCCCGACGCGATCGGCGACCAGCCGGGCGGGCAGGTCTTCAGTCGGTGCGATCACGCTTCGCAGCATGTCACCGTCGGTCAGGTACGGGTAGACGTCGACGTAAAAGTGCGTCCGGACGTCGTAGATGCGCAACAGCTTTCGCGCACCCCCACCGCGGTCTGTCAGCATGTAGCCACGCGATCTGAACACATCGGCCAGGGCCATGACTTTCGGTTTTTCAGTGATGAGCGCCGACAGGTCTACGTCCTTGTCGCCGCGGATGATGTCGCCTTCGCGGTAGTAGCCGAGCAACGTCCCGAAGTCGCACCAGTAGTCGATGCCGGCTGCCTCAAAGATGCTGCAGACGTCGGGCAGGGCGCGTCGAAGCACGAGCCGCCGGTGGGCGTCGACGAGAGGAGTCAGAACCAGCATGAAGGCGACGATGAGGGCGATGACGCCGAGCGCCGAAATCAGGATGCCCACTCAGGCCTTATCATACCGAAGGCCGGAGCCGCCGGTAGATCGCGTCGAGACGCTCGGCGATCGCCGACCAGTCGTACGCGCGGGCGGCAGCCGCGCCCCGGGCACCAAGCGTCCGCCTGAGGTCGGCGTCTTGAAGCAGCGGTTGAAGCGCGCGATCGAGCGCCTCGGCGTTGCCGGGCGGCACCAGCGTCCCACACTCCACGTCCCCGACCAGACCGACGTAGCCGTCGATGCGGCTCGCCACGATCGGCCTGCTGCACGCCATCGCCTCGAGCAGCACGATGCCGAAGCTCTCGCCGCCGAGCGCGGGCGAGCACACGATGTCGCTCGCCTGAATGTAGGCCGGCAGATCGGGGTTGGCGACCCGGCCGAGAAACGTGACGTCGGCGCCGCACTCCCTGGCGAGCGTCGTCAACCGATGCCGTTCCGGACCATCGCCGGCGACGATCAGCCGCGCGTCGGGAATGACGCGCTGCACCCGACCCATCGCCCGCACGAGATGCTCGACGCCCTTGCGTGGCTCCAGCCGGCCGACGTACAGCACATGACGACGATCCGGCGAGAGCGTCTGGGGTGGCGGCCGTGGCGTCGTGAACGTGTCGATGTCGATCCCGTTTGGCACGATGTGGTACTCGCCCGGAAAGACATCCGAGACGGTTCGGCGCGCCGCATCCGAGACGGCGATGCGGTACGCGAGCCGCTCGATGAGCGGCCTGAGCATTGGCTGGCCGATGCGATAGAGACGATGGCGGTGCTCGCGATAGACGTGGAACGTGCCGACGACCGGCACGGAGGCGAAGCGAAGCACGACCCACGGGACGAGCGGCGTGAGGGGCTCGTGCACGTGCAAGAGGTCGAACCGTTCGGTCTTGAGCAGCCGAGCCGCGCGCCAGGCGCTTGCGGGATCGAGCGCCATACCCGATTCGGTACCGCTCAGGGTGAGTGAGAGGCTGCGGCCGAGTGCGATTTCCCCCTCGGGCAGCGGCGCCGACGCCGGGCCATACACGAGGACCTGATGGCCGAGCTTGCGGAGCGCGCGGGCCTGCGCGCGGATCTGATTGGTGACGCCGCCGTCGCGGGCGAGGTCGTAGGGGGCGAAGATGGCGATACGCGACAAAGTAAAAACTGAAAAGTTAGAAGTTAAAAGTTGAATTGTGCACGTTCACGTCATAAGTTATCAGTTCTACAGCGCGGCCGCGTGGCGCGGCTGCTTCCGATATCCCGGCACGGCGACCGGAGGGGTTCACGATGCGGGTTGTCATCTCCACGTCGGCCGGTGCACGCCTGGCGGCCGCGCGCCGGTTCATCGACCAGTTTCCCCCCTCCACTGAAATCCTCGTCGTGGGCGCGTCGCGCGGCGCGGCCGACGACTTCGCGCGGAGTCTGGCGCGGACCCGCACTGCAACCTTCGGCCTGTACCGGTTCAGCCTGACGCAGCTGGCGGCGCGATTCGCCGTGCCGCGCCTGGCGCGCCAGGGGCGGCTGCCTGCGACCAGCCTCGGGGTTGAGGCCGTGGCGGCGCGCGCGCTGTTTGACGCGGTGCACCATGGAGCGCTGTCGTATTTCGCGCCGGTCGCCGAGACGCCCGGATTTCCACGCGCCCTTGCGCGAACGCTGGAAGAGCTCGCGCTGGCCAGGGTCCCCGCGAAGGCGCTTGGCGCGGTCGGTGGCGGCCTCGACCTGGGCGATCTGTTCGACCGCTTCGAACAGCAGTTTCAGTCCGCCGCGTCGGTCGATCGGGAGGCCTTCCTGCGGATGGCGACCGAGGCGGTGGGAGGGCGGGATGCCGATCAGCCGTATCGGTCCTGCCGCCTGGTGCTGCTGGATGTGGCCGTGACCAACGCCACGGAACGCGCGTTTGTCGAGGCGCTCGTGGCGCGGGCGCCCGATGCCTTCGCCACCATTGCTGCCGGCGATGTCGCGACGTCGAGCGCGCTGGCGAGCATGGCGGCGATTGAATCGATTGAATCGGTTCAATCGATCGATGGCGACGATCGCGACGGGCTTGGCCGGGTGCGCCGATACCTGTTCGCCGACATCGCGCCGCCAGTGGCGGGTCCGCTCGGCGAGATGGAGCTGTTTTCCGCGCCTGGCGAGGGGCGCGAGGCGGTGGAGATCGCGCGAAGGGTCCTGCGCGAGGCGCTACGCGGCGTGCCCTTCGATCGGATGGCCATCGTCCTCAGGTCGCCGCAACACTATGCGGGCCTGCTCGAGCACGCGCTCGAGCGCGCCGGCGTACCCGCCTACTTCGAGCGCGGCACGCGGCGTCCCCACCCTGCCGGGCGCGCCTTTCTCGCCCTCGTCACTTGCGCGCTCGAGAATCTGTCGGCGCGCCGGTTTGCCGAGTACCTCTCGCTTGGCGAGGTGCCCGATGGGCCGCCCGAGGGAACGACCGACGCATGTCCCGCTTCGAGTGATGAGGTCTTTGGAGCGCTCGGCGAGCGGGCCGAGCAACGGGTGCAGGCGGGCGGGATCGACGTCTCCGAGACGGAGTCGCCGACGCCTCGGGCGTTTCGCGCGCCGTGGCGATGGGAGCGCCTGTTGGTGGACTCGCGCGTCGTGGCGGGCGCGGAGCGCTGGGCGCGTCGGCTGAGGGGCCTGGTGCACGAATGCGAGCTTCAACGGAACGATCTGGCGCGGTCAGAGCCGGAATCGCCGCGGCTCGCTCAGCTTGCCCGCAAGATCGAGGATCTGCGTCAGCTGGCCGGCTTCGCGTTGCCCGTCATGGAAACGCTCGCCGCTTGGCCGGTGCAGGCGACATGGGCCGAATGGCTCGATGCGCTCGACGCTCTCGCACCGCGTGTGCTTCGGCATCCCGCGCGCGTCCTGCGCGTGCTCGCCGATCTGCGGCCGATGGGCGCGATTGGCCCGGTGCCCATCGACGAAGTGGCTCGCGTCCTGGCGCATCGGTTGTCGAGCATCGAATCAGAGCCGCCGCAGCGCCGCTACGGGCGCGTCCTGGTGGGCGCGCCCTCGCAGCTGCGCGGTCGCAGCTTCGCCGTCGTGTTCGTGCCGGCGCTGGCCGAGCGCATGTTTCCGCAAAAGCTCCGTGAGGATCCGCTGCTGCTCGACGAAGCACGCGAGAGACTGCAGCGAGGGTTGCCCACCAAGACCGAGCGCGGCGAGATCGAAAAGCTGCACTTGCGGCTGGCGCTTGGTGCGGCCGAGTCCCGCGTGTACGTCTCGTTTCCTACGATCGAGGTGGGGGAGGGGCGCCCACGTGTGCCGTCGTTGTACGCGCTCGAGGTGTGGCGCGCGATGACCGGACGCGTCCCGAGCGCCGATGAGTTGCAGCACGCGGCTGCGCGGCAGTCGCAGGCGGCGCTGGCCTGGCCGGCGCCCTCCGATCGGGACGAGGCGATTGACGTGCTCGAGCACGATCTCGCCACGCTGCGGGCGCTCTTGAACGAGCCGGAGGATCGGTCGAGGGGACGCGCGCAATACATCCTGCAGTTGAACGACTGCCTGCAGCGGTCCGTGCGCGAGCGCTACATGCGCGCGAAGAAGCCCTGGACCCATTGGGATGGCATCACCACGGTGACCGATCGCGTCAGGCCGGCCCTCTCGGCGCATCGGCTTGGGGCGCGCGTGTATTCGTTGTCGGCGCTGCAGAAGTACTCGACGTGTCCGTACCAGTTCCTGCTCGGGGCGATCTACCGGATGCGGCCCGCCGAGGATCTCGAGCCGCTCCAGCGCCTGGATCCGTTGACGCGGGGCAGCCTGTTCCATGCGATGCAGACGGCGTTCTACCGTCGGCTGATGGCGGACGGGCAACTGCCGATCGCGGCCGACCGACGCGAACACGCCCTGGTGACGCTCGACGCTGCGGTCCAGTCGATTGCCGGCGAGCAGTACGACCTGCTGGCGCCGGCGGTCGATCGCGTGTGGCACGACGAGATTGGCCGGATCCGGCGGGATCTGCGGTTGTGGGTGGAGGAGCTCGCGAGGGCGGGCGGCGAATGGATGCCACGGTACTTCGAGTGGGCGTTCGGGTTCCGTGACGGCGGCCCGCTCGCGGTGGGACGGGACCCCGCGAGTCACCCGGATCCGGTGGCCATCGACGGACGGTTTCGGCTGCACGGGTCGATCGATCTCGTGGAAGAGCGCGCGGGAACCGGCGAGCTGCGCGTCACCGACCACAAGACAGGGAAGTTCCGGGGCAAAGACCGGATGGTGGTGGGCGGGGGCGCCGTGCTGCAGCCGGTGCTCTATTCGCTCGCGCTCGAGGCGGCCACCGGCCGGCCGGTCGTCGAGGGGCGTCTCTACTACGCCACGACCGATGGCGGCTACCGGCAGGTGCGCATTCCGCTCACGCCCGAGGCGCGGCGCTCGGGTGTCGAGGTGCTCGAGATCATCGATCGCGCCATCGAGACGGGATTTCTCGCGCCGGCGCCAGTCGAGCACGCGTGCACATGGTGCGACTTCAGGCCCGTTTGCGGACCGATGGCGGAGCGCCGCATCAGCCGCATCAAGTCGCGGGAGCCGCTGGCCGATCTGATCGAGCTGCGGAAGAGGCCATGAACACCCAGACCCCCATCGACAACGCGGATCGCCTGCTCATCCGCGACGCCCTCGACGACACGGTCATCGTCGAAGCGGCGGCGGGCACGGGCAAAACCACGGAACTGGTGCGCCGAATCTTGAACGTGCTCGCGACGGGCCGCGCGAGGATCGAGCAGGTCGTGGCCGTCACGTTTACCGAGAAGGCGGCCGGCGAGCTGAAGCTGCGGATCCGAAAGGAGCTCGAGAGCCTGCGGCAGCGATCGGACGCCGCCGCCGTCCACGAGCGTCTCACCGATGCCATTGGCCGACTGGAAGAGGCGCACGTCAGCACGATCCACGGCTTTTGCGCAGACCTGCTGCGGGAGCGCCCGGTCGAGGCCCGCATCGACCCGCTGTTCGGGGTGCTGGCCGAAGCGGGCGCCGAGCGCATCTTTGGCGAGGCGTTCCACGCGTGGCTGCACGGCCAGCTCGAGGATCCGCCCGAAGGTGTGCGGCGGGCTCTGCGCCGGAGCGTCTGGTCGCGCGACGGCCGGGACAGAGACGATGGGCCGGTGGAGCGGCTCCGTCGAGCGGCACGCGAGCTGGCCGAATGGCGGGACTTCACCGGCCCGTGGCGTCGCGATCCCTTCGATCGGGATGGCGAACTGGGTCGCGTGATCGCCCGCGTGCACGAGGTAGCCTCGATTTGCAGCACGGCCGCTTCGACGCACGATCCGCTGTATCTGGATCTGACGCCGGTAAGGGAGGTGAGCCACCACATCGAGATCGCCGCTCGCCTCGACGCGCCGGACCGCGACGGATGGGAGGCGCGCGTCATCGATCTGGCGCAGGACCGCAACGTCCGGCGGGCCCGTCGCGGCCGGGAGCGCACGTACGGGCCCGGTGTGCCTCGCGAAACGGTCTGGACGGCGTACGAGACGTTGATGACCGAGCTCGACCGCTTCCAGCGCGCGGCCGACTGCGATCTGGCGGCGCTACTGCACGAGGAGCTCCAGGGCATGGTGAGCGAGTACGAGAGATTGAAGCAGCGGGCAGGCACGCTGGACTTCGTCGATCTGCTCTTGCGGGCCCGCGACCTGCTCGTCGAGCACGCGCGCGTGCGGCAGGCGTTTCAGTCTCGCTTCACCCACATCTTCGTGGACGAGTTTCAAGACACCGATCCGCTGCAGGCCGAAATCCTGCTGCTGCTCGCCGCCGACACCGCGGCCGAGCGAGACTGGCGTCGGGTCACTCCCATCCCAGGCAAGTTGTTCATCGTCGGCGACCCGAAGCAGGCGATCTATCGTTTCCGTCGCGCGGACGTAGAGACGTACCGCGAGGTGTGCGAACTGCTCGAGGCACGCGGCGCCAGGCGCGCGTTTCTGCAGACGAGCTTTCGCGCGACGCCGACGATTCAGCGTGCGGTCAATGCCGCGTTTGCGCCGCTCATGACTGGCGACCGCGCGACGGTGCAGGCACAGTACGTGGCGCTGTCATCCTATCGTCAAGAGAACGTCGGACAGCCTGCGGTGATTGCATTGCCGGTGCCCGAACCGTACGGTCAGCGGCGCATGGCAGGGTACGCCATCGAAAAGTCGCTGCCGGCCGGCATTGGCGCGTTCGTCCACTGGCTGCTGCGCGAGAGCGGGTGGACCGTCACCGAGCGGACCACGCCCGACGATGCGCCACAGCTCATGCGTGTCGAGGCGCGGCATGTCTGCATCCTGTTCCGCCGCTTTCTACATTTCGGCGAGGACGTCACTCGTGCGTACGTCGAGGCCCTCGAATCGCGGGGCGTGCCGCACCTGCTGGTGGGCGGCAAGTCGTTTCACGATCGCGAGGAGGTGGAAACCCTCCGCGCGGCGCTCTCGGCCATCGAGTGGCCCGACGATGAGCTGTCGGTGTTTGCGACGATTAGAGGCGCGCTGTTCGCGTTCGACGATGAGACGCTGCTCGATTACTGGCATCGGTACAGATCGTTTCATCCCTTCAGGGTGCCGGCAGAGGTGGTGCCCGAGCTCGGGCCGGTGGCCGATGCGCTGCGGCTGCTTCGCGGACTGCACAGCGGCCGTAACCATCGGCCTGTGGCCGACACCGTCACGCGGCTGCTGAATGCGACGCGGGCGCACGTGGGGTTCGTGCTGCGTCAGGCGGGCGAGCAGGCGCTGGCCAATGTGCTGCACGTGGCCGAGCTCGCACGCCGGTACGAGATGAGCGGCGGCATCTCGTTCCGGGGGTTCGTCGAAGAGCTGCGCGAGCAGGCCGACGGCGGACAGGCGGCTGAAGCACCGATTCTCGAGGAGGGCAGCGACGGCGTGCGGCTGATGACCGTGCACAAGGCCAAGGGCCTCGAGTTTCCGGTCGTCGTCCTGGCCGACATGACCGCGAAGCTGCGCAGCGAACGCGCCGACCGTCTGATCGACCGAGCGCGTCATGCCTGCTACTTACGTCTCGGTCGGTGGACGCCGATTGAGCTTGCGCTGAACGAGCCGCTCGAAATTGCCCGAGACGAGGCGGAAGGCGTGCGTGTGGCCTACGTCGCCGCGACCCGCGCGCGGGATCTGCTGGTCGTGCCGGCGGTGGGTGATGCGGTGTGGGACGGCGGCTGGACCGGCCCGATGAATGACGCGATCTACCCGGTGGCCAACGCCAGACAAGCGGCCGCTGCCGCGCCCGGCTGTCCTCCGTTCAAGAAGGATTCAGTGTGGAAGCGACCGGATAACGATCCAGCGTCCGCGGACACGGTGCGTCCGGGACTGCACAGCTGTCCCGGACAGGGGTCTGACGGTGCGTACTCGGTGACGTGGTGGGATCCGTGGGCGCTCAACCTCGACGTCGAGCTCTCGATCGGCATCCGCCGCGAGTCGCTCATCATGAAGGACGTGCCTGCGTCGGTAGTGAGCGAGGGACTCCGTGAGTACGAGAAATGGCGGACGCTGCGCGAGCAGGCGATCGCCAGGGGATCGACGCCGTCGCTGTTGGTGCGAACCGCCACCGAGTGGGCGGCGAGTGAGGGCGGGCCGGAAGTCAGTGCGGATGTGCTGCAGAGGGTCCTCGTGCTCGACGCGCGCGGGCCGGAGCGACCCGGGGGGATGCGCTTCGGGGAGCTCGTCCATGCGATTCTGGCGGCGGTGCCGCTTCAGGCCGATCGGGCAGCCATCGACGCGCTGGCCGAGACGCAAGGCCGCATTCTCGCGGCGCCCCCTGATGAACGTGCGGCGGCGGGCGACACGGTGGAGCGCATCCTCGCCCACGAGGTGGTCGCGCGCGCGCGCCATGCCGACCAGCGCGGCGCCTGCCGGCGGGAGACACCGGTGACGCTGACGTTGCCTGACGGCGCGCTCATCGAAGGCATCGTCGATCTCGCGTTCGAAGAGGACGGCGCATGGACAGTGGTGGACTACAAGACCGATCGCGAGATGGCTGCTGCTGGAGAGGATCGATATCGGCGTCAGGTGGTTTTTTACGCGTCGGCTATCGCCGCGGCGACTGGCCAGCCGGCCGCTGGAGTATTGGTCCGTGTCTGAGGTCCGGCTAAAGCCGGACACTACGTACGATCGGCGTCCGCAGTACATTGACGTACGTCGTGTCCGCCTTCAGGCGGACGCTGCTAGCGGAGTAAGGCGA
>MELA01000027.1:9084-12653 GCA_001767495.1 Acidobacteria bacterium RIFCSPLOWO2_12_FULL_65_11 | reverse complement strand
TCCTTTCTCTGTATTCTCCTCGCTCGACCGGGTCCGCAGAAAATATGTCGCCCCAGGATGCCCTACAAACGATGATCGGCACCGCCGCCGACCCTCAGCATGGCCGACGGGCGCGCCCCTCAGGCGGCGCGATACACCTCGGCCGGCGTCCGGTACCCCAACGCCTGGTGTGACCGTTCGTGATTGTAGAACGTAAAATACGTCCGCAACCCGGCGACGGTCTCGGCGACGTCTGCGTAGTCCTTCAGGTAGATGTCTTCGTACTTCACCGTTCGCCACAGCCGCTCGACGAAGACGTTGTCCAGCGCACGACCCCGTCCATCCATGCTGATCAGAATCCCGTGCTGCTCGAGCCGTCCCGTAAACGCCACACTCGTAAATTGCGCGCCCTGATCGGAATTGAAGATCTCCGGTTGGGCGCGCTGCAGCGCCCAGTCCAGTGCCGCCACGCAGAACGTGCCGTCCAAACTGACCGAGACGTCCCACGACACCACATACCGGCTGTGCCAATCCAGAATCGCCATCAAGTAGATGAACCCCTGGCGCAGGCGGATGTACGTGATATCGGTCGCCCATACCTGATTGGGACGCGTGATCGGCAACCCGCGGAGCCGGTACGGATAGATCCGATGGCCCGGCGCTGGCACCGACAGCCGCGGTTTCGGATAGATCGCCGCCAAGCCCAGGGCGTGCATCAGCCGACGGACGCGCTTCGGATTGATGCCCCAGCCGTGCTTCCGCAACCAGTCGGTCAGCTTCCGCACGCCATAAAACGGCGTCCGCGTGTACTGCTCGTCGATCAGCCGCATCAGCGCCAGGTTCTCGGCGCTCTCGGCCTTCGGCACGTAGTAAAAGCCCGATCGGGACAGCTGGCCCAGGGCGCATTGCTGCACGATGCTCAACTCGCGATGATTCGGGTCGATCCATCCTCGTCGCGCCGCTACCGCGAGAGTCCGGACTGTTTTTTGATCCAGTCCAGCTCCACCTGCAACTGCCCGATCTGCCGGTACAGCTCCGCTTTCAACGCCTCGTCGCTCTCCGCCCCCGCACTCCGCCGATCCGTAAATACCTGCGACAGGCCTTCCACCGCCTGCCGCTTCCACGTCGTGACCTGGTTCGGATGCACCCCGTAATGGGACGCGATTTCCTGAATCGTCCGCTGCCCTTTGATCGCCTCCAGCGCCATCCGTGCCTTCATCTCTGCGCTGAAACTCCGTCGCTGCTTCGTCTTCATGCGCACGACTTCTTCGAGGCGCGCGATTTTACACCTTAAACACCTGTCCGAATTTTGGGGAGCAGCTCAGCATCCGCTCCGCTGAAAGAAGGGAGAGTCCGTCGATTCCTGGACACCTGTTTCGTAATGATGCCCTTTGGTGAGTGGTTTGATCGGTACTACCAAGAGATCTACGTGCCGGCCATCCGTGAAGCGGGCTTTGAGCCCGTGCGAGCAGACGAACTGTTTAACACAGGAAGTGTCGTCGAGCAAATCTGGGAGCAGATCGTCAAATCCCAAGTACTCTTGGCGGACTTGACCGGGAAGAACGCTAACGTATTCTACGAACTTGGCCTTGCGCATGCCGCCAAGAAGCCTGTCGTTTTCGCCGCCGGTCAAATCGATGACATTCCTTTTGACCTTCGCCACCTTCGGGTCATTGTCTACGACGTGCGAGAACCGAAATGGGCAATGACGCTGTCGCGGCAGATCACAGACTTCTTGAAGAATGCGAAGGCCGATCCGGCCAAGTCGATCCCCCAACCCTTCCGCGGGGGGCAAGAATGAGGTCGGCTAACCATGCGCTGCAGCGGACGGCCCTCGGCCGCCGCTGAGCGCTGCCGTTGGGCCGACAAGACACAAGGTCGAACAAGACCATCGAAACCGAAGTGGCAGTGACTCTGTGATCTCCCGGCCGCAGTGTTCCTTGACAGACACTCGGCCCGCGGGTGCAGCGGCATGGGAGTAGAATCGCGCAATGAAACTTGAAGAGCTTGAGACGGCGGCTCTGAAACTCGACGGGAAGGGTCGGGCTCGGTTGGCGGAACGGCTGCTCGAAAGTTTGGAAGATCTGACGCCAGAGGGAAACGCACGCATCTGGGCGGAAGAAGCGCAGCGTCGAAATGCCGCCCTAGAATCCGGCACGCTCTCAAGTCGTGCAGCCGACGAGGTATTTCGCGAGGCGCGTCGGCGGATCTGATCGGTGCACGTTACATTCAACGAGCTGGCTGAGCACGAGCTGAACGACGCCATCCAGTACTACGAGCACGAACAACTCGGGCTTGGCGTGGCCTTCCTCGCGGAGGTTCGTCGATGCACCGAAGCGCTTGTCGAATATCCCGAATCGGGGTCGATATGTGCCTGCGAGTAGACAGGAGAAGGACGTAGATTTCCTAGTTCACAATTCAATCCATAACACGTCGCTGCGGTTTCAGGTTTGCGCTGCGGCCAGCAGCGACATCAGCGTTGGACTCGCGCAAGGCTTTGTGCAGGGTCGCGCGGGGTCGCACGATTTCTTCACACTTCCCTCCGGACGGAGGTGCTACGATTCCACCCGAGGCGATCATCCTATGAAGCTAAGACACGCTGCACTGACTAGTCTCGTTCTCCTCACAGCGCTGACGACGATGACCTCCGGCCAGCAGGCCCCGGCCGACTGGCCGCAGTGGCGCGGACCGAACCGCGACGCCGCCGGCTCGTTCACGGTGCCCGCCACGTGGCCCGAGCAGCTGACGCAGAAGTGGAAGGTCGAGGTCGGCCTGGGCTACGCCACACCGCTCGTCGTCGGCAACCGGGTGTACATGTTCTCGCGCCAAGGCGACAACGAGGTGATGAGCGCGCTCGATCCCGCAAACGGGATGGCCGTCTGGCAGACGCGCTATCCGGCGGCATTCACCATGCACCAGGCCGCGGCCCGGCACCAGGCGGGCCCCAAGTCCACGCCGGCGTTCGCCAACGGCCGGCTCTATTCGATCGGGATGACCGGTGCGGTGACCGCGTTGGACGCGGCCAGCGGCCGGCAGCTCTGGCAGAAGCCCGGCAGCAGCGTCGTGCCGATGTACGTCACGCACGCCTTTTCTCCACTCGTCGATCGCGGTCTCGTGATTTTTCACGTCGGCGGCCACAACCAGGGCGCGCTCACGGCGTACGACGCGACGAGCGGTGACGTGAAGTGGCAGTGGACCGGCGACGGGCCCGGATACGGCTCGCCGATCGTCGCGGATCTGGGCGGCGTGCATCAGATCGTCACGATCACCCAAGGTAAGGTGGTCGGTGTGGACGCCGCCAACGGCACGCTGCTCTGGGAGCGGCCGTTCGTGGCCAGCAACTTCACCAACGCGATGACGCCGCTGCTCTACGGTCAGACGATCGTCGTCGGCGGAGCCGGCGGCGCCACGCAGGCGTTTACCGTCACGAGGAGCAACAACCAGTGGTCGACCACCAATGCGTGGGAGAGCGCCGACGCGCCCCTGCGTCTGAGCAACGCCTTGATTGTCGGCGATGCGGTCTTCGGCCTCTCGAACCGCAACATGGGGCAGTACTTCAGCCTCGATGCCAAAACCGGCAAGACACTCTG
>MELA01000027.1:8105-9049 GCA_001767495.1 Acidobacteria bacterium RIFCSPLOWO2_12_FULL_65_11 | reverse complement strand
CCGGCAAGACACTCTGGACCTCTGAACCGCGTCAGGCCGCGCAGGCCGCTATCGTCCGTGCCGGCAACGTGGTGATGAGCCTCCATGACGATGGCAGCCTCGTGGTGTTCAGGAGTGGGCCGACCGCCTTTGAGACGTTGAAGAGATACAAGGTTGCCGAGTCGGAAACCTGGACGCAGCCGGTGCTGTCGGGCAATCGCATCTTCGTCAAGGATGTGTCGACGCTGGCCTTGTGGACCCTAAACTGACCAGCCCTACACTCCTCAAACCCACCTTTGTCGCCGCCTACGCCACCATGGTCGTAGGCGGCATCGCTCTGTTTCTCCCGCTTTGGCAATGACAACGCACAACACTCCGCAATCGAGGAAACGTATGGGATGGGTGATCTTCGTCGCCGGGGCCGTCCTTTCGTGGGGCGCCTACGGCGCGTTTCTGTATCTCGGACAGACGCAGCTCGGCAATCCGCTCAAGGCGATGCTGTGCGTTGGCGTGGCGTACTTCCTGATCGGTGTGATCCTGCCGGTGGCCGCCCTCAGCGCGCAGGGTGCGCTGTCCGGATTCAACACCAACGGTCTCATCACGGCGACCATCGCGGGCGCGCTCGGCGCGATTGGCGCCGGCTGCATCATCTGGGCCTTCAGGGCCGGCGGGCTGCCCTTTTACGTGATGCCGCTCGTCTTCGGCGGCGCGCCCATCGTCAATGTGGCCATCTCGATGGTGATTCATCCGCCGAAGGCCGCCATTAGTCCCATGCTCTACGTCGGCTTCCTGCTCACCTCGGTCGGCGCCGCGATGGTTCTCTATTTCAGACCCACGGCGTAGGCCGATCCGAGCGTGGATCGGCGATGGCCAAGCAGGCGGCGCGGACCGTCGGCAGCCAGGTCGGGCGGCAGATCCTGCGCGGCGTGCTCGGCTGGATCCTCGGCGGCTCGCGGCGCCGCTAG
>MELA01000027.1:0-8093 GCA_001767495.1 Acidobacteria bacterium RIFCSPLOWO2_12_FULL_65_11 | reverse complement strand
CCGATTCTCCCTATGGACGCGGATCGACAGAAGGACCTTCGTGAGCTGAACGCGATTCGCGAACGGCTGGAGGCCGCCGAGAATGCAGGCGACGCGGCCTACATCGGATCGATGATGGCCGATGATGTCGTGATCATGGTGTCTGAACATCAACCCTCCTGCCATGACGACACCAGCGACGCGCTGCTCCGGGCGGCCGAGAAATGTGACGAGTGGATCGCCTACAGCCCAGCGTTTCAGCAATATCGATACGTCGCGCTGGTGACGAAACGGCGAGTCTTCGCCTTGGCCATCGGTCAGCGCTCGGTATACTACCGTCTCCCCAAGACGCTCCACGCTGTCGCTCTGCAGACCGGCGCGACGGAAGCCGCAGACATCGGACCGGATTGGGTGTGCTTCGATCTCTTCCGATCGGACTGGCCGACGCCGGATCTGCCATTCTGGACGCTGAACGCGTACGCGGCGGCCAGAGAAGCGGCGCCCTGAGGAGGGCCGTTGTGACTGGGCTGAACTGGGCGTGGATCGCCATCGCGCTGACCCTGCCGACGCTCTTGGGCGGACTGGTCGCCTATCCCTTGTGGCGGGCGGCACAGCCGATCTTCGGCAACCTCGCCGGCACCCTCGTCATCTTCGCCTCGGCCATGGGGTTCATCATGCGCGAAGACGTCGAGCTGAAGCTGCTCGCGCAGGAGTGCCTCGACCAGGGGCTCCTGTGCGTGCCCGAGCCGAGCGCCTTCGCCCGCTTCGCGATCTACTCGTTCATCGCGCTCTTCGAGGTCGTCGTGCTGTTTTCCGTCAGCTTGAAAGTCGAGGCGCATCTGCGGAGCCGCGGGTACGATCCCGAATGGCGGCGATGAACCCTCAGCGCCTCCGCCGACTGCTGGCCCCCATCGTCGAGGTGCGAGACGAGGAGAGCGTCACCGCTCTCCTGATGTTCGCCTACTCGTTCCTCGCGATGACGTCCTACAACATCATCCAACCATTGACACGCTCGAAGCTCATTCGCGACCTCGGCGCGGTGAACATCCCGTACGTGGTGTTCGCCTCGGGCCTGATCATCGGCGTCCTGATGCTGGGCTACACACGGCTCCACTCGGCGCTTCCCCGTCGCTGGGCCTTGCCGATCACGCAAGCCGTGATGGCGGCGATGATGCTCACCTTCTGGGCGCTGTTCCAGACAGAGCAGGAGTGGGTGTCGGTCGCGTTCTACCTCTGGGGCGCGCTCCTCGGCGTGCTGCTCATCAGCCAGTTCTGGACGCTCGCCAACGGCATCTACGACCCGCGCCAGGCCAAGCGGCTGTTCGGGTTCGTCGGCGGCGGCGTCGCGCTTGGCGGGATGACGGGTTCTGGACTGACCGCGCTCATCATCGAGAGCGTCGGCGCAAATACGCTGCTGTTGTGGAGCGCGCTCGCCCTCGTGCTCTGCCCGCTGTTTGTCGCCGTGATTCTCGGGCGGGAAGGGAACCGAAGTCCCGCCGATGCGGGAGCGACGGGCACGGAGAAAGGCGTGACCGTCAAGCGGGCGATCCATCTGCTCAGGGACTCGAGACAGGTACAGTTGATCGCCGTCGTCATCGGTTTCGGCTCGCTCGGCGCCGCGCTGATCGACCAGCAAGTGAACATGGCCGCCGAAACAATGGGCCAGGGCGACGATATCGGCAAGTTTCTGGCCCAGATCCGATTCGGCCTCTCCGCGGCCGCCTTCGTCATTCAGGTCTGGATCACGCCGCGCATTCACCGGTACTTGGGCATCGGCTTTGCCCTGTTGATGCTGCCGACCAATCTCGGCCTCACCGCAGCAGCCATCGCGCTCACCGCCCACGTGTGGGCCCCGGCCGTCGCGACCATCATGGATCGGTCGCTGCGCTACACGGTGGACAAGACAACGAGGGAGGTGCTGTTCCTGCCGCTCCCGATCGAGTTGCGCCAGGAAGTGAAGCCGTTCGTGGACGTCACCGTCGATCGCGTGTCGAAAGGTATCGGCGCCGTCTTCATCCTGATTTTGATTCAACCCTGGGGCCTCAACATCACCTGGTATCAGCTCAGTTGGGTGAGCGGCGGCCTGACGCTTGTCTGGTGGTTCATGGCGATCCGCGCCAAGCGGGAATACCTGCTGTCGTTCCGCCAGAGCATCGCGCAGCAGGAGATCGAGCCGGCGGAAGTGCGCGTAAACATGGCGGACTTCTCGACGGTCGAAACGCTCGTCGAGGAACTGGCCAGCCCCGATGAACGCCGCGTCGTCTACGCGATTGAGCTGCTCGAGTCGCTCGACAAGCGCAACCTGATCACGCCGCTGCTGCTCCACCACGAGTCGCCGCGCGTGCGGGCGCGCGCACTCGCGGCCATGCAGGCGGCACGGCCCGACCTCGGCGAGCGCTGGCTGCCGGCCATCGAGCAGCGGCTCACCGATCCGGATTACGACGTGCGCACGGCCGCCGTCCGTACGCTGGCGACCCTGCGGCGCGAACGCGCAGCCGAGCTCATGCGGCCGTATCTCGACGATCGCGACCCGCGGCTCGTCGTCACGGCGGCCATCGCCCTGGCCGACAGCCCCGTCGAGGCGGACGTCTTGGCGACCGAACGCGCGCTGAGGACGATCGTGGACGATGCACGGGAATCGGCGGCGGAGGCTCGGCGGGACGTCGCCCGCGCGATTCCGGCGATCCGCAACCCGCATCTCCGCCACCTCCTGATCCCGCTCTTCTACGACGCCGACGTGACCGTGGCGATGGAAGCGGTTCGGGGCGCGGGGAAGATTGCGTCTGCCGACGTGCTCTTCGTGCCGCCGCTCCTGGCGCTGATGCGGCACCGTTTGCTCAAGGCCGCCGCCCGCCAGGTGCTCGTCGGCTATGGCGAATCGATCATCGGTGTGCTCGGCCATGTCCTCGGCGACCAGGACGAGGACGTCTGGGTCCGCCGCCATATCCCTGGGACGCTCGCGCTCATTCCCTCGCAACTGTCCATGAACCTGCTCGTCGAGGTTCTTTCGGATCCCGACGGCTTTCTGCGCTACCAGGCCGTCGCCGCCATCGAACGCCTGAGCCGCGAACGTCCCGACCTGTCGTTCGACCGCACGCGTCTCGAGGCGCTGGCGGTCAGGGAGGCGATGCGGTATTTCAACTACTTGAGCCTGCTCGACAACCTGCGTCGGGGAGATCCCGAATCCGGCGAGATGCTGCTCGCGTCCGCGCTCGAGGACAAGCTCGACCGCACGAAGGACCGGATCTACCGCGTGCTCAGTCTGCTCCATCCGTGGAGAGACATCGCGGCCGCGCGCTGGGCGTTTGGTCGCGGCGACGCCCGGGCCCGCGCGAGCGCGGCGGAATATCTGGACAACCTGCTCACAGGCGACCTCCGCAAGCGCGTCCTGCCCGTGCTCGAAGATCTGCCGCACGACGAGCGCGTGCGGAAGGCGAACGTGTTCATCCAATCGCGGCCGAGAGACGTCCAGGAGACGGTCATGCAGCTCGTCTACGACGAGGATCCGGTAGTCTCGTCGGCGGCGATCCACTATATCGAGGCGCGCAAGCTCGACGCGCTCGCGGGCGACCTCGAACACACGCTCGCCCACCGCGACGCGCGCGACTGGAGCGTCTTCGAGGCCGCCTCGTGGGCGTTGGCCTCGCAGCGGATGACGGACGAAGAGCGGCGCCGGCGATGGATGGAGCCGCTGCCGGCCGTGGAAGTCGCCAATGGTCTGCGGCGTGTGCCGCTCTTCGAGTTCGTGTCGGTGGACGAGTTGTTCCGGGTCGCGGCGACCGGCGACCAGATCCGGTACGAGCCGGGACACCGGATCGACGAGCCTGGGGCGCGGACCGGCACGCTGCGGTTTCTGCTCCAGGGTCGAGTGAGGCACGCAGGCGCAGATGGCACCGGGACGTTCATCGACGCGCCAGCGGCCCTCGGCTTCGAAGCGGTGTTGGCAGGCGCGCCGATCGCCGACACGATGACGGCCGTCGATCGGACAACCGCGCTTTCGCTGTCGAGCGACGACTTCCTGACGCTGCTGTCCAACAACACGCAGCTCGCTAAGGGGTTGTTCCGGATGCGGACGGCCGGCGGCGGCTCGACGAAACCATCCCTGGTCGTGATGCGTTCGGCAGTTCTCCCTCCGCGATCGGCCGGCGACACCAGACGAACCTCCGCGGTCGGCCTGCTGCCCATCGAAAAGGTGCTCGTGCTCCAGGCCGTGCCGATGTTCGCGCGCGCGACGGCGGACGATTTGCTGGCGCTCTCGGCGATCGCCAGAGAAGTACCGATCGTGGCTGGATCGAATCTCTTCAAGGAAGGCGAGCCTGCGGCGATCTACACGGTGCTGACGGGGCGGCTGCAGCTTCTCGGCGAACGACTGACACCCATCCTCGCCGGACCTGGCGATACAATCGGCGTTGTCGAGACCCTCGGCAGTGGACTCAGCGAAACCCGTGCGCACGCCCTCGAAGCCGGTTCGGCGCTGCGTCTCGATCGTGAGGCGCTGTTCGAACGGCTCTGCGATCGGCTCGACCTGCTGCGCAGTCTCTACACGGAGCTTGAGAGGGGATTGTAACGGGAGGAGACATTCGTGCTCAACGAGTTCGTCGCATTCTTGAAAACGTACGGCGTGATCGGCCTGGCGATCGCCGTCATCATCGGCGGCAAGGCCAACGCGCTCGTCACGGCGATGGTTGACGGCGTCTTCATGCCGGTTGTGACGTTTTTCATCCCCGGCGGAGCGTGGCGCACAGCCACGCTCGATCTCGGCCCGATTCACCTGCTCCTCGGCCCGGTCCTCGGCGCGGCCGTCGATTTCTTCATCGTCGCCTTTCTGGTGTTCTGGCTCTCGAAGAAAGTGCTGAAGGAAGAGGTCGTCGCAAAGAAGTAGCGTTCTGCCTCCCGGCCTGTCGTAGACTTACGTGGCTTTGCGCATGAATCGTCCACACATCATCGTCGCCACGCCGGATCCCGCCGAATGCGAGGTGCTTGCCGGCGCACGCTACGCCGAGCCCCGCGCAGTCCGGCGGGCTGCTGTGCGGCGTGTCGATCGACGATCCCAGACGCGAGAAGGCATGGCGGGTCCTGGTTGATACCCTTCCCCCACTCGACGGTTCGATGTCGGACTTCGCGCACGCGGACTAGCTTCTGGCTCGGCTACCGATGGCGTACAGGAATTTCGCGGTGCGGATGAAAATCTGCCCCTCCGAGATCGCCGGCGAGCTCAGCGTGTAGTCGTCGAGATCGTTTTCGGCCAGCACCTCGAAGGTGGGCCCGGCCCTGAACACCACCGTTACGCCGTCTTCATTGGTCACATAGATCTTTCCGTCGGCGACGACCGGCGACCCGCTGTAGGTCGCCGAACGGATGCGCTGGCGGCCGTACACTTCGCGGCCGGTCTTCGCGTCGAGGCACCACACGATGCCGCGGTCGTTCACGATGTAGAGATACGTCCCGTCGGTGGCCGGTGTCGGCACGTCGGGCCCGTTGTTGAACGTCCACAGCAGGTGCGACCGCGACACCTCGCCGCGGCCGCCGGCCTTGAGCGCGAGGAGCGGCCGCTCGCGCGACGGCGCAAAGATCATGTCGCCCAGGACGACCGGAGACGCGACGATGCGATAGGCGCCTTCGTTGCTGGGGTTGAGGCCGTTCGCCCGCCACAGCTCTTTGCCGGTGGATGGATCGTGACCCGTCACGACGTCGCCGCCGGTGACGACGATCTCCGTGTTGTTGCCGTATCGCAGCAGCGCGGGCGTGGTGTACGCGTCGGGCGACTCGCGTCGCGCTTGCGTCGGCCGTTCGACCCGCCAGATCGTCCGGCCGCTGGCCTTGCTGATCCGGAGCACGTACGACGGATCGTCGGTAAAGAACCCCTGGAGGACCGGCACGTACAACGAGTCCTCAAAGAGAAGCGGCGACGCGCCGTACCCGTACTGCATGCCGAAACGGCCGTAGTCCCGCTGCAGGTCGCGCGTCCAGATTGCCTTACCGTCGACATCAAACGCCTTGAGGATACCGGTGCCGGTCATCACCCACACGTTAACGCCGTCGGTGACGGGCGAGGGCGACGACATGTTGTGTTTCTGGCGTTGCAGGTTGCCGCTCCCGAGCAGCTGCTTCCAGATCGGGGCGCCCCGGTTCCGGTCCACGCACCAGAGATAGAGATCGTTGCCTTCGGCGACGTTCAGAAAGATGCGGTCGCCCCAGATGATGGGCGTGGAGCCGGACCAGGCCGGCAGGGCCAGCTTCCAGGTGATGTTTTGCGTCGTCGACCAGCGGACGGGCAGGTTTTTCTCGGCGCTCGCGCCGTTCAGCGAGGGTCCGCGCCACTGCGGCCAGTTTTCGGCGGCGGGAACGGCCACAAGGCCAATAAGAACAACGGCAATGAGTGCCAGATGCTTCAGCATTCATTAATCGCGTGGAGACCCTGACGCTACTCGGCTCGCAGCGAATCCAGCAGCGGCGTGCTCAGGGCCGCTCGGGTTGCGAGCATCGACGATAACAGGCCCGCGGCCAGCACGGCAACCAGCAGGCCGCCGCTTCCGGCCATCGCCCCCAGCGCGTTGCCGCGCTCGAGAAGTGTCGGCGCGATGGCCACGACGGCCGAGAAGGTACCCACCAGCAAGCCAAAGCCGAGCAGCAGTACGTTCTCGGCGAGCACGATCGCAAACACGTGCCCGCGCCGGTAGCCGACAGCCCCTAACAGCGCCAGCTCGCGCCGCCGCTCGAGAACGTTGCGCATGAGCACAGCCGCCAGTCCGATCGTCCCCACGAGTAGACCCAAACCGCCCAGCATCTGGAACGTCGCGAGGTACGTATTTTCCACGCGATGGAACTCGGCCAGCCGCTCGGTCGTGGACACGGCGTCCGCCCCGATATCTGCCCCACTTTGCCGTTCAAGCGCCTCGGCCACCTGGCCGGCCATACTCGACGGTGCCTCGACCAGCAGGTACCGATAGCCCTCCTGATCCGGAAACAGCTTCAGGAAGTTCCCCTCCGACATGATGAGCTCGCTCTGGAAGATGCTGTCCGCCAGGGAGGCGACGAACCGCAGGCGGACGGGCCGGCCGCCGACGTCCATCACGAAGTCCTCGCCGAGCTTCTTGTGGAGCACGTAGGTCATCGAGTTCGCATCCGCGACGACCGGGATCACGTCGGTGCCGAGGTCGCGATCGAGCAACAGCCAAGGATTGCCGCGTTCGGCGTCGTTCGAGGAGAGCGAGCCCTGAAACGCGAATCGACCCGACGCCGTAAACGGCCGGCTCGCGCCGAGAATGCGTGGCCTCTTCGGCTCGTACAGATTCAAACAGCTCGCATCGTCACCCGGCAGCAACCGAAACGGCTCGATCCTTACCTGGTCTGATGTCGTCACGCCGAGCGCTTCGCGGCCCTCCGTCAGATTGGGATGGCGAGCGAGCGGCACGAGCGTCTCGACCAGGAGCGCGTAGCCGCCGACGCCAGAACGAGGGTCGGACGTGGAGGGCGCCTCGCGCCGGAAGGCCCCGACCGACATGAGGATGAAGGTCGCCGACGCGATGACGCCGATGGCCAGGACGCTCCGGCCGGGACGGGCGGAGGCGTTGCGCAGACCGAGCCGCGCTATCGGCCACCAGCCGCGGCCCTCGATCGGCCGGCGCGCGGGCTGCCGCAGGCCGAACGCGATCAGACACAGGCCACCGACCAGGAGCGAGGTGCCGGCTCCGAAGAACGCAGGCGACTGGTCGATCAGGCCAAAGACTCCTGCCGTCAGCAGCAGCCCGCCGAGCAGTCCAAATCCGAGGGCGGCGACGGCCGACGGCCGACGGCCGACGACGGTCCGGCTAAAGCCGGACACTACGTACTGTCCCGAGAGAAGGTTGCGCTCCGAGATCCGCGCCAAGCCACGCAGCGTCCACCAGACGCATGCCATGGCCACCACGAACGCTCCGGCCACTCCGGCACCGAGCGAGGTCCACGACACGTGGAGCGTCAGGAGCGTCGTGCCGACCGCGCCGGCCCACCACGTGCGCAGGCCTGCCACCATCCCGGACGCATAGCCGACCGCGCCGCCCACGCCGAACACCGAGCCGGCGGCCACCAGCACGAGCGCCTCGTACATGAACAGCCGCCGCACGCCTGGCGTG
>MELA01000026.1:6976-27227 GCA_001767495.1 Acidobacteria bacterium RIFCSPLOWO2_12_FULL_65_11 | reverse complement strand
TGCGACCAGGGAGGGGGAGGAGGAGGCTACGACCCGTGGGCAGACAACCCGTTTTACTGGTCAACCACCGACTTGATTCAATCCCTGAACAGCGGTGATCCCGACTACGACGACCCGTACTACCAGTCACTTCAAGCGGAAGCGCTCTTCGGCCACTGGGGCTTGCCTCCCGTGTCCGGCGTGCAGATGGTCGTCTCAGGAGAGTCGAACGATGTCTGGGCCTTTTACGGCCAAGGATCCGACATGCTGGACCAAATCATCCTCCAGCTCCAGGCCGCGGGATTGGATGGAGAAGCTACCCGCGTCAGCTGGGATGGAGGCGGATTCCATGTGACGCTGTCTGATTGGGCCGTCGGCTATCTGGCGACTCTGTCGCAATATGCTGATCCGAGCGCGACCTTCACGACCGGATCCCTGTTCGGGTTTCATCAGGAGATTCTGCTTCCCGGCACGCAGACAATCTCTTACAGGTCCTACAATGGAACTTACGGCATGGGAAGTATCCAGTTCGTCGTGAACACAACCACGGGAAGTGCTCACATCGACGTGGACAATTTCAATCCTAATCAGGACCTGGTGAGCTTGTTTGGTCATGCATTTATCGAAGTACTTCCGGATCTCTTCGAGCTGCGCGATCCCTACTAAACCTCGCGCTGGAGGAAGGTCCATCTCATGACCGTGAGTCCTCGCCTCACAATCGCCCTGCTGTTCTCGGCGGCCGCCGCCGGGGCGTCCGCCACGGCGGGGCCGGATCAGAATGTCGAAGCCGCGATGCTGTGGAATCAAGCCGTCGCTGCGAAAGGTGGTCGCGCCAAGCTGGAAGCGGTGCGGAATCTGGTCGTCACCGAGCGGACGATATATGCTCCTGGCAATCGTCTCGATCCAGGGTTCACCCGCCAGCGCCTCTACGTTTTCCCAGCACGGCTCTGGGTGTTCTTCGATCATCAACCTGGCACGTTGGGAAACGGCTTTCAAGTCTTCGACCTTGAACAACCCGTGGGGTGGAACGATGTCGGTCGCCTTCCGGACCGCAAGACACTGGTTGACGATGCCACTTACGATCTCCTCGAAGGCCAGTTCTTGTACCTTCTTGAGACGGCGTTCATGAAGCCGGTGCCAACCGGGACGCGCAGCGGACGGGTGGGCCGCGTCGCCGTGGACGTTGTCGAGGTGACGGTGCCGCAGACTGGGCCGCTCGGTTATCACTCAGATATTCGCGTAGAGTATTATCTGGACCGCCAGAGCCGCCTTCCCGTCCGCGCTGTTGTATTCCGAACGGTGAGAGCTCCCACCGACAAGCCCGGTCTCGACTTCACACGAGAAACTCGCTACACGCTGGGCGATTACGCCGACATCGGCGGGCTGCAAATGCCCAGAATCGCTATGGTGGAGGGGCCAAACACGAAAAATACGACGTCGTACTGGATCAACGTGGAGTACGACCAACGGGTCTTCACGCTGCCCGTTTCCTTCCCCCGCCCGGAACTAGCGGTTCTGGATGGATGGGGAAAGAAGTAGGTCGACCGCCGCGCTCGCCCCCCAGTTTTCCTGGCGCCTGAGGAACGCCGGCACGTCGAACTTCCTGTGGAGATCGAAGTCCGGCTCGACGGACGCGGCGCCAGGATCGGCCGCCCCGTCCGGACGGCCACTCGCGGGCAGCGGAAGGTCGAGCGCCGGTCGCCTCGTGATCGAGAACCGCGAAGACATCGCAACCTCGGGCGCTCCACCTGCGCCTGACGCCGCGGGCGCCTCACGCGCCTTGGCCCGATCGGCGTAGTGCGTCAGGTCGACGGGCGTCTCGGCGGCAGAAGTCGACGAAGCTGCACGAGTCCGTGGTGCAACGCGCGGTGACCAACGCGGTTCGGCGCGCGGGCGAGAGGTTTGCCGAACGCTCGGTTCGAACAAAGCCTCGCACGCAGCCTGCCAGTGCGATAAACAAGGACAAATCCTCTGGCGATACCAAGGCATGGTGCCACCGTCTCGGTGTGTTGATGCCAAGCCGAGCATGGTCGTCGGTGACGACGCGCCTGTCGGTAAATAAACCCTTGGCGACTACTCAGGAGTAATTCTCCGACCGGATAGGCCGCCAAGTCCTGTAGCAGCCACGCCGCTATGCAGATCGGCTTATTCAGGCGACAGTCAACTCACCATGGAATCTGAGTGGATGGCGACCCAGAAGAAATGATGCTGCTGCGAATTTCGTCGGCAAGATGCCGCGGCCGTCAAACGGTGCCGGGGGGCTTCCTACGTGTTCTCGATGTCTAGCAGGCGGCCGTACTCGTCGTAGTCGATCGCGGGCACAGTGCCGAGCGCCTGGAGTCGGGCGAGCAGTCGGATGAGGAAAGCGGCGAGCGCGCGTTCCGGTTTGAAGATTGTGATCTCCGGTTCATTCGCGCCGTAGCTCACTTCGAAGCATCCGCGGGCGGTTGCGATGCCAAGATCCAGTTGCCGTTCCGCACCGAGCGCGCCGATCGCTTCGCGGAACGAATCGCCGAACGGCGGCGTCCATCCGCTCTCGTATGCAAGGATTCCCGCAAGGATCCGCGGCGGGTCTTTTTTCGGGTACGTGCCGGCGGCGAACGGGATCGTTGCACTGGTGCGACGCAGTGTCCGGACAGACGCCGCCTTCGCGCCCGCGTACTCGATGTTGCCCTTGTCGATCTCCTGCTTCGCCTCGAAGACCGCGTAGACGCTTTCTGCGGGAACGTATGGAAGCCCGAACTGCTGGTAGATCGCCGGGGTGAACTGCCGGTCGTGGATGATGACGTCAATGGCGTCGCTCTCGTCCCCGTTGCAGTCGATCACGATTCCTTTGATGACGCGGTACCGGTGCGGGAGGTAGGCGTTGAAGAGCTGATGCCACGTTCCCTCGGACGCCTCGCCCTTGGCGTTGGGATCTTCGTTGGCGTCCCGCGCGTTCTTCAGGTCGACCGCGATCCTGTCCTGCATCTTTTCGTACAGCGTGTGCAGCCGGTTCTTCGTGGCCTCGGCGTTTTCGGCCATCTGCTCTTTGAGCTCGTTCAGGTCTACCACAGCGTTTGCTCCCAGCGCGGCTGATTATGCGACGCCTTCGCCTGCGCCGCGATCACCTTCTTCTCCGCGAGCGTCAGGTCGTCAGAGATCATGTTGTTCGTATTCGCGGGATCCTCGACGGCCGCGGTGGTGAGATTATCCGCGATATATCCGAGGGCGCGCTGCACGTTGTTCGAGAGATTGAACTGCGAGCAGCCGGAAAGCGCCTTTATGACGGTCAGCTCGAGATAGAACGACGGGAAGTCGAGATTGTGGGCCTTCCGCCAGATCTTGATCGCCCGGATCTCCCGCGTGCGGAGGGATTTCTGCACCTCGGTTATGTGAATGCTCGGCGCGGTCTGGGTCCACGTGTTTGCTTTCCGCTTCCAGAGTGAATGGAAAGGCATATAGCCTTCCTGCAATTTCCCCGGCACGAGATCCATCTTCACACCCATGTAGATGATTCCGACGGATACGTTCTGCTGGCGCGGCGTCCAATTGAGCGCCGTGGCCTTCTGGGTGAGGAGGTTGTAGATCTCCTCAAGCGTGTTGGGGGTGTTCGACTTTAGCGAGATGAAAATGTCGATGTCGGTCGTGCCGGAGATCCCGGTCCCTTTAGCGACGGAGCCGACGTAAGAGATCTCGTTCAGCCACGCTCCAGCCCACTCCTTCAGCCTGGGTACAACGGCGCTGGTCGCCAGACCGGAAATGAGGGTCGGCTTCAGCTCGTGCTTCGCCAGGACCGCCTCCATGTACTCGTCCCCAGTCACGGCCGGATTCTACCGGATGGGCGTTGAGCGGCCGACTGCTGGGCCAAAAACAGCTCCTATGCGGGCCGACGGGTCGGAATGGAGATTCCTCCGTCCGGAGGGTGAATCGCGGCCGCGAGGCTTATTGGCCGGCTTGGGCGATAGGCGCCTAGTTCCGAGCTTTCCAGAGCTTCAGCAAGTTGCAGAGAGCGACGGCCGCGCGCACCGCCATGGTTCGGAAGGCCTCTTCAAGTTCCTCCGAATCATCCTCGTGCACGGCTTCATTCATGGCGGAAACGATCGTCATCGCGGAATCGAGATCCGCCCGGACGACCTTTCCGTAGCTACGATTCTGCAGCGGTCCGCAAAGCCAATGAATCTGTCCGAGACGCTGGATCTGGCCGTTCTTGACGAACTCCTTCGGCAGATCCGCCTTGTCGATCTTGTCCGGCGGCGCGACTGCCGTGAGGACCTCGATCAGGAGGAACCGGATCGATGACGCCGAATGCCGCGCCCAATCCGGTCCGCGGCGTTTTGCCGTGTCCCACGCGCCCGCCCAAGACTTCATCAGCTTCGGATTGAGCTCGGGAAGTACTGCTTCGATGTAGGCAAGCGTGTGCGTTTGAACGCCCGCCCAGATCTCGTCGGCCGCGCTCTCGTCGTCGACATCTTCGTGCGTCGTGACGGTGCGGACGAAACGGGCCTGGGTGAAGATCATGTCCCCCGGCGCGCGCCGAACGAAGTCCGGCGCCGAAGCGAGCCACTCCGGCCGATTCACGATGCTGGCGCTGAAGCCGGCGTAGGCGCGGTTGAGGCGGCCCGTCCCGTACTCGACCAGAGAACGCGTGACGTCGGGAACGTCGAGGAGATCCGCGAACCCTCGCCTCGCCTGGATGGTCGCCATCATCTCCTCCGTGACGATGGACATCGCCGAGAGCTGATGGACTTCCTTCATGTAGTTCGGGATGTCGATCGTGCTGAAGAGCGCCGCCGAACGTTTCAAGGCTTTCATCTCGGAATCGTGGACCATGAGGCTCTTCGCGATCGAGGACCTCAGGCCTGCGGCCGTCATGATGTCTTTCAGTCCGGCGAGATGCTCGGCCGGCATTTCGAGACGGTGCTGCGCGGAGAAGTTCTTCGCGACATCGATGTTGAACATTTGGCGATCGATCAACGGCTGGACTTTGGCGAACGACTCCGCCGCGAGGTCCCGCATCCGCTGATGCTCTTCACGAAATTGACGAAGAGCGGGCGGGTCGATCATGTCGCGTATCCTTTCCTGCGCCTCACGTATTTCCCTGAGATGTGGCGGGTCGGCGATGTCGCGCATGCGGTCCGCCGCTGCCTGGACAGCGTCCATCCAATCGGCGCGCTTGTTAAGGATCTGCTGATACTCATCCCTGAGACGGAGCACCGTTTGGACTTCATCGGGACTGATGGCCATTGCGCCTCTTTCTGCGGCGGGAAAGCAGTAACTATTTTACTACCGAAAGAACGACGAAAGACGGATCGAAATAAAGGAAAAGCCCGTATGCGGCGGGGTGCCATCAAGGGCGGGTTGCTGCAGTGCAGCCGGCGGGCTGCCGGGCTGCGATGTCGCTTCCGTCTTAGAAGCCCGCCCCGGAGTGTTGGCGATCTCCGCACACCGACGAAGGAAAACGGTCGGGCATGAGACTGAACGCGCGAGGACTTGCATCGATGTCCACCCGGCCAGCCGGGCCGGCGATGAGCCGGCCCGGCTGAAGCGTTAGCTCCGATATACGCCGCAGGGGCGAGGAATCGCGGGCGGGCTGCTCCCTCAGGGCGACGCGGTCCTGGCGGGTCGCGTACGTGACAGACTGGACCGTGCCGCCGCTACTTCGCACCTTCATTTCGCCGGAGGAAGTGTTTCCGGGTCGCGTCGTGACCTACGGAGAACTGTCCGCCCTCGCCACCACCATCAACCGCACAGAGGGACTGAAGTTCCTCGGCTTCCTAAATCTTCTCCTGTCGTCGGCGGCCCTCGAGGCCGACCTAGTCGGTCCCGAACCCGCGCGCGATGTACAGGCCTGGCTAATTGGCAATGTCATCAGCCGGGAGCTTCTGTCGGTCCTGCAGTCGAAGATGCGAGATGCATCCTTCCTCGACCGACCATTTCTGCATCGAACACAGGTGTTGTTCGTGGCTCGGCTGGTCGCAACCCATGGCCAGGCCACTGGCGGGAACATGTTGGCTACGAGGGACGCCCGTGATCTGTTGGGGGACCTACTGTTTCTCACGAACGGCCTATTTCGCGTGGACGAGCCACCTCCGAAGGCCAGCATCGCACTCTGGGTGGCAACGCAGGTCGCGCCCTTGTACGAGACCGAGAACGCGCCTGCCCTCGCGCTCGCTTGGCCTCGGGCCCAGGAGCTGCTGACCCGGAGGCTTCCTGCGGTCGCCGATGATCCGGTCGAACTGGAGCGCCTCGAACGAGTGGCGCTGTTCACTTCGGGCTTCAATGTTCAAGCATGGTTCGACCTGACCTTCTTGCTCTTCTCGTTCTGGTCCACGGTGACATTTCGCGACTTGATCGCCGAGCCGTCTCGAGGGTGCTTCGACCCACACCAGCCGCACGAGATCGTCTCGAAGGATGTCCTATCGAAGTTCACTGAAGGCCTCAGCGTTGGTCTCGATGAATTGCCCGAGTGGCTCAATATCGCAGAGTTCTCTCGCGAGATCTTGTTCGACCTTACCCCGTTCCGAGCCAAGCCCCTCTGGCGCCTACCAGATGGAGCCGTCATGTGCGTCGATGTCGGCCTGCTGATGGAGAGACTCGGCCCGCACGTCTTCTGGAGCATGATCAACGCGCTCGACACCGATGACCGCAGGAAGCGATTCACGAGTATCTGGGGAAAAGCGTTTGAGGGCTCTTGCCTTGACACGTTGCAAGAGGTCTTTGCATCGAGGCGCTGGTCGTATGCCCGCAATCCCATTGATCAGGCCACGAATGAAGAGGTCTGGGATGCGGTAGCCGTGCGAGGCGACGTGGCGATCGTCATCGAATGCAAGGGGACGTTTGTCAGGTCCGCAGACAAGTATTCTGGCGAGCCTGGTCGATTCTTCAAGGGGTTGTCGAAGAAGTTCGGGCGCGCGAAGCACGGCGGAGTCCATCAACTCCTGCGCGGAATCTTTGGAGTCTGGTTGGACCGTCGGGTGGCGGGAGCTTTCGTGCAGCCTGATCGTGTGTCCGAGGTCTTTCCGGTTCTAGTCGTTCAGGATCCGATCATTGGTTGTGGGCCAGTGGCTCGTGTGTTGTCAGACCGCTTTCAGGCGGGGCTTCAGAAGCGCGTACATATCCGTAGGCCGCGGATCTGGCCACTGACCATCCTCACGGCTGACGACCTCGACAAGGTGGCCTCCTCGAAACGAATCACGGGCGCGAGACTGGATTCGATCCTCAAGAGCTTCCATCGCAGCCATCCGTCCAGGGCGGTTTCATTTGGAGACTTCCTCGCCTCCTCAGCTTCCGCGCACTTCGGATTCCCAGACCGGGTCCGCGCCGATCTCCGGGCCCGATGGGTAGCGACCGGGGAGTTGGTGCTCGGCCGCTTTCGTGCCAAGGAGTACGGAGGAACAAAGACCGGCGCCCAGGTGTCCGGTCCGTCCCCAGAGTCGCCTTGAAGGTTCCAATCGCTGTTCCATTGACTGGACGGTAGCGCCTTGTAGGTCGTAGAGCCCGCCACGGTGTCGCAGGCAGATCGATTGCGACCTCAGATAGGTCCTGGTCAACGCCGCAGTGTGTAGTGGCTCCCCGTCTTCGCTAGACCCTCAGTCTCTTGGGCATGGCCTTGGACCGCTGATTGTTCGCATTCGCACGCAAGCTGCACGAACCGATCAGGAGGCAGCCAGATCGGGCGGGAATCGCCGCTTGGCACTATGACCGGCTGCCATGGTGGTGACGGGGAGGGCTGCGTTCCTAACCGTTGCGTCACATCCGTCTGCGCGGCATGTGTTCGGCCTGACCGCAGACATGAACCGCCCCGCGGTACCGTTCGGTTCCTGCTAGAATCGGCGCGTTTCAACAACATACGGGGGGGCGTTAGTTCACCGGACAACGTTATTTGGGTGAAGCTCTTGGTGCGTCGCCTCCAGCCCTGCCCCCCGTGCGTTCTCGTTTTCCGCGCGCCGCCACCAAATTGAACCGAAGGACCCGCCATGCTCACCGGTGAACTCAGAAGTCAAATCGACCGCATCTGGGACGCCTTCTGGTCCGGCGGCATCTCCAACCCGCTCGAAGTCATCGAGCAGATCACCTATCTGCTTTTCCTGCGCCGGCTCGACGATCTGCACACGCTCGAGGAGAACAAGTCCGCCAGGCTCAAGAAGCCCATCGAGCGTCGCGTCTTCCCCGAAGGCAAAGACCCGAAGAAGCGGCCCTACGAAGACCTCCGCTGGTCTCGCTTCAAACACTTCTCACCGGCCGAGATGTTCGCGATTGTCGGCGAGCACGTCTTCCCGTTCCTGCGCACGCTCGGCGGCGACGACTCCACCTACGCGCACCACATGAAGGACGCGCGCTTCACCATCCCCACGCCAGCGCTCTTGGCCAAGGTGGTGGATCTGCTCGACCAGGTGCCGATGGAAGACCGCGACACCAAGGGCGACCTCTACGAATACATGCTCGGCAAGATCGCCAGCGCCGGGCAGAACGGCCAGTTCCGCACCCCGCGCCACATCATCAGGCTCATGGTGGAGATGACCGCTCCCGGTCCGAAAGACATCATCTGCGACCCCGCCTGCGGCACCGCCGGCTTCCTCGTAGCCGCGGGCGAATACCTGCGCGAGCACCACCCCGAGATCCTGCGCGACGCGAAGCGGAAGGCGCACTTCCATCAGCACGCTTTCCACGGCTTCGATTTCGACAACACGATGCTGCGCATCGGCAGCATGAACATGCTGCTGCACGGCGTGGAGACCCCCAGAGGCCCTGACGGGCTTTTCACCTCACCTCAGTTAGATGAGTTGATAGCGGTCCTTGATCGTGTCAGAGCAACAGCGCTTGCCGCGTGAGGCGCGCTGTCCTCCCCAGCGCCTCAGTTTTCCTGACGCCTCAGGAACGCCGGCACGTCGAACTTCTTGTGGAGATCGACGTCCGGCTCTGCGGCGTGGGGCTCGGCTGCCCCACTGGAACGGCGGCCCGACGCCAGCGGGAGATCGGCAGGTCGACTGAGCTCGCCGCTGACCTGAGCATGTCGCACGTCGTCGGGTCGGAGGTCGAGCGCCGGGCGCCTCGTGATCGAGAACCGCGAAGACATCGCCACCTCGGGCGCGCCGCCTGCGCCTGACGCCGCGGGCGCCTCGCGCGCCCGGGTCCGATCGGCGTAGTGCGTCAGGTCGACGGGCGTCTCGGCCGCAGAAGTCAACGACCGGGTCGTGGCCGGCGGCCCGAAGCCGGTCGCAATGACGGTGATCTTGACCTTGCCCTTGAGCGCGGGGTCCACGACCGCGCCGAAGATGATGTTGGCGTCTTCGTCGGCGGCCTCCTGCACGATGGACGACGCCTCGCAGACCTCGACGAGCGACAGATCGGGGCCGCCGGTGACGTTGATGATGACGCCGCGGCTGCCGTTGACCGAGGCGCCCTCGAGCAGCGGACTCGAGATCGCGCGGCGCGCCGCTTCCACCGCGCGGTCCTTCCCTTCCGCGACGCCAGTGCCCATCATCGCCAGCCCCATGCCCGCCATGATGGTCTTGACGTCGGCAAAGTCGAGATTGATGAGCCCCGGCACCAGAATCAGATCGGAGATGCCCTGGATCGCCTGCCGCAGCACATCGTCGGCCGTGGCGAAGGCGTCGGTGAGCGGTGTGGTGCGATCGATGATCGCGAGCAGCCGCTCGTTTGGAATCGTGATGATGGTGTCGACGCAGTCGCTGAGCGCCTCGATACCGCGCTCGGCCTGCATCTGACGCTTCTTGCCCTCGAACTTGAACGGCTTGGTGACGACCGCGATCGTCAGCGCGCCGAGCTCGCTCGCCAGGCTCGCAATCACGGGGGCCGCACCCGTGCCGGTGCCGCCACCGAGCCCCGTGGTGACGAAGATCATGTCGGCGCCGTCGAGCACCGCAATGATTTTCTCGGTGTCCTCGAGCGCCGCCTGCCGGCCGACGTTGGGGTCCGCGCCGGCGCCGAGCCCCTTGGTCAGCTTGGCGCCCATCTGCAGCTTGATCGGCGCGGCGTTACCTCGAAGCGCCTGCAGGTCGGTATTGGCCACGATGAACTCGACGCCCTCGACACCGGTGCGGACCATCCGGTTGACGGCGTTGCTGCCGCCGCCGCCGACGCCGACCACCTTGATGCGCGCGCCAGGGCTCGCATCCTCGGCCAGGTGCAGCCGCAGCCGTGGGGCCTCTCGGTTGTCGACTTTCGGCGTCTTGTTGTCAGCCATGCGAACACTCCTTGTGGTTTAGAAGAATTCCTTGAACAAACCGCGCAGCCGTCCCGCGACGCGCACCAAGGCGCCGGCGCCAACCGGCGCGCGCCCCATTTCCTCGACGGCGTTCCGATAGCCGTACAGCACCAGGCCCACGCCGGTCGCAAACGTCGGGCTGTTGACGTGATCGGCCAGTCCGCCGACGCCCGTCGGGCAGCCCCGGCGGATCGGCAGATCGAAAATCTGCTCGGCAATCTCGGGGATGCCATCGAGAATCGCCCCGCCGCCGGTGAGCACGATGCCCGAGTTGAGGCTTTTCTCATGGCCGGCACGCCGGATTTCATCCCACACGAGATGGAAGATTTCCTCGGCGCGCGGCTGCAGAATCTCGGACAGAATGCGACGCGCCATGACGCGCGGCTTGCGGCCTCCCACACTCGCCACCTCCATGGTCTCGTTCTCGTCGACCATGCCCGAGAGCGCGCAGCCGCACTTCCGTTTGATCTTTTCCGCGTCGGGGATCGGCGTGCGCAAGCCGACGGCGATGTCGTTGGTGAAATGATCGCCGCCAATGCCCATCACCGCCGTGTGCCATAGGCTGCCCCGCTCGTAGATGGCCACGTCGGTCGTGCCGCCACCGATGTCGACCACCGCCACGCCCAGCTCTTTCTCGTCCTCGGTCAGCACCGAGTCGCTCGCCGCGATCTGTTCGGCGATGGTTTCGGCGACCGTCACGCCCGCGCGGTTCACGCACGCAACCAAGTTCTGGGTCGAGCTCTGGCTGCCCGTGATGATGTGCACGTTCACCTCGAGCCGCGCGCCGGTCATGCCCGTGGGTGCACCGATCCCGTCCTGGTCGTCGACCACGAAGTCCTGCGGCAGCACGTGCAGGATCTCGCGGCCGGCCGGCAGCGACACCGCTTTGGCGGCCTCGATCGCGCGCCGCACGTCGTCCCGCGTAATCTCACGGTTCTTGCCGGCCACAGCAATCACCCCGCGGCTGTTGAAGCCCTTGATATGCGGACCGGACAGCGCAAGATGCACCGAATCGATCTCGACGCCGGCCATCAGCTCGGCTTCCTCGATGGCCTTCTTGATCGATTCGACCGCCGCTTCCAGGTTGACGACGATGCCGCGCCGGATGCCGCGCGACTCGGCGACACCGATCCCGACGATATCGAGCCCGCTGCCATCCACGATCTCGCCAACCACCGCCGTCACCGTCGACGTCCCGACGTCGAGTCCGACCAGATATCGTTCTTTGCGCGCCACGCTACCTCCGGGTCTTCGCGTTTCGGTCCGTTCTCGCGGCCCCGGCCGTACGACCGGGGCTCGCCGGCGCCTTCGCCGCATCCGCCGTCCGCACGGGCTTGGCCGCCGGCCGGACGTAAATCCGGTTGTCGAACCGCACGTCGACGTAGTCGATCTCGGGCACGCGCTCGCGCAGAGCCGGCGCCAGCTCGAGGTACGTCTGCAGCCGGGCGAGAAACTGGTCGTCGCCGAGCTCGATCACCGCGGAATCGCCGCTCAGGATGACGGCGGCATTCCCCACGTCTGACACGTCGATCTGCGACAGCCGGCGCGCAATCTCCGGCCTCACCCTGAGCGCCGCAACGACACGCGCGGCCAGCTCCGCCCGCGCCTCATCGGCCGGCGTCCCGCTTTCGCCTGAGGAGGCGGCCAGTCCGTCGACGATCGGCAGATCGAGATCCGCGTAGGGCGGTCCGTACTGATCGATGATCGCGCCGCGATCGTCGATGACGTACATCTCGTCCTGGATGCGCCCGATGCCGATCGGCTGCCGCTCGGTCACGATCACTTCGATTGTCGACGGCAGCGATCGCCGCAGCGCTGCGTCCTTCACCCACGGCGACGCCAGCAGTCGCGCCCGCCACGCGCCCAGATCCGCCCACAAGAGACTCTCGCCGCGCAGCCCGCCCACGAGCGCCAGCACCTCGCCGTGCGACAGCCGCTCGTTGCCGAAAACAACGATGCGATCGACCTGGAGAACGTGCGCGCGGGCACCGGCGATCGACCCGCGATAGGCCCCGTACGCCAGGACCAACACCGCCACCGTGTAGGCGGCGAGCGGCCGAGCCATGGCGCGCCACCGCCACCGCCTGCGCGCCGGCTTGACGTGCGCGCGCCGGAAGCGTCGATCGGCCGGGGCGGCCACAACGCTCATCGGCGCTCCGCCAGTGCCGCCACCAGGCGCTCGGGCACCGACCCAATCGACCCCGCGCCCAGCGTCATCACCAGGTCGCCCGCTCGCGCGATCCGTACGATCGCGGGCACGACGTCATCGAGTCGCGGCACGACGTCAACCGGAGCCCTGACGCTCTTGCGAATCGCGGCCGCGAGCGCGTCGATGGTGATGCCGGCAATCGGGTCCTCGCCCGCGCCGTAGATGTCGGTCAGGATGATGCGATCGGCGGCGGCAAGCGCGGGGCCGAACGCGTCCATCAGCAATGCGGTCCGTGTGTAGCGGTGCGGCTGGAACAGGACGATGACCCGCCGGTTGAGCCCCCGCGCCGCCTCGAGCGCGGCGGCAATCTCGGTCGGGTGATGACCGTAGTCGTCGACGACCAGGATGCCGTTCTGCTCGCCGCGGACCTCGAAGCGTCGCTCCGCACCCCGAAACCCCTCCAGGCCCGGCCGAACGCGATCGAATGGCAGCCCCAGCTCCAGGCCGACGGCGACCGCCGCCAGCGCGTTCCGCAGGTTGTGGCGGCCTGGCACCGAGAGCGCCAGCGTTCCGAGCGCGGTCCTCTCGGCGCGCGCGCCGCGGTGCCGGCGGCGCTCGGTGATCGTCGCCTTCGCGCTCAGCGGACCCAGGGCGATGTCGCTCGCGACAAGGTCGGCGTCCCCTCGGTCCAGTCCATACGTCACGACGCGGCGCGTGATGCGCGGCAGCACGGCGGCGAGCGGCGCGCTGTCGAGGCACGCAATCACGGCGCCGTAGAAGGGAACCTTGTTGGCGAAATCCACAAACGCCTGCTGCAAATCGGCAAAGCCGCCGTAATTGTCGAGGTGCTCGTGGTCGATGTTGGTCATCACAGCCAGCGTCGGAAACAACTTGAGAAACGACCGGTCGCTTTCATCCGCCTCCGCCACCATCAACTCGCCGCGGCCCAGCCGCGCGTTACTGCCAAAGGCGCTCACGCGACCGCCAATCACCGCCGTCGGGTCGAGCCCTGCGCGCTCGAGCACGAGCGCGATCATCGACGTCGTGGTGGTCTTGCCGTGCGAGCCTGCGACGGCAATCCCGTAACGCAGCCTCATCAGCTCAGCGAGCATCTCGGCCCGCGGGATCGCGGGAATCTGCCGCCTCTCGGCTTCGCAGACCTCGACGTTGGCCGGCCGAACCGCCGAAGAGACGACCACCACGTCCGCCTCGCCCACGTGCGACGCGTCGTGCCCGTACGCAACAGAAACGCCCAGCGTCGTCAACCGATCGGTCACCGCGGATCGCCGTAGGTCCGATCCGGTGACGACGTACCCGAGATTGGCGAGGAGCTCCGCAATGCCGCTCATGCCCATCCCGCCGATACCGACAAAGTGCACGTGCCGCGTCTTTCCTAGCACAAGGGTCCGGCTGAAGCCGGACACTACGTACGATCCGTAGCGTTCGGCGCGCCGATCCTCCCTTTCACCTGTAGTGTCCGGCTTTAGCCGGACCTCTCGCTCCCCATGTAGTGTCCGGCTTTAGCCGGACCTTCCAACCAGCTCCAACGCCCGATCGACGATGACGCGGGCCGCGTCGGGCCGCGCCAACACACGGGCCGCGGCCGCCATGCGCCCGCGCCTCGTGCGATCGGCCGAGAGCGCCACGATCCGCTCCGCGAGCACATGACCCGTCATATCCTGCTGCAACAGCACGTCGGCCGCGCCGGCCTCAGAGAGCGCCAGGGCGTTCTTCCGCTGGTGATCGTCGGTCGCCGTCGGCAGCGGGATCAGAATGGCGGCGATCCCCACTGCCGTAATCTCCGCCAGCGTCGTCGCGCCCGCGCGGCATACGATCAAGTCTGCCCGGCCGATCCGGCGTCCCATGTCGTAGAAGAACGGCTCGACCTCGGCCGCCAGTCCCACGGCCCGGTAGGCGGCGCGTACCATCTCCAGATCGCGTTCGCCCGTCTGGTGCGTGAGACGAACACCTAAGCCGCGAGCGGCCAGCTCCTCCGCCGCCTCCACCATGGCCACGTTGATCGCGTGAGCGCCCTGGGAGCCGCCGAAGACGAGGACCTTTGCGATCGAGCCATCAGCGTCCGACTCGGTGGGCGCGCCGATCGCGCCGAAAAATTCCGGACGGACCGGATTACCGCTGACAAACGCCTTCGCGCCAAAGAACGTCCGCGTCGATTCGAATGTCACGCCGGCCGCCCGCACGAACGGCGCGAGCAGCCGGTTCGTCAGTCCGGGTACGGCGTTTTGCTCGAGCAGCATCGCCGGCACACCTCTGAGCGCCGCCACGAGCACCACCGGTCCCGCACTGTATCCACCAACGCCAATCACCAGATCCGGCCGTCGATCCGACACGATGCGCCAGGCGTCGATCAGGCCGAGCGGCAAGAGCGCCGCGCCCCTGACACGGTCGAGCACCGACTTGCCTTTCAAGCCGCCGCTCCGAATCAGATCCAGCGCGAAGCCCTCGACCGGCATGGCGCGCGCTTCGATGCCCTTGGCCGTTCCCGCAAACGAGATCACCGCATCCGCCTGCCGCGACTGCAGCTCGCGCGCGACGGCAATCCCCGGATACAAGTGCCCCCCGGTACCGCCTCCTGCGATGACCACGCGCAGCGGAGACATTCGTCCTCACGCCTCAGACGACGCATGCTGCGACACGTTGAGCAGAATCCCCATGCCGATCAGGCTGACGACGAGCGACGACCCGCCTGCGCTGACAAACGGCAGAGGGATGCCCTTGGTGGGCATCAGCCCCAGTGCGACGCTGATGTTCACGAGCGCCTGCACCGCGACCATCGTCGTCAGCCCGATCGCGAGAAAGGCGCCGTGCGCGTCAGGCGCGCGCAGGGCGATGCGCAACCCGCGCCACGTGATGACGCAGAAGCACAGCAACACAGCGGTTGCCCCGAGCAAGCCGAGCTCTTCGGCAATCACCGAATAAATGAAATCGGTGTGCGGCTCCGGCAGGTAGAACAGCTTCTGTACGCCGTTCATCAATCCCCGGCCCCAGACGCCGCCCGTGCCCACGGCGATGAGCGACTGGATGATCTGGAAACCGCTGCCGAGCGGGTCCTCCCACGGGTCGAGAAAGGCCAGCATCCGCCGGCGGCGATACGGCGCGCTCATCATGACGAGGTAGATCGCAGGCAGGGCCGCGAGCGCGGCCCCGAGGATGTAGCGATGGTCGAGTCCGGCCGCGAACACCATGACGGCCGCGATGAGTCCGAGCGACACGGCGGTGCCAAAATCCGGCTCGAGCAGGATCAGGCCGACCAGCACCGCGATCACGATGCCGATCGGCAGTAGCGAGTAGCCCACCTCGTCGATCCGGTGCATCCGACGCTCGAGTAGCGCCGCAATGAAGAAGATCGAGGCGAGCTTGGCCAGTTCCGACGGCTGCACGCCGATGCCGGCCATGCCGAACCACCGCCTGGCGTTGTTGATCGGCGGGCTGAAGAGCACGGCGACCAGTGCGAGCGTCACGATCCCGAGCGACATCCAGATAAAGACCGGCTCGCGATAGGTACGATAGTCGACGCGCATGACCACCGCCATCAGTGCCAGGCCGAGCGCCGCCCACATGCCCTGCCTCATCAGGAACATGTAGGGCCGGCCGAACCGTTCGAGGCCGACGACGGCCGACGCGCTGTAGACCATGACAATGCTCAGACCCACGAGCAGGATGGTCGTGAGAAAGAGCACCTTGTCGGACTTCAGTTTGCGCGCCATTTATTCCTTTGCGGTGGGGCCCCACCCCCTACAGCTCAGCCGCCTTCCACCCGAAAACATCCTTTGATCTCGGACCCCGAGTTCACCTACGCTCCTGAGCGGTCAGCAGTCATCAGTCGGTCCCGGGCAAGGGCACCAGCTTCGCAGGCCGGGGCAGCCCGCGTTCCCAGCAGCCAGTCCTCCACCGCGACACCGACTGACGACTGCTCACCGCTCACGATCGCGCGCGATTCGCGCGACTTCCTCCTTGAACCTGCGGCCGCGCTCCGCGTAATCGTGGAACATGTCGAAGCTCGCGCAGGCCGGTGCAAGCAGCACCACGCCGCGCGGCTTGGCGATCTGGTACGCCTGATCGATCGCGCCCCGAAACGAGTCGGCGACGTGCACTGTCACCGCGTCTGCCAGCGCGTCCCGCACCCGCGGCGCGGCCTCGCCGATCGCCACGACCGCTTTCGCGCGTGCCACGAGCGCCTCGCGCAGCATCCGCAGGTCGCCGCCCTTGAAATGCCCCCCGATGATCGGCACGAGATCAGCGTCAAAGCTTTCGATCGATCGAAGCGCCGACGCGACATTGGTCGCCTTCGAATCGTTCACGAAGCGCACGCCGTCGATGTCCGCGACCAGCTCCATCGCGTGCTCGAGGCCGCCGAATGCGTCGACCGCCGCCGTCACCGCCTCCGGGGCCGCGCCGACAATCGCGCCCACCGTCGCGGCGGCCATCACGTCGTCGACCAGGTGCGGCCCCAACAGGTGGATGGCGTCGAGCGGCACGATCCGATCCCTCGTGCCGCCACGTCGCGCCACAATCCACCCGCCGTCGATCACCGTGCCCTCCTCAATCGATCCGCTGCGCGCAAACCACCGCCGCGACGCCCGCCCGCTCCGCGCGAGCTCGAGCACTTCTGGATCGTCGGCGTTGACGACCGCCCAGTCCCGCTCGCTCTGGTTCTCAAAGATGCGCGCCTTGGCCGCCGCGTACGCCGCGACGGTGGGATGACGGTCCAGGTGGTCGGGCGAGAAGTTCAGCAGGACGGCAATCCACGGCTGGAACGTCTCGATGCTCTCGAGCTGAAAGCTGCTCGCCTCGACCACGTGCAGCGTGTCGGGCGTCGACGAGGACACCTGCGCCGAGAGCGGGGTGCCGATGTTGCCGCCCACCGTGACCTTGAATCCGGCCGCCTCGAGGATGCGTCCCGTCAGCGCCGTCGTCGTCGACTTGCCCTTCGTGCCGGTAATCGCGATGAGGCGGCCCTGCAGCCAGCGCGAGGCGAGCTCGAGCTCGCCAATGACGGGCACGCCCCGCTCGCGCGCCGCGCGGACCGCCGGCTGGTCGGTCGGCACGCCGGGACTGAGCACGATGAGGTCGGCCGACGTGAAGGTCTCCACAGTGTGTCCACCGAGTTCGAGCGTCACGCCCAACGCGCCGAGCGCCGCCGTTTCGGTGACTTCACCCCGCGATTCAGAGAGCGTGACTCGCGCGCCCTTTCGCGCCAGCAGCCCCGCGGCCGCCAGTCCGCTCCGTGCGGTGCCCGCCACGGTCACGCGTTTACCTCGAACGTCAAACGGCATTGTGTCAATGCTTTCCGAATCCCCAATCCCAAATCCCGAATCCCAACAGTCATCTCAACTTGAGCGTCGTGAGACTGAACAACGCGAGAATGATTGCCACGATCACGAACCGCGAGATCACTTTCGGCTCGCTCCATCCCATCAGCTCGAAGTGGTGATGGATCGGCGCCATCCGGAACACGCGCTGCCCGGTCAACTTGAAGGACGCCACCTGGACGACGACCGACAGGGCTTCGAGCATGAACACGCCCCCGACCATCAGGAGCAACAGTTCCTGCTTGATGAGAATCGCGACCGTGGCGAGGGCCGCACCGAGCGCCAGCGACCCGACATCGCCCATGAAGATCTCGGCGGGGTACGAGTTGTACCAAAGAAAGCCGAGCGACGCGCCGACCAGCGCCCCGCAGAACACCGTCAGCTCTCCCGCCAACGAGAAGTGCGAGATGAGGAGGTACTCGGCCAGCACGCGGTGGCCGACGACATACGCGAGCGCGGTATACGCGGCTGCGGCAATGGCGAAGAGGCTGATCGCGAGCCCGTCGAGGCCGTCGGTCAGGTTGACGGCATTCGATTCCGCCGTGAGCAGAAACGCCGCGAACAACACGTAGCCCCATCCGAGATCGGGGATGAGGCGCTTGAAAAACGGGAAGATCAGCCGTGTGTTGTACAGGCCCCTGTCCTCGAGGACGAGCAGGAGCAGTCCGGCGGCGACCCCGATCAGCAACTGCCAGCCCAGCTTGTAGCGCGGTCTGAGGCCGTGGTGCGATCGACCGGCGATCTTCAGGTAGTCGTCGGCAAAGCCGACGCAGCCGAATGCGGCCGTCGTCAGCACGGCAATCCATACGTACGCGTTCGTGAGATCCGCCCACAGCAGCGTTGGCACGATGGCCGCCGTCAAGATCAGCAGCCCGCCCATCGTCGGCGTGCCCGCTTTGGGGCGATGGGAGGTCGGCCCCTCCTGGCGAATGACCTGCCCAATCTGAAACTCGCGCAACGTGCGCACCATCCACGGTCCGAGCGCAAGGCTGATGGCCAAGGCCGTGAAGCTCGCCGCCGCCGTTCTGACCGTGATGTACTGCGTGACGTTCAGCACGGAGAACTGCGTGTGGAACGAATAGAGCAGGTAATAGAGCATCAGCCACGCTCCGCCCGCTCGGCCCACTTAGCCCACTTAGCCTTGAGCCGATCCACGACGCGGTCCGTGCCGACGCCGTGCGACCCTTTCACGAGCACCAGATCGCCAGGGCGCACCAAGGCGCCGATGGCCGAGGCCGCTTCGTCGCTCGTGGCGAAGTGATGCACGGTGCCGCGCGTAAGACCCGCCGCGATCGCCGCCTCGCCCATCGCCGCCGAGGAGGGGCCGCCGACAGTGACGAGCACGTCGACGCCAGCCGACGCCGCGGCGCGGCCAACCTCTTCGTGGAGCGCGACGGCGCGATCGCCCAACTCGAGCATTTCGCCGAGCACCGCGACGCGGCGAGACGCCCACGGCGATCCACCAACGACTGCGAGGGCGCCTTTGGTGGCCGTCGGGTTGGCGTTGTAACTGTCGTCGATGACCGTGATGCCGCCCGGGAGCGCGACAACCTCCCCGCGCCCTCTCGCCGGCCGCAGGCGGGCGGCGCGCGCGGCAATCGTCGCGAGCGGGATCTCACACTCCGCGGCGACGGCCGTGGCAGCCAGGACGTTGGCCAGGTTGCCTTTCCCGATGAGAGGCGTGCTCAAGTCGAACGCGCCACGGGGCGTGGCCACGCGGGCCGCCATCCCACCGACGCCGCGGTCCACGATCGAGGTCGCCCTCACGTCGGCGTCACGCTCGATGCCGAACGTCACGACGCGACCGGCAAAGGCGCCCAGGCGCCGAGCGATCCGCTGGTCGTCGGCGTTGGCCACGAGCACGGTCGCCGCCGTGGCGCCCTCGAGGATTTCGGCCTTCGCGTCGGCAATCGCGTCGACCGACGCAAAGAATCCGAGGTGGGCGTCGCCTACGTTCGTCCAGACCCGGACCTCCGGCTGAGCGATGCGCACGAGCGTGCTGATTTCTCCGGCGTGATTCATCCCGAGCTCGACAACGGCAATCTCCGGCCGCTCGCTCAGGTCCAGGAGCGACAGCGGCAGCCCGATCTGGTTGTTAAAGTTTCCGCGGTTGCGGATCACCCGATACCGCGCCGCGAGAAACTCACTCGTCACTTCCTTCGTCGTGGTCTTGCCGGCGCTGCCGGTGATGGCCACGACCTTGGTACCCGACTGACGCCGCACCGCTTGCGCCAGCGCCTGGAGCGCCGCGGTGGTGTCGTCGACTTCAATCACCACGGGGACGACGGCGGCCACCGCCCGCCCGCCCGTAAAATCCCGCGCGCGACCGCGCGGCACCACGATCCCGCCCGCGCCGGCAGCGATCGCTTCTGCTGCGAAATCGGCGCCATCGAACCGTTCGCCCCGGATTGCGACGAAGAGCTCGCCGGGTGCGAGCGTCCGTGTGTCGATCGACACGCCAGCAAACACCCGCGCCGCGTCCCCCGACACCAACGCAGCCCGTGCTGGTCCCAGGGCCTGGGCAACCCACGAAGCCGTCAGGCGGATGTCCGAGGTCCCCGACACGTTTCCACCTGTAGG
>MELA01000026.1:5554-6872 GCA_001767495.1 Acidobacteria bacterium RIFCSPLOWO2_12_FULL_65_11 | reverse complement strand
GCTCGATGGCCTTGCGGATCGCGTCGCGCCGATCGACGATCGACAACAGCCGCTCACCCGTGTCTCGCCGCAGATTGGGTGTCAGGCCCCGCCGGATCTCCTCGATGATGAGGTGTGGATCCTCGCTGCGCGGGTTGTCCGAGGTCACCACGATGACATCGCTCAGCCGCTCGGCGACGGCGCCCATCAGCGGGCGCTTCGTCTTGTCGCGATCCCCGCCGCAGCCGAACACGGTGACGATCCGCCCCCGCGCGAGAGGCCGCGCGGTCTCGAGCAGGTTGCGCAACGCGTCGTCGGTGTGCGCGTAGTCGACGACCACCGTGACCTCGTCTGTGGCGCCCGAGACGACTTGAAAACGTCCCGGGACGCTGTCGAGCGCAGCCACGCCCCGCTCGATCGCATCAAACGGCAGGTCCAGGGCCACCGCCGCGGCAACGGCCGCGAGGATGTTGTAGACGCCGGGGCGGCCGGCCAGCCGGGAGCGGATGTGCAGGGCGCCGCGCGGGGTCCGCACGTCAAACGTCAAGCCGTCGAACGAGAAGGCGAGCGGCCCCGGCGTGATATCGGCGGAATGGTGGATCGCGTACGTCACCGGGCGGCCGACAACCTCCACGAGCGCCACGCCTCGCGGATCGTCAATGTTCAGCACGGCGGGCGCGTTCCGCGGCAGCATCTCGAACAGCCGGCGCTTGGCCTTGAAGTACGCGTCCATCGTCTCGTGGAAGTCGAGGTGATCGCGCGAGAAGTTGGTGAACACGCCGGCTGCGAATTGCACGCCGTCGACCCGACGAAGCGCGAGCGCGTGCGACGAGACTTCCATGGCCGTCGCGCGACATCCGCGATCGACCATCTCGCGAAGCAGTCGTGCGAGGTCGGGCGCCTCTGGCGTCGTGTGCGTCGCTTCGCGAACCTCGTCGCCGATGCGATAGGCCACCGTGCCGAGCACGCCGCATCGCAGACCTGCGGCTTCGAAGATCGAGGCGACGAGATAGGCGGTCGTGGTCTTCCCGTTCGTGCCGGTGATGCCCACGACCTGCATGTCGGCGCTGGGATCGCCGTAGAACGAGGCGGCCATCAGCGCCAGGGCCGCGCGCGCGTCATCGACCCTGACCCACGGGACGTTGACCGAAGGGACGCCCGGCGCCTCGCCCGGCGGCGGCTGCTCTGAGACGACCGCGATCGCGCCGCGCTCGACGGCCGCCCGCGCGAATGCCGTCCCGTCGGCACGCTGCCCTTTGAGCGCGACAAACACATGGCCCGGCTCTACCGCGCGCGAGTCGTAGGCGAGACCGGTGACGGCCCCCAGCGCGCGGTCGGC
>MELA01000026.1:0-5547 GCA_001767495.1 Acidobacteria bacterium RIFCSPLOWO2_12_FULL_65_11 | reverse complement strand
CCGCCTGTCGGTTCAGCACGATTCGGCAGACTCTGCCAGGCTCGAGCGGCTCTCCCGGCGCGGGGTCCTGAGACACGACAAATCCATCGCCGACGATGCGTGCGCTCAGTCCGAGCCTCGCCAGCCCGCCGACCGCCTCGCGTGCACTCATGCCGCGCAGATCGGGGATGGTGCCGGGCCGCCCGTCAGCGACGAGCCTCACGACCCTCTGACGGGATTCCGCGCCGGAAGCCGGCACGCGAGTCGATTCGTCGCGACGCACGACCATGACAGGCGGCGCTCGATTGATGGTGGGCGCGATGCCCAAGTGCTGCAGTGTGGCCTCGCCGATACGCCTGAAGATCGGCGCGGCCACCAGCCCGCCGTGATAGCCGTTGGCGCCGTGCGGCGAGTCAATGACCACGATGATCGCGATCTCCGGATTCCTCGAAGGCAGGAAGCCGACAAACGAGGCGTTGTAGTCCGACTTCGAATAGCGCCCGCCCACCAGCTTGGCGGCCGTGCCCGTCTTGCCGGCCACCGTGTAGCCCGGAATCTGCGCGAGCGTTCCTGTCCCACGCTCGACGACGCCTTCCATGATCCTCGTGAGGGTCGCCGCAGTATCGGCGCTGACCGTGCGCCGCACGATCTTCGGCAGCACGGCAATGCGGCGATTCTGGCGATACACGGCGCGCAGCACGCGCGGCTCGACGAACTGACCGCCATGGGCGACCGCGCCCGCGGCCGCCACCATCTGGAGCGGCGTGACGGCGACCTGATAGCCCATGGAGACCGACGCCAGCGCCCGTTCGGTCCACGTCTCCGGCCGCCAGACGATGCCCGGGCTCTCCCCGGCGAAGTCCGGCGAGACGGGATGGCCGAACCCGAAGAGCGACACGTAACGGCTCAGGCGGTCGGCGCCGACCTGCAATCCGATCTTGATCGCCCCGACGTTGCTCGACTTCACGATCACGTCGCCGAGCGAGAGCCGTCCGTAGTTGTGATTGGCATCCTCGCGAATCACACTCGACCCGATCCGGATGTAGCCGGGACTGGTGTCAACGACGCCATCGACCGCCATCACCTTCTCCTCGACCGCCGCGGATGCCGTGACGAGCTTGAACGTGGAGCCCGGCTCGTAGAGATCCTGCACCGCCCGGTTGCGACGAGCCGTCTCGCCGAATTCCTGATACACGTTCGGGTTGAAGGTGGGCTCGTTGGCCATGGCGAGAATCTCGCCGGTCCGCGGGTCGAGCACGATGGCGCTGCCGCCAATGGCGCGGTTGAGGGCGACACCCGCGCGCAGCTCGCGCTCGGCGACGTGCTGCAGGTACTCGTCGATTGTCAGCTCGACGGTCGCGCCAGAGGTCGGCGGCCGCTCGAAGCGGCTGAACGCGTGGCGCCGTGCGTCGGTGTGGATGAGGATGGTGCCCGGCTTGCCGCGGATCTGCGCGTCGTACGACCATTCGAGGCCGCCGAGCCCGCTGCCGTCCACGCCGACATAGCCGAGCAGGGACGCGGCGAGCTCTTTGTTCGGATAGAACCGGCGGCTTTCCTTGATGAATCCGATGCCGTCGAGATCGAGCGCCGCCACACGGCGCGCTTCGTCGGGCGACACCTGGCGGCGCACGTAGGCGAACGCCCGCTGCCGTCCCAGCCGCTCGGCCAGCGCCTGCTCGTCGCGGCCCGTGCAGTCGCCGAGCGCGGCGCACAATCTGATCGCCGCCTTCTGACTGTTGTCGATCTCGGACGGCACGGCGTAGATCGAGTCGGCCTCGACGCTCGTGGCAAGCAAGTGCCCGCGCCGATCGAGAATGTCGCCCCGCTTGGCCGGCGCGGCGATGGTCCGCATCTGCTGGCGGGCGGCGCGCGCCACAAGATCGGTGTGCTGGAAGACCTGCAGATAGACGAGCCGGGCTTCGACGCCGGCGACCCACAGGCCGAACAGTCCCGCCGCGACGAAAATCCGCCGCGTGAGGATGGGGCGCCAGTCGACTCCCGCGTCGCTCATTACCGCCTTGCGACAACCGACGTGGCCGGCGGATCGGCCGGCAGCACCCGCTCGATGATGATGGCCTCGCCACGGGCTGGCGCCACCAGATGCAGCCGCTCGGTGGCGAGCGCCTCGATGCGCCTGGGCGACCGCAGGGTCTCGATCTCGAGTAACAGATGCCGCCTGACTTCTTCCTCAGCCGACCGCTCGCCCTCGATCTGCTCGAACTGGTAGCCGTGGCGCAGCAGCTCGAAATGCTGCCACGCCGAGAACAGCAGGACGAGCACCAGAAATCCCGCAACGCCCACCCACTTCCACAATTCCCGATGGCGCGTCTCGTCGACCTCTCGCACGATCGGGTTGTTGCGGACGTCCTTCTTGACGGCGTATTCGAACGGTTCCATTAATTACTCCGCTCGCTGGGGCCCCACCCCCAGCTCGCTTTAAGACCCCACGGCCGTTATGCGACGCGTTCGGCGGCGCGCAGCTTCGCGCTTCGCGCCCGCGGGTTGCGGGCGATCTCTTCGTCGCCCGGAACCAGCGGCTTTTTCGTCACGACCTTGATCCCGACCTCGCCACTGCGCTCGAGCGCACGTAGTGTGTGTTTCACAATCCGATCCTCGAGCGAATGAAACGTGATGACGACGAGCCGCGCGCCGGCGCGGAGCCGACGCGCAGCGGCCTCGACGAACCGATCGAGCCCCTCGAGCTCGCGGTTCACCCAGATGCGCAGCGCCTGAAATGTGCGCGTCGCCGGATCGATCCGCATCGGGCCGCGCCGGGGAACCGCGCGGCGCACGATCGACGCCAGCCGTCCGGTCGTATCGACAGCCGCCTGGCGACGGCTCTCGACGATGGCCCGCGCGATGCGGCGCGAAAACCGCTCTTCACCGTAGGCAAAAATGACGTCGGCCAGCTCCTCTTCGCGGGCGCGGGCCAGCAAAGCGGCCGCCGTCTCGCCGCCGCTTCGATCCATCCGCATGTCGAGCGGCTCGTCACGCTGAAAGCTGAAGCCGCGGCCCTCTGTCTCGAGCTGAAACGATGACAGGCCGAGATCGGCGAGCGCGCCGTCAACGAGCGGCGTGTGGCAACGATCGAGCACCTCGCCAATGGACCGGTAGTCGGCGTGCACCAGCTCGACCCGATCGCTCCAGGGCGATAGCGTCGCGCGCGCGATCGCCAGCGCATCCAGGTCGCGATCGAGACCGATGAGCCGCGTCGCGCCGGCGTCGAGCAACGCTCGCGCGTGGCCGCCAAGGCCGACCGTGCAATCGACGTACACGCCGCCTCGCGCCGGCTGCAGCTGCTCCAGGACCTTCGCGGTCATGACCGGGATATGTGCCGTCACACGCCGAACTCCGACAGCGAGCGCGCGTCAGCGTCGGTGTAGGCGTCGCGCTGCAGCTTGTTCAGGAATCGCTCGTGGTTCCACACATCGAGGTAGCTGTATTGGCCGATCACATCGACCTCGCCGTCCATCGTCGCGGCCTCGCGAAGGCGGAACGGGATGATCACGCGGCCCTGCGCGTCGAGCTCGCCCGCCTGCCCGAAGTAGTTGACGCGATCGAGAAAGCGAAGCCGCGAAGGATGCGTCGATGGCATGGCGCCGAGCTTCGCCTCGATTTCCACCCACACGGGCATCGGATAGATGCGGACGTACTCGCCCGTCAGGCTCGTCAGAAAGAGCTCGCGACCGTACTTGCTCTCGAGCAGGGACCGGAAGGCGTTGGGCACCTTGAGTCGTCCCTTGTCATCGATGCGGGTCGGCGAACTGCCCCTAAACACGCGTTATTACTCCACTTCTATCCATAAAATTCCACTGCGATAGTAGGAGAGCGCTTGTGGGTTGTCAACCGCAAAATCTACTCCTTCAGTAAGTTACGAAACTATCTTTTGCCTTTTCATCGCCCATTCGGGCGGCTCTAGGTTGGCTAGCCGAAACCTCGACCCCACGGGCTGGGTACGGCGAACTGCGTGCTACCATGCCGGGCCTCAACTCATGCTCAGAGTCGCCCTCATCGGCTTCGGATCGAGCGGAAAAACCACTCTCTTTCAGCTCATGACCGGCGCGCGCGAGACGGCCCGCGCGGGCCACGCCAAGGGCGACACGTCGGTCGGTGTCTCGAAGGTCCCCGACGCGCGACTCGACCGGCTGACGGCGATGTACAACCCGCGCAAGAGAGTGCCGGCCACGGTCGAGTTCTTCGATCTCCCCACATCGGGCCGCACGACCGGGGCACAGACGCTTGTCGACATCGCCGCGTACCGGAACGCGGATGCGCTGGTGCACGTCCTTCGCGCGTTTCGCGACCCCTCTGTGCCGCATCCGCCCGGAACAATCGATCCCGCACGCGACGCACAGGCCATGGAGGACGAACTGATTCTCGCGGATCTTGGCGTCGCCGAGCGTCGCCTCGAGCGACTCGAGAAGGACCTGAAGAAGATGCGCTCGCCGGAGCTCGAGCACGAGCGCGACGTGCTGACGGTGTGTCGTCTGGCGCTCGAAGAGGGGCGCCCCCTCCGGGCGGTCGATTTCCAGGGAGAGGATCGCAAGCGGCTGCGCGGGTTCCAGTTTTTTTCGGCGAAACCGCTTCTCCTCGTCATCAATCTCGACGAATCCGAGCTCACCGGCGGCGGCGAGGCGGCGACGCGCGTGGATCGGGCGGCGAAAGCCGCGGGGCTGACCGCCTTTCTGTTGCGCGCGGCGACGGCGGCCGTCGCGGTGTGCGCCAAGATCGAGCTCGAGATCGCGCAGCTCGATCGGGCCGACGCGGCGGCGTTTCTGGCCGATCTCGGCCTGAAGGAGTCGGGGCTCGATCGGGTGATCCGCGCCAGCTACGACCTGCTGGATCAGATCTCGTTCTTCACGGTCGGTGAAGACGAGTGTCGTGCGTGGTCCATTGTTCGTGGCACATCCGCCCAGGTGGCGGCCGGCGAGATTCACAGCGACATCGCGCGCGGCTTCATCCGGGCCGAGGTGGTCGGCTACGAACCGCTCGCGACGCGCGGATCGATGGCGGCCTGTCGCGACCACGGTGAAGTGCGTCTCGAAGGCAAGGAGTACGTTGTTTCAGACGGCGACATCATCAACTTCCGGTTTGCCACGTGACGCTGTTGCCCTCGTCTCTCTGCGCAGCAACGAGCGTGGTCGTTCCCGCGTTCAACGAAGGACCCTCGATTGGATCGCTGGTGACCGAGCTGCGGACGACCGCCGGGTGGCTCGAGATCCTGGTCGTCGATGACGGATCGAACGACGAGACGGGGAGACTCGCTGAGGCTGCAGGAGCGCATGTCATCCGTCACCCGTACAACAAAGGCAACGGCGCGGCGGTGAAGACCGGAATCCGTCACGCGACCGGCACCTTCATTCTGATCATCGATGCCGACGGCCAGCATCGACCGAACGACGCACCGCGCCTGGTCTCGCAGCTGAATGTTTACGATCTTGTCGTCGGCGCCCGATCGGCTGGATCGCAGGCAAGCGCCGCTCGGCGCGTCGGAAACCTCTGGCTGAACCGGATCGCGGGCTACCTCGCCGAGCGATCCATCCCCGATCTCACGTCAGGCTTTCGAGC